>CP089984.1:6890000-7190000 GCA_037157815.1 Sorangiineae bacterium MSr11954
GTCACCGCCGCCGCGACGGTGGGTCACGCGCCGCCCGCCTTCGCCGTGGTCTGGCCCGACGTACCCGAGCGGGTCGCGCGGGCGCTCACGGCGCAAGATCCGGTGACGCGCCGGATGGCCGCGCAGGAGCTCTCGACCTTGGGGCGCGCGCGCGGCACACCGCTGGTGCTCGCGGCCCTGGGCGATCCCGACGTGGAGGTGAAGCTCGCCGCCGCGCAGTCGGCCATCCGCCTGCGCGCCACGGGCGCGACCTCGGCGGTGCTGCCATGGCTGGGCGATCGCGAGGCGCGCCTGCGCATCGCCGCGTGCGAGGTCGCGCGGGCGCTTCCCGACGCGCGCGCGATCCAACAATTGGCGCGCGGCCTGGGCGACGCCGACGCCGCCGTGCGCGCGGCCGCCGCCGATGCGCTGGGGACGCAGGCGTCGGCCGACGCGGTGGCGCCGCTGCTCGGAAGGCTCGATGACGCGAGCCCGCAGGTGCGCATTCAAATCGCGCGCGCGCTGGCGAGGCTCGGCGACAAGCGCGCGGTGGTGCCGCTGGTGGGAAAGGTGCAAGACTCCGTGGTCGACGTGCGCCAGGCGGTGGTGCGCGCGCTCGGGGAGCTCGGCGACGCGCGCGCGTCGCAGGCGCTCATCCTCACCTTGCGCGACAACGCCAACGAGGTGCGCGTGGAGTCGCTGCACGCGCTCGGCCGGCTGCGGACGCCGGAGGCGGTGGAGACCATTTCGCCCTTCGCCACCGATCGCAACCCGGCGCTCCGCCAGGCCGCGCTGGCCGCGCTCGGCCGCATCGGGACGCGCGAGTCGATGCGCGCGCTCATCGGTGCGCTGGGCGTGGCCGACGACGCGGGCGGAGGGCTCGAGCGCACGCCGGCGCGCCAGGCGCTGGTGGCCGTGGGGAGCGCGGCGACCGCCCCCATTTCGGAGCTCTCCGCCGTGCTCAAAGGGAGCCCCAACCCGCAAGTCGCCACCAGCGTGGCGTGGGTGCTGGGCGAGCTGCGCGCGCAGAGCGAGGCGCCCACGATCATCTCCGCCATGCGCCGCGGCGTGCTGCCCAGCGCCGCCGCGCTCCACGCGCTGGCCGGCGCCGGGACGCGCGACTCCATCCCCGTAGTGCTCGAGTACGTGGGCGACAAGAACCCCGTCGTTCGAAGTGAGGCCGCGCGCGCCGCCAAGGCGCTGCTCGATCCCACGCGCCCCGATGGACGCGCCGTCGAGCCCCTGGCCGCGGCCCTTCGCAACACCAACCTGTCGCAGGACGAGAGCGCCGCCCTCGCGATCCTCCTCGGCCGCACCGGCGCGCCGCGCGCGGCCCCCATTTTGGTGAGCTTGAGCAACACCAAAAAATTTCCGGTGCTTCGCCTGGCCGCCATCGACGCGCTCGGGACGCTCGGCCCGGCCGACGCCGACGACGCGCTCTTGGAGAAGCTCGACGACTCCGATGCGACCGTGCGCCTGCACGCGGCCATCGCGCTCGGCGACGCCGGGAAGGACCGCGCCCGCGAGGCGCTCCTCGGCAAGTTGGATGGGGGCGAAGAGCTGGATCGCGCCGCCGTGCTCACGGCGCTCGGCGGGGTGCTCGCCCGCGTCCCCTCCGAGGGCGCCATCATCCGCCTCGCGCGCGCGCTGGAGCTCGGCGCCGGGCCCGAGCGGGACGCGCTGCTCCTGGCCATCGGCCGCTCGAACCTCCCCTCGGCGGTGCGCGCCCTCGGCACCTTGCTGCGCTCCAACGATCCCGACGACCGACGCACCATCGCCACCGTGCTCTCGGCGCAACCGAGCGGCGGCCCCGCCGAAGCGCTCGCGCGCGGCTTGTTGCGCGATCCGGATCCCACCGTGCGCGCACAAGCCGCGTGGTCCATGGGCGCGCTCGGCGATGCCGCGGACCGCGGCGGCGGCAGCGGCGGCATCGACGCCCTCACGGCGGTGATTCCATCGCCCGATCTCGACACCGCCATCAACGCCACCGCGGCCGTGGGCCGCCTCGCGGCGCGCGCGCGCTCGGCGCCGCTGGCGGTGCGCGTCCTCTGCCCGCTGCTGCGCGATGCGCGAACCTATGTCCGGGTCAACGCCCTCGCCGGTCTCGCCGCGACGGGCGCACGGTGCGGTGACGGTTCGTCCGAACGCGCCGCGCTCGCCGACGATGGCAACGATCTGGTGCGCAGCGCGGCCGCCGCCGTCCTTCAGCGGCCTTCGCCCGCATCCATGCGGACCGCCGACACGGCCGCGCTGGAGCGCTGCGCGCAATCGGATCGATCCGGCGCCGTGGCCCAACGCTGCCGCGGGGGCATCCCGGCGCGCGCCGACACAGCGCCCGGAGCGACCCACGCCGTCGACGTCTACGTGGTGCCCGACACGAGCACGACGCCGCGCGCCAGGGTCGCCTATGCGCTTCACATCGAGGGCGGCTACCTGCGGGCGGGCATCGCCGATCGACGCGGAGCTTGCTTCGAGCCGGTCGCGCCCGATGGCGAGCTCTCGCTCGAGCGGCCCAGCGCACAGGCGAGGTAGGCCCCGGGGCCCGGTCGAGGTAAGGTGAAACCATGAACCGCCGCCGGAAGCGACCGATCCTGCGCGTGCCCGAGGGGATCGACACGGTGCTGGAGCGCGCGGGCGACAGCCGCTTCGCGCGGAACCCCGTGCCCATCCCGATTCAGACGTGGAAGCGCGCCGTCGGCTACCGCATCGCCGATCGCGCCAAGCCGGTGTCGCTGGAGCGCGGGGTGCTCACGGTGCGGGTCTCCACCAGCGTATGGGCCAGCGAGCTCTCGATGCTGACGGCGTCGGTCATCTCGCGCCTTCGCGACGCGGGGGTGGAGGTCTCCGAGCTTCGCTTCCGCGTGGCCCCCATCGATCCGCCGCAGCGCCCCCCCGAGCGGCGCACCTCGCGCGCCGTCCCGGCCCCGCTCCCCCTCCCCTTCGAGCTCGAGCTGCAGCTCGCCCGCGTCGAAGATCGCGAGCTCCGCGAGACGCTCCGCAACTCGGCGAGCCATAGCCTCGCCTGGCAAGCCCACACCCGGGGCGGTCGCGAGCGCGGTTAGTCGCCCCTTCGCCGGACGACTAACGCAGCGCGGCCAGCCGCTCCAGGCCCTCGAGGCGCTGAAAGAGAAAGCGCTCCGCCGGACCAAACGTCGAGAGGCGCGAGCGCAGATCCTCGATGTACTCGCGCAGGCGCTGCAGATCGATCGCCGTCACGCGACGGAGCGCGTTGTAAAGCTCATCGATCACCGGCGCAGGGCACGGGCGCTTCTGCGCCGAGTACAGCTCGATCACGTAGTCGGCCCACGCCCCCTTGCCGGTGGCGGTGGCCAGCTTCGCGGAGAACCGCGCCGCCTGGTCGACCAACGACGGAATGATCCGCTTGCCCGCGCGACTCGCTTCGATCACATCGCCCAACGGCGACGCCAAGATGCGCTCCGCTTCCACGGCGCGCCCCATGGCCAGCGCCTTCTCCGCCACCCCGGCGAGGAGCGTAAAGGCATCGGCGCGGCGCACCATCGTGGGCTCGTACTCGGTCTCGGGCGACGAACCGCCCCCCACGGGCAGCGGCGGCGGCGGCCGGTACGATGCAGGACCCGACGGCGACGGCCCCGCTCCGGATCCCGACGACGGCGGCCGCGCAGGCACCGGCGACAGATCCGCGCGCGACTCCTGGCGCGGTGAAACGGGCTGCCCGGTCGTGGCCACCGCGCGCAGCGGTGTGCCCGGGGTCGAGCCCACGCGCCCCGCCACCGGCGCCGCGCCCGGCGACGAGGGGCGGTCGACCACCGGGCTTCGGGTCCCGGGCTCGGTCGTCGACGAATGAATCTTGGCGAACAGCTGCGCGGTCGACGGCGTTGGACGGTGCGCCCCGCTCGGCTCCTCGGCCGCCGCGTCCTCACGAACGGAGGCCTGCGACGCCTGCGAAACGTGCGACGGAACGTAGAGCGCCCCTTGCGCCGGCACCTGGGACGTCGCTTGGGGCGAGGCCGGCGGCGTCGGGGGCAGCGAGACCGGTGGCGACGCGGGCGGCGAAACCGGCGGTGACGCGGGCGGCGAGACCAGCGGCGTGGCCGGCGTGATCTTGGGGAGGGTCAAGTTGAGACGCGAGCGCGCGGGGTGCTCCTCCACCGCGAGCAAGGTCATCTCCTGCGAGCCGATGAGGATGCGATCGCCGGGCGCCACGGTGACGATTCCCTCGATGCGCTGGCCATTGAGGAGGACACCGTTTCGACTTTGAAGGTCCTCGATGGACACGGCATGGGGCGAGATGCGCAGCAACGCATGGCGGCGTGACACCAGCGGATCATCGAGCGAAAGCTGGCAGCTCGCGTTGCGTCCGACGGCGAACTCTCCCTCCATGAGCTCGAGGTCGTGCTGCAAATAGCGCAAACGAAACCGCATAGCGCTTAGGCCTCACCGCCCATCACGCCCACTCTTACCCTCCACCGCGAGCGAACGCCAATGGATGTCCTCAGGATAGATTCGGATTGACAGGTTCTTGGCCATCACCATCGGACGCCGCCTGATCCTGCCCCCCCTCGGCGAGGGAGGCGAGCAACACGACCAGCTGCTCCAATTCCACCAGAGGCCAGTGTGCGGACTCCGCCCCTTCTCGCCCACGCAGTTCCGCCAAGAGCTCCTCTGTGGGTTTTGCGAGATCGGCAGGATACTTCTTCCCCACCTCCCGAAGCGCCTCGACCACCGTCCTGGATGGGTAAAAGCGCAGCTCGTCGTACAAGTGAAGCGCCCAGCAAGCCCAGGCCGGATCGGACGCTGCGAGCGCTACGCGTAAGGCCGATCGCGCCAGCCCTTCGACCTGATCGCCCTCCACATTGCCGCCGGTCGAGAGCCGCTCCTCGAGCTGCACCTTGGCGCGCTGGAGCATCCGCACCGCGTCGGAGGTACGGCCAAGCGCGAGCGCCTTCTCGGTGACTTCGACGAGCAGCTGCACGCTCCACGCGGCCTGCTTCGAGGACGCGCCGAACTGCCCGCTCAAGGTATCTTCGTCGGTCTGCTCGGTGGCGCCGCAGGCGGGGCAAGCGGCTAGCTCTTGAGGGTACGGCAAGCGGCACGCGGCGCAGTAGCGAAGGAAACCGGTGGTCTTGGCCGGCGGCGCGATCCCCGCGCCCACCTCGCAGAACACCAACTCTTGCGTCCCGATGCGCAAGCGGTCGCCGTCCTTCAGACGAACGGAGCCCTTGATCGGGGAGCCATTGACCTTCACCCCGTTGCGGCTCCCGAGATCCTCGAAGATGGCCACGTCGCCCGAGATGACGATCTTCGCGTGCTGACGGGAGACCAGCGGGTCCTCGATCGTGACATGGCACTCGGCGCTGCGACCAATGAGGGTCGCGCCCCTGGCCAGGTCGAACTCCTGAAGAAGAAATCGCAGCCGATACCGGGTCGCCACGCCTACCTCGCACACGCCGTCGAAACGGGCGGTGCCGCGGAAAGATAACGCGTCCCGCTCACCAATTGCGAGCGGGTTCGTCCAATAGCGCGATCGAGCTTCGAATGCCTCACGATCCTCTCCCGCATCCTGCCAAACGGACGAGACCGTCCCGCACTAGCCGACGTCGATCTTCTCCGCCCCCTCGGGCACGCGAAAACCGGTGGTCACATGGAGCCGCGCCTTCGGGAGCACCGTTTTCAGCGCCGGCTCCAGCATGCGCTCGCGGGTCACCGCCGCACCGGGGCAACCCGCGCACGCGCCGCCCAGGTGGATGTGCACATCTTCCGCGGTCACGTTGACGAGGAACAAGATTCCCCCGTCGGCATGAACCAGTGGCGCCAACACATCGCGGCACAACTTGGCGACCGGCTCGCGAAGAGCGGACTTGTTCGGCGCCGAGCCGGCTGAGGAGACCGACGGGGCCGAGGAGGCCGGGGCTGGGGGAGTTTTGGTGTTCACCGATACGCGCACGCTGTTGGCGAGCGAGCATACCATGTCGCCTACCGAAAAGATGCCGGCACTTCGAGTCCTTCGCGAGCCTGGCCCTTTTTCCGGATTTTTCCTGGTTTCGACCTTCGAAAGACGCCCTTTACTTCTTCTTTGGCGCGGCCTTGCCCGCCCCCTTGTTGCCCTTCGTCTCCGCGGCGGCGGCGTTCGGCGCGGGCTTGGCGTTCGGATCGCTGATTTCGCCCTTGGTCACCAAGGCGATGCTCGGGTCGAGCGCCAGCGGATCATCGAGCTTGTTCGGCCGGAGCTGAGCGATGTTCCGGTAGGTGTTCCGCTCCTCCAGCGCCACGCCCACCATGCGCTCGCCGGAGCGATCGACGATGCGAAGGTGGGTGGAGCCATCTTGCCACTCGGTGTACGGCAGGTTCAGCCAGCGCGCCGGATCCGCGTTGCGTGCGCGGCCTTGGACGGAGACTTGGCTGCTCATTCGAGATACCGCCTCCTGGTACGACTTACCAAGGGTGCCGCCGTCCACCAGCTTCACCTCGTCGTAGATCTTCCAGAGGCGCTCGCCCGGCGAGGTGCCGACGAAGAAGAAGAACCTGCGCTTCTGCGAGCCCTCGAGCACGAGCGCCGATTCGTTGTTCTTGTAGCTGTATTCGCCCTTCAAGCCCGTAGCGTCGAAGCCGCTGGGGACCTCTTTGAACTCGTGCAGGCTCCGTGCAAACTGCAGCTTTCGCGTCTCGCGCTCCGACTCGAGCGCCTGCATGCGAATGCCCGGCTGCATCTTCATGAGCAGCGGGTTGTACTCACGGTCGAAGACGCCGTTGAGTTGATTGTGAAGCTTGATGACCTCTGCGCGGGTCATGCCCCACTTGAAGCCCTCTTGCTGGGGTGCCAAGGTTGCAACCGTCGGCGCTTCGATGGCGGCATTCGCGCCTGCACCCGCGCCACCTGCTTTGGTATCGGCGGCAAAACCGCTCACGGAAAGAGCCACGCCTCCGAGAATGACCGAGGCGAACAGGATGCAATGCTTCATGGGACTCTTCTTCCTCCGCTAACGTTTGCGCTTGGCCCAGCGAGGACCCGCGCGTGCTCGGGGTCCGATCTGCGACCGGCGCCTTGAAGCGTAGCATCGGTGCATGATTGGGACCAAACATGCTGCACCTCACGTGGGATATGTGGTGAGGAGCGATTTTTTCGTATCGAGCTCTCGACGCCGTCTTGGTTTTGGATGGCCGGGGTACCAAGACTTCGACGGCCGAAGGCGAAAAATGATGTAAAAGCCCTTCTATGCGCTTCTCGCACACCGTCATCGCTTTGGGCATCGCTTCGGCCTTCGCTCTCGGTTGTGGCGGTGCGTCGGCCGGAGGAAAAAGCGCCTCGCGCCCGCTCCCGGCGTATGCGGGAAGGGCCACGCAGTTGTTCGATGACGACATCGAACCACGCGCCGTCGGGCTCGACCTCAGCCTAAGCCAGCAGCCCGCAAACCCGCGCTCCGATCCCACACTGCGAGAACGTACGCAAGTGGGGGATGCTGTCCTACGTGCGCGGGTCGACACCGTCACGGCCAAGAACGACGGTGTGGACTCCCGCTACGATCTCGGGCTTCGTACCCTGGAGCGTTTGGCGGGCGAGCACCCGCCATCGGTCGAGAACTTCACGGTTCGCATCGATCGATCCAGCCCCGCATCCAACATCCTGAAGAACTTCCAAAATCGGTTGGGCGGACGAATCTTCATCGTGTTCGTGCGCGAGTTCGTTCGCCCCGACGGGGATACCGAGCTGCACTTTCATGCTTCGCCCGACAGCAAAGACGTAGCGAGCGCGGTCCGCGAAGCGGCTGCGTTCGGTGAAACCACCGTGCGTTGAACGTCGATGGTTTGAAATCCCGGGTGGCGGCTTGACCTGGGGGCGCGGGCGATCCTTAAGGAAAAGACTGGAGTATGCCGTGGGCGTAGAAATCAAGAGCATCAAAGAGATCGAAGGCGTTCGCGTTGCCGCCCAAATGGCGGCGGAGACGCTGGTTCTCGTGGGCGAAAAGCTCCGGGCGGGGATGACGACGGAGGAGATCAACACCATCGTCCACCAGGACACCCTGCGCCGCGGCGCCATCCCGGCACCGCTCAACTACAAAGGCTTTCCGAAGAGCGTCTGCACCTCGATCAACGATGTCGTCTGCCATGGGATCCCGGGCGACGAGGTGCTCAAAAACGGCGACATCATCAATGTCGACGTGACCACGCTCTACAACGGGTTCCACGGCGACACGTCGGCCACCTTCTACATCGGCACCCCGAGCCCCGAGGCCCGCCTGGTGGTCGAAACCGCCCGCCGCGGCCTCGAGCTGGGCATCGCCGAGGTCAAAGAAGGCGCGCGCCTCGGCGACATCGGCTACGCGATCCAAAGCTTCGTGGAGGCCCAAGGCTGCAGCGTGGTGCGCGACTTCGTGGGCCACGGCATCGGCCGCCGCTTCCACGAGCCCCCCCAGGTGAAACACTTCGGCAAGCGCGGCGACGGCCAGCGCCTCAAGGCCGGCATGATCTTCACGGTGGAGCCCATGGTGAACCTCGGCCGCTTCGAAGTCGACATCGACGCCGATGACAAATGGACAGTCCGCACCGTCGACGGCAGCCTCTCCGCTCAATTCGAGCACACCATCCTCGTTACCCGCGACGGCTGCGAAGTGCTCACCCGCCGCCAAAAACCTTTGCGCTTCTCCGAAAACCTGGCCGCCGTCTTCGCGATGTAGATCTCACCGGTTCACCGGCGGGCACGATGTCGACACCACCACCGCAACGCGGTGTCGATTTCACCGCTGGGGCGCGGTGTTGATTTCACCGCTGGGGCGCGGTGTTGATTTCACCGCCGGGGCGCGCTGTCGATTTTCACCGCCAGGGCGCCAGGATCGCCAAAGAGGTCAAGCAGAGGAAGAGAAAACCCAAGCAGAGGAAGAGAAAACCCAAACAGAGGAAGAGACCCCCCAAATCCCTTTCTTTCCCTGCTAGCGCCCCTAGCGCCCTGGCGGTTTCCTCTTCTTCTCCGCCTACTACTTCCGCCCCGCAAGCATCTCTTCGGCCGCCCTCCGCGCCGCATCGCCGACCTTCACGCCGCCGATCATGCGCGCCACCTCTTCGATCCGCTCCTTCTCGCTGAGCGGGCGCACGGTGGTGAGCGTTCGCCCCCGCACCTCGCTCTTGCCGACGACATGGTGCCCGTCGGCCAGCGCCGCGATCTGCGGGAGGTGCGTGATGCACAGGACCTGGCGGTGCCGCGCCACGTCGGCGATCGAACGGCCGATGACCTCGGCGATGGCGCCGCCCACCCCCGCGTCGACCTCGTCGAAGACGTAGAGGCCCGCGGGCCCTTTTTCGGCGAGCACGCGCTTCAAGGCGAGCAGCGCGCGCGAGAGCTCGCCGCCGCTGGCGATGCGCCGCATCGGGCGGGGCTCTTCGCCTTTGTTGGGCGCGATGAGAAACTCCACGCGATCGATGCCGGTGCGCGTTAGGCGGGCGCCATCGATCTGCAAGCTGGTGTCGACGACCCCGTTGGGGGCGGTGGGCGCGACCTCGACGACCACGCGCGCGCGCCCCATGCCCAGCTGCGCGAGCTCCCGGCCCACGGCGTCGGCCAGCTTTTCAGCGGCTTGACGGCGCCTTTGCGAGAGCGTCCGCGCGCGGGCGCCCACCTTGCCGAGGCGCTGATCGCGGTCTCGCTCGAGCTCCGCCGCGCGAACGGTCGAGCCCTCGAGGCTCTCGAGCTCGTGGCGAAGGGAGTCGCGGTGCACCAAGAGCTCGGAGGTGGTGGGGCCGTACTTCCTCAAGAGCTTCTGTAAGCGAAAGAGGCGGTCCTCGATCTCGCTCAGCCGCTGCGGGTTGAGATCGACGCCCTCGGCATAGCGGGCGAGCGCGCGCGCCGCGTCGGAGAGCTCCGAGCGGGCCGATTCGATTTGACGCGCGAGCGGCGCCAAGGAGCCATCGAGGGACGCCGCGCTATCGACGTCGGCGGCGAGGCGACCCAGCTCGTCGCAGATGGCCCCCTCCCCTTCGTAGAGACGTTCGGCGGCGGCGCTCGTGGCCTGCGTCAGGCGCTCCGCGTGGCGCAGCCGAGCGCGCTCTTGCTCGAGCAACGTTTCTTCGCCCGGCTCCGGGCCCAGCTCGTCGAGCTCGCGCAGCTGAAAGGCGACGAAGTCCTCCCGCTCGGCGCGTCCGCGCTCCGACTCGCGCACCGCCTCCAGCGACTTGACCACCGACGCCAGCGCGTCGACCTCTTCGGCCAAGGTGTCGCGCAGCGCATCCAACTTGCCGAAGGCATCGAGGTACTCGACGTGGGTGGTCGGATCGGTCAGGCTCACGCTCTCGTGCTGCGACGCAATGTCGCAAAGGTCGGGCGCGAGCTCCGCCAGCTGCGCCGCCGTTCCGAGTCGACCGTTGAGGTAGGCGCGCGTCCGCAAGCTCCCACCACCCGCCGCCTTGGAGGACGCTTCGCCCCCGTCCGCCTGCAAAACGCGGCGGATCACCAAAGCGACACCGCTTCCACCCGTCGCATCGAAGGGGATCCCCGCAGCCTCCAGCTTCGCCAGCACCCGCGACCCCGCCGGGATCTCGAAGAGCGCCTCCACCTCCGCCTCCCGCGCACCGGCACGGACGAGGTCGGCGCGGGCTCGGCCCCCCAATACCAAGGACAGGGCGTCGATGATCATCGACTTCCCGGCCCCCGTCTCACCGGTCAAAACGTTGAAGCCCCCACGAAGCTCTAGCACTAGATTTTCGATAAGAACGAGGTTTCGAATCTGGAGTTGAACCAACATTGGGGCAATCCTTGACCTCTCTTGTACCGTCCGACTAGCCTGTAATGGCTTTCAAACCCGCCTCAGCCGCTGGCGCCGGCCGGCCATGCCCACGAAAAATACAGCCAAGAAAAAACTGCTCGCGCCCCCTCCCGAACCCCCCAAGGTGGTCTCGGTGGAAGAACGCACGCATCTGCTAGAGGGGCGCCTCCAGAAGGCGGACGCGGACTTCCAGCTGGCCTACCGGGAAAATCTCGACATGTCGTGGATCTATCACGACAGCGCGATCGAAGGGGTGGTCTACACCTTTCAAGAGCTGAAGACGGCCATCGACCCGAACGCGTCGGTCACGGCCGACTCGGGCATGCAGCCGGTCTGTGAAGAGATCCGGCGGCACCGCGAGGCGCTCCATTTCATCCGCGACTATGCCGTGCGGCGCAGGCTGCCCATCACGGTCGACGTCGTGAAGAAAATCTATGTCACCCTTCACCCCGAGGAAGGGGACGTGAAGACGGTGCGTTATCGGAAGGATATTCCGCAGCACCGGCTCTACTTCCACGAGTACGCGCCGCCCGACAAGATCACCTACAAAGTTCGACAGATCATCGACTGGGTGAACGATCCGGAGACGCGCCGCACCCGCACGGGTGTGCGCGTGGCGGCGCGCGCCCACTACGATCTTTTGCGCGTCTTTCCCTTTCCGATGGACAGCGGAAAAGTCGCGCGACTGTTCATGAACTTGCTCCTGCTGAGGAGCGGCTATCCCCCTTCGATCGTTCACTCGACCGAGCGCCAGCGTTATTACGAAGCGCTCAAAGGGTCGAGCACGACGATGACGGCCATCGTTCAAGAAGCCATCGAAAACAACCTTGCTTCGGTGGAAAAACTGCTCGATGGCTACGAGAGTCGAAACGTTCGTCCGACGGGTTGATCGGGCTCGCTTCGTCCCGTTATAGTGTCGAGCTTTGTACGTTCGCTCTCGTTCGTGTTGGTTCGTTTGTCCTAGGTTTTAGGTCGCTGTAAGGATGTGCACATGAGCGGTCCGCTCGAATCCTCGATCACCCTAGAGGAGGTGTTCGCGGTCGTGAGCGCGAAGCGTGTACCGCTCGCTCCCGAGCTGGCGGGTTATCTCGTGCTCGAGATTGCCGAGGGCGCTGGCCTGGTCGCGGGGGAAGTCGATCCGCGGCAGGTCTACATCGGCGACGAAGGAACCGTGGCCATCGTTCGTCAAAAGCGGGCCGAGGCCAACGGGGACACCGAGGAGTCGATTCGCCTTTTGCTGCAGCGTTTGCTCGAGGCGAGCGGCTCGCTCACCCCTGCCCTCGACACAGCCGCCAAGCGCGCACCGGGCAGCGGGGTGGCCTCACTCGCCCAGGAGCTGGAGCTGGCGCTCATCCCCGTAAACCGTGCCGCCGGACGGCGCGCGCTCGCACGCCTTGCGCGTGAGGTGAAGCGGGTGACCTTGGGCGTGGGCCGCAATGCGTCCGTTTCGCCGGAGTCGCGCGGCCTGCGCGGCTCGAATCCCTCGCACCCTTCGCTCGGTCGAGCATCGGACGCCGATCGCCCCAGCGCCCCCAGCGTGCGAGGCCGGCGCCGGGCGCGCTCGCGCGACGAGGTCGATAGCCTTCTCTCCGCCTTCGAGGTGGAGGCCCCCGCGCCGCGCTCCGATTCGATCGTGGCGCTCGATCTCAAAGAAATTGCAGGCATTGTCGGGCTGACCCCTACCCCGCCGCCCGCGCCGGGATACCGCGAGGGCGTCGCGCCCTCCACGCGCACCCCAGCGCATGCGTTCCCGTCCAGCTCCCGCGAGGCCGCGAGCAGCGGGCCTTTGAGCTACCGCGACGCCGCCTCCGAGCGCGGATCCGTGCCGCTGGCAGCGCCCAGCTCGCCCCATTCGCTCGGAGCTCCGTCTAGCTCGGTCAGCTTGGGCAATTTGGGCAGCTCGGGCAACTCAGGCAACTCCATATTGGCCAGCGCGCCCATGTCGGCCAGCGCGCCCATGTCGGCGAGCGGACCGATGTCGGCGATGTCGCCCGCGTCCACCGGATCGCCCCTGTCGCGGCCCGTTTCGAGCGGATCGTCGATTCTGCGGCGCCCTGGCTTGGAAGCCCCTGGGCTGCGCGATCCGGGCGCGGGCGGCGGCACATCGAAGCTGGGGCGCGGCAGCAACGTGTGGCTGGTGATCGGGCTACTGGTCGTTCTGATCGCGGGCGCGGCGATCCTCACGTGGATTTTGCGTCCGGGCTCGTCGCGGTCCCCGAGCTTGGTGCCGGCGGAGCGGGCTTCGGCGGCGCCGGCGCCCAGCGCTTCCGCGCCGCGCAAGACGTGCAAGGCGACCTTGGTCATCACCGACGCACCGCCCAACGCGGAAATGTTGGTGCGCGCCGGGCCGGCGCCGCTCGACGTGGGGCGCATGCCGGTGGGCGCGCGCCTGGAGTTCGTGGCCACGGCCGAAGGCTATGCGCCCAAGCGTGCGGTCGTGCCCGCGCGCGCCACATGGGACACGAGCTCCGGGAAACCGCGTTATGAATTGAGCGTCGACCTCGAACGATCGCGCGTCAAGCCGGGCGCGGTCGATCCGTGGCCGCCGGGCGAGCCGGGGAGCGAAGTCGGCGGTCACGGCGCACCCGGCACCGTGCACGTGACCGCGAACCCGCGCGGCGCGGAAATTTGGCTGCTCACGGGGCTCGGGCCGGAGGCTTCGATCGATCAGCTCGCGTGCGATACCGACGTGGATATTCTCGTTGCGGGGCCTTCGACGTTTCGAAAGCGTTTGCACATCGGCCAAGGTGAGTTCACCGAGGTGGCCGCGCCGGCCGGCGAGCTTGCACGAAAGGCGCGCATCCGTGCGAAGTAAAGGGTGCTATAGGCAGATGACGAGGGTGTAGCTCCCGGGAGGGTACGTGGCCGCCTTCAACCGAGGCTGGCGCTCGCGCGACGCAACCGTGAGCATCGAAGGAGTAAGGGGATGCACGAGGAAGATCTGGCCATCATCAAAGCATTGGTTCCCGTGGCGTGGGCCGACGATGTCTTCGCCGAGAAGGAAGAGGCCACGCTCGAAGCGCTGCTCGTCGCCTTCAATGCGACCGACGAGGAACGAAAGCTGATTCGCGAGTACGCGAAGGAAAAGAAGACGCTCGACGACATCGAGCTCCAAGATCTCTCCGCCGACGACCGCCGAATCCTCCTCCAGCACGCCGTGCTCCTCTCCTTCGTCGACGGCGAACAAGGCGAGGAAGAGCGCCAGTTCCTGGACGCGCTGGTGGTGAAGCTGAAGCTCCCACCGGAGGAGGCCAACGAGCTCATGGCCTTCGCCGCCGAACGCGCGAAGAAACAACTTGAGCAACTGTAGTAGCTGAGCCGAACGAGGCTCGCACCTCATCTCACCCTGCCTGGTTGACCTGGTTGACCTGGTTACCTGGCGAGGCGGCGCCGCGCGGCATTCAGGCGCTGCGCGTCTGGAAGCTCTCGATCTCCTTGAGCAAGGCCATCGGGCTAAACGGCTTCGTGTAATACGCGCTGGCGCCGGTTTCGAGGGCGCGTTGTTTCGATTCGCTATCGTCGAGCGCGCTAATGACGACCACGGGCACCGCGGTGGTTCGCGGATCGGCGCGGAGTCTTCGGCAGACTTCGAAGCCGTCGTAGGAGCCCGATAGGTGCAGGTCGAGCAAAATGAGCTCGGGCTCCGTCGTAAAGGCCAGCTCGAGCGCGCGAGGCCCCGATGCGGCGGTTTCCACGTGGTGACCGCGCCCTTTGACGAGCGCTTCGATCATTTTGCTGACCGAGTCCGAGTCTTCGACGATGAGGATGCGCATCGAATTTTTGGCGATTATCGCCCGAGTTGCGCGTCGCGCGCTAGCGGGTGCGTGCAAAAGTGACGACAACGCGCAGCCCGCCGGCTTCCGCGTCCGCCAACTCCATCGACAGCCCCAGCCAGTTTGCGACCTCGTTGGCCACGTAAAGCGGCACGCTCGTCCCCCGGCCATGAGTCCCCGGCTCGATGTCGAGCCCCACCAAGGCGCGCCGGGCGGAAGCGGGCAGCGGTGTTCCGGCGTCGTCCACAGTGAGCCGCGCCGCCCCCGGCTCATCGCCGTCCCCTCGCATCGAAATGGAGACGGTGGCCCCGCGCGGCGATGAAGCGATCGCCTGCCCCACGAGCTCCCGCACCAGCACCGCGAGGGCCCGCGGCGCCGTGCGCACGGGGATCTCCTCGCCGCGACCGCGCTCGGAGAGGGGCGCGCGATCGCTGTCGTCGCGTCCTCGCTCGCGCGATGCCGGGGGCAAGACCCCCTCGACGCGCGCGTTCACCTGCAGCACCACACCGTACCGATCCGCGCGCCCTGCGAGCCCTGCCACCACCGTGCGGACGGTCTCCACCAAGTCGACGTCGACCTGCGGCTCCTCCGGATCGAGCTCGCCCAAATGGGCCAGCGCGCCCACGAAATCCTGCGCGCGGGCCAGGGCGCGGCGCACCATTTCCCAGCGCTCCTCGGGGCTCTCGCCCAAGGACAGCGGCGGCGGGCTCGACTGCCCCACCGATGGCGACGATGGACGCGGCTGGCGAACGGGCAGCTGCCGCGCCGCCGGCGAAAGGATCGAGCGCAGCTCCGCCGCGACCCCGGCGGAGAACTTGCTCAACGCGGCCAGACGCTCCGCGGCCGGGTGCGACGCGTGCGGCGGAGGCACCGTGGAAGGTGCGGTCACGACCGCCTCGTGCGTGTACACCTGCGCCAGCTCGCGCGCGTACGCTTCGCCTTGTTTGCGCGCCTCGTCGAGCTCTTTTCGCAGGGCCTCGCGCTCGTTGCGCTCCGACACTCCATCGGCGGGGAGGCTCAGCACCTCGGCCCCACCCTCGAGCTCGTACCGGCCGCCGTAGCGGATGGCCATGCGGCTCATCCATGCGCGCTCGGTATCGGCGGTGACCGAGCTATCGGGTCCCAGGACCACGGCCACGCGCACGTCGTCCTCTTCGCGCCGGATGGTGATGGCCGAGCCGGCACCCGTCCCCTGCCCCACCAACACATGGAGCATGCGGCGGATTTCGCCCTCGTCGGCGAACACCTCGGTGCCGCTCCCGGGCTCGATCGAGACGCGCGCGTCGGGCGCGACCTCCCAGATGAGCGCGGCCAAATCGATGCGCCCGCGGCGCCCGCGCACCCCCATGGGCCGCGCGTGCAGCGATGAAAGCATCTTCATCGCGTCGTCGAGCGCGTTGAGGGTCGCGTCCAACGTAGCGGGTTCATGGCTGCTGCTGGATCCGGGCGCGCCCGGATCAGCCATCGGGGGTGGGACGTTGGTTTTGAGCACCTGCACGCCGACGCGCAGCCGCTCGGCCGCGCCTACGGCTTCTTGGGTGAGCAGCCAGCCGAGCTCCTGACGCGTAAGCCGTGCTTTCGACATTTCCAGCCCTCATCGTAGCATTGGCACATGGTTCGTGAAGAGCGCGCAGTTGCTACATCCTACGATGGCGGCTCGGATACGTTTCGTTTGGTGTGCGAAACGGGTGAGATCAGCCAACGCTTCCAGGCCAACGTCGATTTGCTGCTCGACGCGAGCGGCTTTCTGGTCGGCATCGATCTCGGAGGCGAAGGGTTCGAACGGCTGGTGGTGATGCTCGGCCCCCACGAAAAAGTTGCGACCCAACGGCCTTCTCCGGCCGAGATCGTGCGGGGCCAACGAGGGGAGCTCCTCTACGTGGCGTTCGCGAACGCACGGTCGGCAGCGCGCGGCCACGAGAAAAGTCCGTACGCGTAACGTTCGTGCGGCGAGCGTTCACCGAATCGTCACCGATGCGCGCCGCCGGCTCGACGTGGCCGGCATCCATCCGCAGGCACGCCTCACCGATGCACGAACACGTCATCGGTGGGCAGCGCGCGCGGCACGGTGACGCGGACCGGGCGCTTGAAGGCGCGCGGATCGCCTATTTTCCCCGTCGCGACGGCATAGGCGAGCGTCTCCGCCGACACGACCACACCGCCGCGCGGAAGGTCGCCCGTCGATAGGCTCAGGCCCGCTCCCGCCGGAGGAGGATAAAGTGCGCCGCTGGCGACACGCGGATCGGGCTCCACCAGGCGTGCGCCGGTCGCGATCAGATCGGCCAGGGCCCCGGCCTCCGCGAGCACCTCGAGCATCTGCCGCGATGGAACGGCGAGCAGAAAATCGAAGCCCTTCGGCACCCGCTTCGATTTGAGCAATGTGGCGACCACGAAGAGCTCGCGCAGGGTCACCCCGCTGCCGCCGCCCAGCAAGACCTGCGACACCGGCTTGCCCGCCAGATCGCGCACCGGGTGAATGGAGGAGACGAGGTCCGTCTCGTCCGACTCCGCGGTCATGACCAGCGGGTCGACGCCGCCCAAATCGAGCGACACCACCTCCTCGAACGGCGCGCCCCCGTCGGGGACCAAGCTGCGGTGCGCCTTCGAGCGCCGCTCGTCGCGCAAAAAGACCTCCGTGCGCTCGTCGCTGGGAAAAAGCGCGGCCCACGCGCCAACGCGCGGCGCCATGGCGCAGAGGATCGCGCGCTCGGACACCGAGAGGAACCGCGCGCCCGGCCCGCCGAATTCGAGGACGACGGGCGCATGGCACGCGGCACAGACCCGCTTCACCACGGCGGCGAGATCGCGGCGGATCCACTCGAAGGCCACATCGCGCACCCCGACGAACGGCCGAAGGCGCCCCGTCAGCTGCACGTGGATGCTGCGCGGCGACGGCATCTTGACGCGCCCTTTTGCGAGCGCCTGCCCCAGCATCGCCGTGGGCACCACCACGGTGAGCATCCCGATGCCCCCCAGGGCCGCGAGCCGCGGCTCGTCGGTCACGGCCAAGCGCGCGGGCGATGCAAATCGCTCCAGGTGCACGGGCGCGGCAAACCCGGCGCCCGGCCGCACCAAGGTGATACCGTGCGAGAGGCAATCGGCGCCAAGGGAGGGCGGCGACTGGGGATCGCGCACACAAATGGTGTCGTAGGCGACGGCAAGCTCCGGGGTCGCCTTTTTCAGCCCCGCGGCGAGGCCCTCGGCCAGGGCCGCGCGCGGATCGCGGGCCAGCACGACTTGGTCGGCTTTTACCTCGATGGACGTCACCGCCGACCTGGACCGGCTGGGGCCAGATCGAGAGGCGGACGGATCCGCGGAGCGTCCGGCCAGAATTTTCTCGGCCATGGTGCGGGGGGGATCCCCTGCTTTCGAACGCATGAGAATGTGAGCTCGGCCGAAAAGGTGGCCCGCGAAGAGCCAACGTTAGTCCGGCCGTCTTTCAATGGTCAAGGTTACGCAATTGACCGGCATGCGCCGTCCCTTTTACCTTGGGCGCATGTTCAAAGAAGCGCTGCGTGACATCGTGGAGCAGACGGACGGGGGCATCGCGGGCATCCTGATGGACTCGAGCGGCATCGCGGTCGAGAGCTACACCAAGGATGGTTCCCCGCTCGACATCAACACCGTCGGCATCGAGTTCGGCGTGGTCCTCGGGCAGATCAAGCGCGCGGCCGAGATGGTCGAGGCAGGTTCGACCCACGAGGTCTCCGTGGGGACGGACAAAATGATCACCGTCATCCGCTTGCTCGGTGACACGTACTTCCTGGCCCTGGCCATCGCCCCCAACGGCAACTTCGGCAAGGGGCGCTATTTGATGCGCGCCGCGGCCCCCAAGCTCCTGGCGGAGCTCTGAGCGCGAGCCCCCGCGTGAGCCGCGTCCCCGCCGCCCGTACCCGTCCCCTTCGCATCCTGTCGATCTCGGGCCCGAACCTCCAGCTCCTGGGCACGCGCGAACCCGAAATTTACGGGACGGAGACCCTCGCCGACATCCACGATCGCCTCGCGGTGCGCGCGCGCGAGCTCGGTTGCGAGTTCAGCGGCCGCCAGACGAACCACGAAGGCGAAATCGTCACGTGGATCGGTGAATCGCGCGGTCACATCGACGGACTTCTGCTGAACCCCGGAGCTTACACGCACACGTCCATCGCCATCTACGACGCGCTGCGCGCCACCGGGATCCCGTGCGTGGAGGTTCACTTGTCGAACCCCGACGCACGCGAAGCCTTCCGCCGGCGCTCCCGGGTTGCCCCGGCTTGCCTCGGTCGAGTCGCGGGTTTTGGTGGAGAAAGCTACCTCCTAGCGCTCGCAGGCCTGGTCACGTCGCTGAAAATATGGTCCAACGACGGCGGGAGGTCGAAGTGACTGTGGACATCGATAAACTCCGTGAGCTGCTCGACGTACTAAAAGAAAAAGACATCGCGGAGTTCGAGCACGAAGACGAAAAGGTCCGTCTACGCATCGTGCGCGGCACCGTCGTATCACCCTCGGCGTACGTGCCGGCCTTAGCCCATGCCGCCCCGCCGCCCATCGCCACGGCAGCTGCAGCATCTGGCGCGGTTTCAGCGCGCGCGGAGGCCGCGAGCGGCGAGCCACCGAGCGACACGGTGGACATCACGAGCCCCTTCGTGGGCACCTTCTACCGCTCCCCGAGCCCGGAGGCCCCTGCCTTCGTGGAGAAGGGCTCCGTCGTTCGCCCCGGGCAGACCCTCTGCATCGTGGAGGCCATGAAGCTCATGAACGAGATCGAGGCCGACTGCTCGGGCACGGTGGTCGAAATCTTCGTGCAGAGCGGTAAAGCCGTCGAGTTCGGACAAAAGCTTTTCCGCATCCAGAAGGCCTGAGCACCCCGATGTTCAAGCGCATTCTCATCGCCAACCGCGGCGAAATCGCCATTCGCGTCATGCGTGCGTGCCGCGAGCTCGGCATCGAGACGGTGGCCGTCTACTCCGAGGCCGACGCCCGCGCGCTCCACGTCCGCTTCGCCGACCGCGCGGTGTGCATCGGCCCCGCGCCGGCGACCAAGAGCTATTTGCATATCCCGGCCATCATCAGCGCGGCCGAGATCACGGCGGCCGAGGCCATCCACCCCGGCTACGGCTTCCTCTCGGAGAACGCGGAGTTCGCGCGCCTTTGCAAAAAGTGCGGCGTGACCTTCATCGGCCCCTCCCCCGAGGCCATGCGGGCCTGGGGCGACAAAGTCACCGCGCGCTCCAACGCGCTGCGCTTCGGTCTCCCGCTGCTCCAAGGCAGCGAAGTCCTGCGCGACGCCAAGCACGCCATCAGCGAAGCCCACCGCATCGGCTTCCCCGTGATCATCAAGGCCTCGGGCGGCGGCGGCGGTCGCGGCATGCGCATCGTCCGCAGCGAGTCGGAGGTCGAGAGCGCCTTCGCCAGCGCCCGCCACGAAGCCGAAACCGGCTTCAAGAACCCCGACGTCTACCTCGAAAAATTCGTCGAGCGCCCGCGCCACATCGAGTTCCAAGTCCTCGCCGACCAACACGGCGGCGTCTGGACCCTCGGCGAACGCGAGTGCTCGATGCAACGCCGCCACCAGAAGGTCATCGAAGAGGCCCCGAGCCCCGCCATGACCCCCGAAAAGCGCCACGCCGTGGGCGAGGTCATCCGCCGCGCCATCCTGGAAACCGGCTACCGCTCCCTCGGCACCCTCGAGTTCATCATGGACGAAACGGGCGAGCTCTCGTTCCTCGAGATGAACACCCGGGTCCAAGTCGAGCACCCGGTGACCGAAGCCGTCACGGGCCTCGATCTCGTGCAGCTCCAGATCCGCGCGGCTGCGGGTGAGAAGCTGGACCTGCCGGACACGCGGCCGTGGAACATGCGCGGTCACTCCATCGAGTGCCGCATCAACGCGGAAGATCCGCGCACCTTCGCGCCGTGGCCGGGCTTGATCACGGAGTACTACTCGCCGGGCGGCCATGGGGTGCGCGTGGACTCGGGCGTGTACGGCGGCTGGCGGGTGCCGGCTCATTACGACTCGCTCCTGGCGAAGCTGATCGTGCACGCGCCGACCCGCGCGGAGGCGATTGCGCGCATGCGGCGGGCGTTGGACGAGTTCATCGTCGGTGGCATCCGGACGAACATCGAGCTGCACAAGAGGCTGCTCGAGGATCGGGAGATGCTCGAAGGGACGATGACGACCCGGACGATTGAGCGATTGTTGTCCGAGGGGTGAAGCGAATCCCGGGGGGCGGCTCCGCGCAACTTCGTCGCGCGCGGGGCCGAATTGAAGTGCATGAGATACATTCACGGAAGTGGCGCTCGTGCGCTCGCCGGGCTGGCCGCACTTGCAGCATTGGGTCTTGGGGTGGCTTGTTCGTCGGGCTCGGAAGCTCCGTCGGAGCTCGATGACCATGCCGGGGAGCGCGGCTCCGTCTCGAGCGCGCTCGTCACGGGCAGTGCCCTCGATGGCGGCGATCCTGAAGGAGGACTTCCCCCACCGAAAACGTCGCGGTTCGATGTGACCCCCGCGGAGCGCGACGCAACGGGCTGGGGTTTTGCCGACGTGACCACCGTTTCGTGGGCGCGTGCCAGCCGCATGGCCCATAACTACTGCGCGAGCCACGGGTTTGCGAGCGGTCATCCGACGGGTTTCCAAGCGCCCAACGGTGCCGTGGGTGTCACCTGCTTTCCCAACGACGCGCCCGTTCTCGTCGTGAACCAGCAGGACCTTCGGAACACGAACTGCCCGATCGACCCGAGCGCCCCCACGGACATCAACGTCATCGGGTGGACCCAGGGAGGATGCTTGGCGCATCGTCTTTGCATCGCGCGAAACTACGAGACGGGGCTCTTCACCGGGCACCAAACCGCGCCAGGCGCCTCGTACTCCGTCGTTTGCTTGAAAGACGAGTACGCCCTGCAAGGCGACACGCCCGTCTCCTGGGCTTCTGGAGGCCCAGACGGCTTCCGCAACATCGATACCGTACCGTGGCACCAAGCCACGAGACAGGCCGCCTGGGTTTGCGGAACTTCCAGATATGGTGGCTTTTACAACGGCGAGCACAACGACCAATATCTTGGCCTGATCTGCTACCGCTAAGCCCTCACCCAGCACGACCACCGGCCCGTGACGGCGCCCGCGCAATCCCGCAAGTCTCCGCGCCCCCTCCCCTCCCTGCACAACCGGCTACGCACCCGCGCCGCCTCGTACTATGGTGGGCGACGTCCATGGGTCGTTTCCGCACACGCTTCCTCGCAGCTTTCTTGGGCCTCTCGGCGCTCGCCCCGCTGGCGAACGCCGGGCCTTCGGATGCCGCGAACGAAAGCGTGGTCAAGGTCGCAGCGCCCAGCCAAGCGGCCAAACAGCGCACGTACACGCTGGCCGAGTGCTTGGCGCTGGCCGACCGGAATCATCCGAATCTTTGGGCAGCGCGCGCAAAGGTCGCGGGTTACCACGCGCTGCTCGACGAGGCTCGGTGGACACCGTTCTCGCAGTGGAGCATCGACGCTTCTCTCAGCTCCATCGCAGACCTGCGGGGCGCAGCGCCGTACTCGGATGCGACCGCGGACGACGTGAATACGACCTTCAAGGACGGCTTCAACCCATGGTTTCGCATGGGTCTCCGCGGCGCCATTCCCCTCTATACGTTCGGCAAGATCGAGTCGATCGCCCGCGCCGCGCGGGGACAAATCCGTTACGGCGAGTGGGACAGCGAGAAGGCCCGCCAAGAGACGCGGATGGCGGTACGAAAAGCGTTCTACAGCGTCATGGCCGCGCGCGATACGCGGGAACATCTCATCGACGTCCTCGGCAAGGTCGACAAGTCGCTCGACAGCATCAACGCCAAGCGCGCCAAGGGTGATCCGAGCGTCGAGCCCGAGGATGGCCTGCGCATCGAGTTCTACCGCGATCAGCTGCGGCTGCGCGCAAGCGAACCGGATGTGCCCGAGGCCTCCAACATGGCCGCGCTGCGGTTCATGACGGGGGTCGCGACCAACTTCGATATTCCAAACGAGCACCTGGCCCGCCCCGACACCACCTTGGGCCCCATCGTCAGCTACCTCTCGGCCGCGCGCCTCTTTCGTCCGGAGATCAACCAAGCGAGGGCCGGCATCGTGGGGCGCGTGGGTCAGCTCGACTTCGCGCGCGCCAAGCTTTTCCCCGACGTCGGGATCGGGGTCGGCACGGGGTTCACCGTCGCCCCGAGCGCGATCACGCAAAACGGGTGGGCACCGAACCCCTACAACAGCAACGGCATCGGGCCCGGGTTCGCCATGGCCGCGCGCTGGAGCATGGATTTCCTGCCTGCGCAGGCCCGAATCGAAGCGGCCGAATCGGCGCTCGAGGAGGTTCGGTCGCTCTTGCGTTTTGCCCTCGGCGGCGTGGCCGTCGAGGTCGAGCAAACCTACGCCGCCGCCGCAGAAGCGCAGCAACGCGAGGCAAGGTGGCAGCACGCCGAAGAGGTCACCCGAAAGTGGCTGACGAAGGTGCAAGACGGGGTCGATCTCGGCGCCACGGATCGCCGTTTCATCATGGATCCCCTGAGGATGTACTTGGACGCGCGCCTCAGTCACATCATCGCGTTGAAGGAGTACAACATCGCGCTCGCGGATCTGGCGCGGGCCAGTGGGTGGGATCGCACCGCTCCGAGCAAGTGAGCCTTGCGTCATGAATCGCGCACCGGAGCGGCATGGCCGTTGCGGTTCGCCGCGCCGACGTGCCTCCGCGACCTCGTCGCACCCTGGTGCTTTTCGGTTTTTTCGCCGGAGTCGTCTACCTCGGATGGCTCTGCGAACCAAGGACCGTCGGCGACGGTAGAGAGTACTCCGCACAACTTCAAGCGCTCTACGACCACGGTGCGCCCGATATGAGGGATACCGCTCGGGCAAGTTGGATAGGCGCGGATCATGAGATACGCATCGTTCGAGATCGCAGCGCAAAAGACGACTGAAGCAGAGACAAACCATTAATTTCACGCGACTACACCCCTCGATTGGCCGATCTGGATCCCATGAAGAACCTCCGTCTTTGCCACGCGCTCGTCGCGCCGATGGGTACCGTCTTCATCGCGCTCGTCCTCTACTCGGGCTGCTCCAGCTCGGACAGCATGCCGGGGCCGCGCACCAACGATGCGGGGGATGATCCCATTCTGATTCCGCCTCCCGGCGGAAGGGACCTCGACGCTAGTATGGATGCGGATTCAGGTCCGGACACGACGAAGATGACCTCGTTCATCACGACCACCCTGGAGCGCGATGCAACCGGCCACGGATTTAGCGATGTGCGCACGGTTTCGTGGGCGCATGCCAGCCGGATGGCTCACACCTTTTGCACATCGCGCGGCTTTGCCAGCGGTCACCCGACCGGCTTCGAGGACCTCGACCGTGCGCTCGTCCCCGTCGTTTGTTTTCCGAATGACTCGTACGTGTTTGACGCGAATCAGCAGCAGCTGAAAGACACACAATGTCCCATCGATCCCAATGCCCCCACCGACATCAACACGATCCGGTGGGCCCTCGGAGGGTGCCTCGCCTTTCGGCTTTGCATCGATCGAGGTTACGTTTCCGGCGCTTTCACGGGACATCCGTCGTCGTCGAGCGGCTCCTACCAAGTCGTGTGTCTGAAGGAGACCGCCGCGAAAAGCTATCAAGCGGCTGCTAGCGAGGTCTCCCAGGATCCCGACGGCTTCACCAACGCGGACACCGTCGAATGGTGGCTAGCCACGAAGAAAGCCGCCGCGCTCTGCAAAGCTCGAGGGCATTCCCTCCAGAGCGGCTATTTCAATGGTGAGCACAACGCCACCAGCCTAAGTTTAGCCTGCTACCTCTAGATCGAGTCTCGGCCGAGACTGGCGATATCCCGCGAGAACACCATACATTTCAGTTTCTCGACATCGCGAATTTCGAGCGGGTCGGCTGCGCCAATCGGCGCAAAGTTCGACCGACAGAGTGTGGACCTCCTCCCAGGCTACATGCGTATGGGGCCACAAGGTAACCACACTTCAACTCCGTCCCTTTCGGGCTTCCAGTCCTTTACGGGAGCGGAGTGCTCCGCAATGCGAAGCGCGCGCGCCAACGGCTTACGGATCGACTCTGGGGCCATGATGCCCGGTGCGCACCGGCCCACTCCCTGAAGCCGAGAACCTCCCTCCGGCAATTGCTGCGCGGCGGACGCGTGTTCTAGGATTCCTGCGCATGGATCTCTCGATCATCGTGCCGTGCTTCGATGAACAGGAGAACATCGGCGCGCTGGCGGAGCGGGTCGGCGCCGTGCTGCGCGATCTACCGCTCGCCCGGGTCGAGCTCGTGCTCGTCGACGACGGCTCGCGCGATGGCACATGGTCCGAGATCGAGCGCGTGCGCGGCGCTCACCCCTTCGTCACCGCGGCTCGCCACGACGGCAATCGCGGACTGGCCGCCGCATGGCGCACCGGCCTGGACCGAGCGCGCGGCCGCCTCGTATGCATCCTCGATGCGGACCTCCAATATCGCCCCGAGGACCTACCGCGCCTCTACGAAGCGCTCGGCGCGAGCGGCTGCGACATCGTTCAGGGCTGGCGTTCGCGTGCCGCGCGGAAGATCGATAGCCGATTCGTGATCTCCCGCGGCTTGAATACGCTGCTGAATACGCTGTTCGGGATGCACCTCGAGGACAACAAGTCGGGGTTCATCCTGTGCCGGCGCGAGGTGCTGGAAGACCTGCTCGCGTACCGCGGCCACTACCGATACTGGCAGATTTTCCTCCTGGTGGCGGCGCACGCCAAGGGCTATCGCGTCCACGAAGTGGAGACCCGGTTCGAGGAGCGGCGCGCGGGCCGATCGTTCCTCTCGGCGTTTCCCGTCAAGGTGATCCTGCATGCGCTGGTCGATATCGGCCGGGCAATCATCGAATACCGGCCGCGCGGGTCCGCATGAGCGCCCCCTGGAAGCGAAACCGCGGCGAACGCCTGCTCTACGACGCCACCGACGAGCACGTGGCGCTGGTATGCCGCACCCTCGGGATCGCTCCCCCGCTCTGGCGGGACGTCCTCGACGCATACTGCGCGAAATGGCGCCCCGAGCGCGACCAGACCGAATCCAGATTGGCAATCTTGGCCGAGGCATTTGCAGAACGTTCGCCGCCATCGACGTCGCCGGCCGATGAATTGCGCTCAGCTGGTCCGATTTGTCCGATTTGCCACCATACGCCTTTGCGTGATTGCGTGACGCGCAGCTCGGGGACGCAGCGATCGATTTTTGGGCGCTGCGACGACTGCGGCCACCTTGCGCTCGTCGAGGGCGCGGCCTCCGGCGAGGTGTATTCACGGGCTGGTTACTATTCGCGCCGCGATGGCGGAGGCGCCGGTTACGCGTCTTACTTGGCCGAGCGCGAATACCGCGAGCACAAGGGCGGACGCCTGCTCGATCGGATCATTGCGGCCACCGGGCGAACGCCGGCCTCGCTGCTCGAAGTGGGGAGCGGGTTCGGCTTTACGCGCCAGGCTGCCGCGGACCGCAGGATCCCCAGCGTGGGTGTGGACGTGAACCCGTATGCCGCGCAGAGCGCCTTGGACCTCTATGGTTTCCGAACGTTCACCGGCACGCTCGCCCAAGCGCTGGACGAAGAAGCGATTCGACCCGGCGCCTTCGATCTCGTCCTCCACCAGTTCGTGCTGGAGCACATCCCCGACCCCATCGCGGAGCTCTCCGCGGTCGCGCGCGCCCTCGCGCCGGGAGGGTTCGCGGCCGCGTGGATCCCGAGCGCCGAAGCCGTCGAGCTCGAGGTGTTCGGCGCCGCCTATCGCTCGCTGCGCCACGATCACCTCCACCTCTTCTCGCGCCGCTCGATCGCGCGCGCGTTCCGCGCCGCGGGGCTCACCCTCACGATCTCCGAAACGGACTGCAGTCTCCACCTCCTCCGCGGCTTCCTCGACGACGCGGAGCTCCGCGCCCTTTACGCATCCGGACGTGGACCGGACCTCCTCGCGCTCGCCCACAAGGAACCCTCATGAAATTTCCGTTCACCGTCGTCCCCGACCTGACCGATGCGGAGCTCGACCGCTACCATCGACACATCGATTCGGACGCGAGCGGCTGGCACCGGCGATGGACCGAGTCGATCTGGCGCCGCCACCAGCACCCATCGAACGCCGAGAAATCGGGCTGGAAATCGGAGCGGGATCAGAAACGCCGCATCATCCACTTCTACGACGAGTACGGTTTGGAGGGACGAAGCTTCGTCCTGCGCCGCGCCTGGCTGTCGCTCCAGCTCTCGCTGCCCGAAGAGCATATCCAGGAGTACCGCGTGGCCGTGCGCGAGCGCCTCGAGCAGGGCGATTGGCGGGCGGAAGGCACGGAGACATTCGATGGTTTGCGCCACGCGATCTGGCGACGCGGCGACCTGATCGCGCGGATCGCCGAGTGCAAGGTGCACCCGGAACAGGCAAAACGCGGGCACATGCCGCCCCCCGGATATGCCCACTACGGACTCACGTTGATCACCGACGGCTATCGTCTGCCCGACGGGTGGCTCGAGCGGCCGTGGCGCGTCTTCTTCGACGTGGGCTTGCGCAAGACGCTGCCGCGGCAGGCGCCGACCCTCGTGGAGCCCGAGGCCCTCGCCGACTACCTGCCCGCGCAGCTGGAGCTCGGCTGCGGCCCGTCGATCGAAGCCGGCATTCCGCACCTCTCGACCCTGCACCGGATCTATGGAGTTTCGCACGGGGACTACGGGTTCGTGTTCCGCGCCGCCGAGGACGGAGCGCTGGACGTCCTCTCGGCACCGGAGCGGAAGTACGCCGAGATGACCGCCATTTACGGCGCGTGCATGCGGGCGGGCAGCACGGATTTTTATCGCGCGATGCGCGACTTGCACCGGAGCGGCCACCTCGTGGGACCGGTCATCACGAACAACTTCGATTGCCAGTGCGCCGACCTCGGGCTCCCCGAGATCTCGCTGCGCCGGTATGACTGGGGCCCCTATTACCCCGTGATCGAGCACGATCCGCGCGCGCGCTCGCTGCTGGTCGTGGGCGTGCACGCGGACCGACGACTGGTGCAGATGAGGGCGCGTGAACGGGGTTTGAAAATCCTGTTCATCGATCCCGAGGAGTATATCGCGCCAGACGGGCGCCGCATTTCGTATCCGGTGGAGGCGCCGCAGGAACGCGATCGGTTCGTGCGCGCAACGGCGCAGGATGCCATGACGCGCTTGCATCGGGCCGTACGGCGTGGAGCGAACGATTAGGGTTTTCCGTCGACCGGAATCAGAGAAGGTTGCGTGGCTTCGAAGAAGAAAGAAATTTTTGAGCCTGACCGCCGCGTGAGACAGCTACCCCGAGCGGTATTTGCAACCGTTCGGTCTCGCTACATGGCGCCTCGGCGGGTTCGTCGGGGCTCACGTGCATACCGTGTCATAGTCTCTCGTCCCTTAAGATGGATAAATAGCGGCGTACCTTTCGCGGCATATTTCATGCTATCGGGCTATGCAACTTAACTCCTTGGAGCATCGACCCAACGAGGTCGGTGATAGCGCACATGCTCAATCCTTTGTCTTACGCCGCCATTCGGCGGCACGCCCGTTCCTGCGTCATGGTTGCCCTTGCAGCTTCTTTCGGAATTGGTGTTGTCACCGCGTGCGGTCGCGACGCGGATCCCGCCACCGATGGGACCCGCGATGCCTCTGCCGATGTTCACCAAGGACCG
Organism: Sorangiineae bacterium MSr11954; assembly: GCA_037157815.1. Taxonomy (NCBI): domain Bacteria; kingdom Pseudomonadati; phylum Myxococcota; class Myxococcia; order Myxococcales; family Pendulisporaceae; genus Pendulispora; species Pendulispora albinea. Next base: position 6,918,130 of record CP089984.1, read on the forward strand.
CCTGCACGAGCCTTGGCCATGGCGGCCGGTTCACATGTCTGCGCCATCCTCGACGATGACACCGTTCGTTGTTGGGGCGGAAATCAGCGGGGGCAGCTCGGTAACCCCCAAGTCACGAACTTGCCCGATGGTGGCTACGCCTTCGACGACCGCACCGTTACGCGCCCCCAAATCGCCTCGGTCGGAAAGGTTACCCAAATTTCGACGGGTGGAATGTCGACCTGCGCGCTCTTGCCCGATGCGCAGGTTCACTGCTGGGGCGACGACCTCGGCGGCGAGCTCGGTCGCGGGGACGCGGGTGCGCAGGATCGTCAGCGACCGCACCCGGAGCATGGCCCCGTCACGGCGCTGGGCGCGGCCGAACAGGTCGCGCTCAAAGGAGGTTTGGTGGCCGCCATCCGCGGCGGGCACCTCTACGCTTGGGGCCCCAACGAGTACTATTACGACTTTCGGGGGACGAACCCCAATCCATGGCTTCGTTCACCCGTCGAGATCCCAATCCCCACGGGGAGGAGCGCGAAGCAGCTGGCACTTGGGAGCGATCACGGGTGCGTGGTGCTCGACGATGCCACGCTCGCATGTTGGGGAACCAACTCGGAAGGTCAGTTGGGCACGCCGCTCGTGCCCGTCCCCGAACGCAAATGGTGGAAGAGCTCCAAAGCCACGACCGTACCCTCGTTGAGCGGCGTTGCCGAGGTCGCGGCGGGGGACGGTACGACGTGCGTGCGCATGGTCTCCGGCCAAGTCCAATGCTTTGGGGGCAATCGGTACGGCTTGCGCGGGCGCGGCATGGCGCCCGATGCCTCGGCGCCCGATCCCGAGACCGATCGGATCCCTGCGCCCATCGTCGGTCTTCCCATTGGAGTCGAGGTCGCGCAGGTGGCCATGGGTTGGCAGCACGCGTGCGTCTTGCTCGCCGATGGAACCGTGTGGTGCTGGGGAAACAGCTCGTACGGAGAGCTGGGTAAACCCGGCACCAGGGGATCGGACAAGCCCGTGAAGGTCGAAGGGTTGCCCAAACCCGCCACCTACGTGATCACCGGCGATAGGGTGACATGCGCGCTCCTCTCGGATCGAAGTGTCATGTGCTGGGGCGACAATCGCTCCGGCGCGCTCGGACAAGGCACCACGGACGAGGAACGGCACGACCAGCCCGTGCAAGTCCATTTTCCTTGATGCGTCGTTCCCGTTGGGAGTAGCTCGCTCGCATGGCGTCCGACGGCGGACGCCATCAGCGCCGGCTCCTCGAAACCGGGGCCATTTCTTCCGCCGGGCGGCGTGCTTCGTCACATCCGTTTGAAACGGCCTCGACCGTCGCACCGCCCCGGCCTCATCACGGTTCTTGGCTAGTTTTGCCGTCAGAATGCTGTAGATAAGGGGACAAAATGGTCGATTCCCTCCCCCTCGACGCGCGCGATCGGCGCGGATCCCCGGACCGCTTCGGATACGAATGGGCCACCTATTCGACGATTCTCCCCGAATCGAAGCACCAACTGGAACGGTGGCTGGGCTCCACCGGGCTCGCGAGCTTCCGCGGCAAGCGCGTCATGGACGTTGGCTGCGGAATGGGCCGCAACCCCTATTGGTACCTGGACGCGGGAGCGACGAGCGTGACCGCGGTCGATGTCGACGATCAGAGCCTCGAGGCTGCCCGTAAGAACCTCGCGTCCTTCGCCCACGCGCGGGTGGAAAAATGTTCGGCTTACGATCTCGAACCGAGCCGGTTCGGGCGGTTCGAGCGGGTCACGTGCATCGGCGTCCTCCATCACCTCGACGATCCCGAGACGGCGCTTCAACGCATGTGGTCGTGCGTCGAACCGGGCGGCGATCTCGTCCTCTGGTGCTACGCCAAAGAAGGCAATCGGCTCTTTTTACCCGTCATTCAGGCCGTTCGCGCCCTCGCGTCACGCACCCCGATCCGGGTAAACCACCTTTTGGCAAAGGGGATCGCCGCCGCGGCTTGGCCCGCGCTCCGCCTCGCACCGTGGCGGACCGATTACTACCGAAAGCTTCGGACTTTGTCGTTCGGTAACGTGGAGTCGATCATCTTCGATCAGATGCTCCCCCACATTGCCCACTACTGGACCCGCGCCGACATGCAGCGCCTCGCGGCGGGCATCCCCGACGGCAGCGCCACCATCGAATTCGTCCAAGGAAACAGCTGGCACGTCCGGATCACGCGCAGCAAAGCATCGGAAGGGGCGGCGCGATGACCGAGTCGGCCACCAGCTTCAATCGAGCGCTCTACGACGATTTCTGGCGTTCCTGCCCGGATTTCAGCCGCTACAACCCGGGCGTGCTCCACCGGCGCCGAGCGATTCGCAAGCTCCTCGAGTCGATTCGATTCAAGAGCCTGCTCGACGTGGGGTGCGGGGACGCGCAGCTTCTCTACTGGCTCCGCGGGGAGGGCGTCTCGCGCGACGCCGAGCTTACCGGCTGCGATCTTTCCCCGGAGACCGTGGAAACCAATCGGGTCCGTCATCCGTTCGCGAGCTTCCACGTGCTCGACTTGGAGACGGCACCGCTCGCGCGAACCTTCGACGCGGTCATCTGCACCGAGGTCATCGAGCACATCGAAAACCAAGCCGCCGCCATGCGAAACCTGGCGCAGATGGTGGCACCGGGCGGACATCTGATCGTGACCTGCCCGACCGGCAAAGTGCACGCGACCGAGCGGCATTTTGGTCACGTCCGCCACCCGCGTCCCCAGGAGCTCGCCGGGCTGCTCGAGGGGGCCGGGCTGGAGGTGGTCTCGCTCCAGAACTGGGGATTCCCGTTTTACGTTGCGCTGAAGCACCTCACGAACCTGAACGCCGACTGGGCGCTCAAGAACTTCGGGGCCAAAGAATACAGCCCCGCGGCGCGCATGGTCTCCAAGGCGCTCTACCACGTGAACCACCTCAATCTGTCGTCGTCGCGCCCCGGCTGTCAGCTCTTCGCGCTCGCGCGTCGCGCCCCCGGCGCCTGATCCTCATTTTCGCTGCTGCCCTTCGGAGGTGCTCGTCGCGACCGGGGTGACCCGCGGGTTGTACATGGCGACGTGAATGTCGCGGCTATCGTTGGGCGCGGCGTTCTCGGGCTTGCCGCTGCCCACCACGCGAAAGAGGTGCTGTCCGCTCGGAACGTCGAGGGTCTTCACCAGGTGGAACCCGTCGCGCCCCGGGTGGAGCTCCTCGCGAAAGAGATCCCCTTCGATTCGAACCGACATCGCGGGGTCCACGGCACGCACCAAAACGTCGAAGGTGACCTTGCGCGTCGCGTTCGACGGATTCTCGATGACGAAGTGCGACGTGGCCCCGCCCCACGTCCAGGTCCCCTCGGGGCCGTTTTCGAAGGGGTAATATCCGTCGAGCCATCCCAAAAAGATGCGATCCTTCACCTCGGAGGCCCGGAGGTCGAAGGCGCCTTGCCCCAGCTGCGCCAAGAGCGACTCCCGTCGCGCCTTCAACGGGAAGAAGGACGCATCCCCGTGCGGGCTCACCACCGTCGGCGCGCCGAGCACGCCGGATAAAGCCGCTTCGATGGCGGCGCCATGATCGGCGTACGCGTCGCGGCTCACGTGAACCCCTGCGAAGCCGGCCAGCACCAACGACTCGATCATCTCGGGGACCGGCTGCGCGGCCATGTCTTTGTTCCATTGATCGCCGCGTCGCCCGCGCATGGCGCCATAGCTCCAGCGCGTCGACGTCGCGTGAAGGTAGGGCCGGAAGAGCTCGTAGTCTTCGAGCTTCTGGACCCGGCCATTCTCGGGAAATGGAATGTACGGAAGCTGGAAGACCGAGCTGCCGGGGGGCAGCGAAGCCTCGATGTCGTGCGCGAGCTTCTCGTCGTTGAGGAAGTGTTGCTTCGAGAGCTCGTAGTCGAACCCCAATACCGGTGTTTGATCGAAGAGCCCCAGCACCAGGGCGACGGTCAGCCCGATCGGCAGGAGCCGGATCGCCAGCCCGTGCCGGCTGAATCGTCGAACCGCCCTCTCGAGGAGGAACGCGATGGCGGTGAGCGAAAAGAACGCACAATAAACGCTGACCCGGTTGTAGCCCCGTATGGACGGAAAGATCAGGAACGCGATCATCGCACCCAGACCGCCGATCGTTCCGAGGACGAACATGGCGAGGTTCAAGATGCGAAGGCCTTGCATCACCTCGGGATCGTCCACGGCGCCCGCGGCGGCGGATTCGGGCTCCTCCTCCCGCGCCCCACCACCGCGGCCTCGTTCGCCCCGCAGCACCGTCCCCACCAGGTACAGAAAGCCAAGTCCCCCGATGATCCCGAGGTAGGCGGACTTGTTCTCGTTGATCAGCGGCGCCTCCAGATCGTAGCGATGCTTGAACTTTCGAAACGGTACCAACCGATGACCGCTGATGGGGAACAGGAGCTCCGTCAACTTCAACCCATAAACCTCGGACTCGCCCGGACTTCGCCCGGCCGCCGCCACGCGCCCGTGCTCATGAAAATACCGCAGGTTCGGCGCGACATTGATCGCGAACGCCACGGTCACCACGAACGCCACCAGCGCGCCTCGAACCACGGGTTCCAGCTCGCGCCGCCGCCACGTCCCAACCGCTCCCGCGACCAGAACGCCGAACGCAGAGAAGAACGGGAAATACATGGTCCCCGTGAACCCGACGAGGAGCGCGACGCCGAGCGCAAACCGAGACGGCCGCGAACCCACGACCCATCGCGGCCGCCACCAGGAGGTACCCTTCTCGAGCAAAATGGGCTTCCCTCGAAAGATCTCGAGGGCCACCAGCATGGCGAGGGGCACCGTGAAGTATCCCCCCGCCAGGGTGAGGTGACCGCTCACCCGCGCGTGATGAAACGAAAGAAACGTAAACAACAAGCTCGCGACGAGGGCGATGGAGTACCGGAGCCCGAGCCGTCGCAAGACGAACAGCGTCGGAACCGTGACGAGCGGAAAGCCGAGGACGATGGTCCAATTCGCGATACGAAAGGGGTTCTTCGTAAAGAGCGCCGCCGCCTTTATCCAGAGTAGAAACAGAAGATCCGGAATCGGAAAGTCATGAGCATCCAACCCCGTGGGCGCTCCGATGTACGGATTGAACGAGTACCAGTCGTTGTCGATCGTCCCCTTGAAGATGACCGCCAAAAAGAACCCGAAATCTTCTTGTGGCAAGTAGATCGAAACGTTCGGGTCCAGACGCCAGAGCTCGTAGAAGCCCGCGCAGATGGCGATGCTGAGCATGGCTGCGAACAGGTACCCGAGCGCCGGACGTCGAAGCATCGGAGCGAAATATCACACGGCCAGGCTCATGGCGCGACAATTGCTACATTGCCAGATTGCCAGATGACGAAGCGCCTCGCGCGAACGCGCGACCGACGGCCATCAATGGCCATGACGCGGATGGGCGCGCAAAACCGCCAACAGTGACGTGCCAGGCAGCACCGCGGGAGACCACTTTGCCTCCCAATCGAAGTATCGCCCGACGGCACGATGGATCCAGCGCGTGCGCTCGTCTGGTGCCGCGACATCGATGCTCCGCTCGAGGCCCATGAGCGACATCATCCGAGCGAATGGATACAGCCCGTGAAAGAAGTATCGGCAGTGCGTCAGCTCGAACAGCGCAGGAGGAACCAATCCACGAAACGACCGGTGGTCATAGCGGGTAAAGTGACCGTAATACTCGTCGAAGTTGGACCAGATCTGCATCCGCGCCGGAACCGTCGCGACGATGTACTCGGATTGCGAAAACCGCTCGTAACAGCGTTCGAGAAAGCTCGTTGGATCGTGGAGGTGCTCCAGCACGTCCAAAAGTAGAATGATTTTGATCCTATCGCGCGCGGCCAGCTCGAGCGAAAAGACGTCTGCGCCGAGATGGAGGAAGGACGCGACCCCGTCATGGATCGGCTTGGGGGTGCCGAGATCGCAGCCGAACGCTTCGAAACCGCGCTCGCGAAGATGCGCAACGGTGATCCCGCGCCCGCAGCCGATATCGAGGATCGCGCTGGCGGGCTGGTGTTCCAGCAGCCCCTCCAGGGTGCGGTCGAGGATCCGATGGCGGGCCTGATGCCAATAGTGATTCTCGATCGCATCCGGATAGGGATGCTCGTACTGTGTCGACGTAAAGGCTGTCCTCGTGCGGTGCGCAGAATCGACCACCGGGCTCCTTTACCGCAGAACGGTAGGACTGACAAGCCGGGGGTCGCGGCGCCATGGGATCCAACGATGCGGGCCACGGACGGGCCAAGCCTGCTGCGTCGAGTGCCGCCGCGCGTTCCGCGTTCCGCGCCGGCCCCCGCCAGGACGGCGTCGATCGGGCCGCGGACGTGCTAGAAGGTCGCCGTAGTCGCACAAGGCTCATCGAATGGACATCACGATCGTGCTCCCAGTTTACAACGAGAAGGACAACCTCGTTCCTTTGCTCGACGAGATCGAGCAAACGCTCGAGCCGCTGGGAAAGCCTTGGGAAGTCATCGCGGTCGACGACGGCAGCCGCGACGGCAGCTCACAACTGCTGCGGGATCTCGTCGTTTCGCGACGGTATTTGAAAGCGATCTTCTTTCGCCGCAACGCAGGCCAAGCGGCCGCGTTCGACGCGGGTTTCCGCGCGGCCAGCGGAGAGATCGTGGTCACCATGGATTCCGATCGACAGAACGATCCCGCCGACATCCCGAAGATGATCGCCAAGCTGAACGAAGGCTTCGACTTCGTGACCGGCTGGAGAAAAGACCGGCAGGACGGGTTCGTCCTGCGCAAGATCCCGTCGAGGATCGCGAATTGGATGATCCGCATGGTCGCGGGCACCGAAATTCACGATCTCGGTTGTTCGCTCAAGATCTATCGAAGGCAGATCAGCAGCGAAATGCGGTTGTACGGCGAGATGCATCGCTTCATCTCGGTCATCGCCGATACGATGGGGGCGCGCGTCGGTGAGGTGGTGGTGAATCACCGGCCTCGGGTGGCGGGGACCTCCAAGTATGGGCTGCGGCGCACGTTCAAGGTGGTCTTGGACCTGTTGACCATCTGGTTTCTTCGGCGCTATCAGACGAAGCCCATCTACGTATTTGGCGGCCTCGGCCTGATGATGTTGTTCGTCGGCGTCGTGCTCTCCGGGATCGTCCTCTGGGAAAAATGGGACCAAGCGGCCTGGGTGCATCGGAATCCATTGTTCTCGCTGGCGATCATGTGTTTCCTGATGGGATTTCAGTTTCTCGGGATTGGCATTTTGGCCGAGATGCTCGTGCGCACCTACTTCGAGTCGCAAGACAAGCCGGCGTACTTCATCGGCTCGAAGGCCGGTTTCGATTGATGAAGAAGGGACGGCGGACGGGCTCATGTGCGGTATCGCAGGGTTGATCGAACGAGAGAACGACATCGGGCACTCCCAGCGCGTCGTGTCGAGCATGCTGCAGGTGATGGCCTCGCGCGGCCCCGATGGCCACGAGAGCACGCGCGAACGTCGCGGCGAGTGGAACGTCGTTCTCGGGCATCGCCGCCTGGCAATCATCGATCTGCAGACGGGCGTCCAACCGATGGCGAACGTGGAGGCGACACATGCCATCACGTTCAATGGCGAGATTTACAACTTCCGAGAGCTCCGGCGGGAGCTCGAGGGCGCGGGCCGGTCGTTCGCGACCCGCAGCGACACCGAGGTCATTCTGCAGCTCCACGCCGAGCGCGGGGATGACGCCGTCGCCTCGCTGAACGGCATGTTCGCCTACGCCCTCTGGGAGCCCGGGCGGCGCCGCCTTTTGTTGGCTCGGGATCGCGCCGGCATCAAGCCGCTCTTCTACGCTCCCCTTCCCGACGGCGGTATCGCGTTCGGCTCCACCCTCTCCGTCGTGCTCCAGCATCCGCGCGTCGACCACGCGCCCGATGTCGCCGGTTATGCCTCGTACTTCTTCTCGGACTACTTGCATCCACCGCACTCGATCGTGCGCGATGTCCGGCAGCTCCCGCCGGGCCATGTGCTGGTTTGGGAGGATGGCCGTCTGGGCCATGCGCGCCGCTTCTGGAGCATTCCCTCGGTCGACGCGCGCCATTTCGCCGGACGGACCGAGCGCGATCTGGCCGCCGAAACGTGGGATCGACTCGGCGCGTGCGTCGAACGGCAGCTCGTCGCCGACGTGCCCGTCGGCATCTTCTTGAGCGGCGGCCTCGACTCGTCGTCCGTCGCCGTTCTCGCTGCGGAGCGGAGCAAAGAGCGCATGCTCGCGTTCTCCATCGGCTTCGAGGACGCTACCTACGACGAGAGCGCGCACGCTCGCACCGTCGCGCGCGCCATCGGCGTTCGGCACGTCGAGGAGATCCTGCGCGAGCGGGACGTCCTCGGCGTGGTGGACGAGGCGCTCGACATGCTCGACCAGCCGCTGGGCGATCCCTCGTATCTGCCGACCTTCATCCTCTCGCGGCTCGCCGCACGGCACGTCAAAGTGGTCGTCGGCGGCGACGGCGGCGACGAGCTATGGGGCGGATACCCGACCTACCTGGCGCACAAGCTCGCGCGCATCTACCGCGTGCTCCCCCGCCCTCTGCGCGAGCGCTGGATCATGCGGTGCATCGATCTTCTCCCGCTGAACGAGGGCTACCAGAGCCTCGAGTGGAAGCTCCGTCGCTTCGTCGGGCGCTGGGACGATCGCCCCCTCGTTCGCCATCAGCGCTGGATGTCGGCGCTCGATCTGCCTGCGCTTCGAGACGCCATCCCCGCCAGCGCATCGATGCTGCCAGCCACGTTGCACGACGCCGAGCTGCCTCCGGGCGAAGATCCCATCAACCGGCTCCTCGCGCTGGATTTCAGCACCTACATGTCCGGCTCGGTGCTGACCAAAGTGGACCGTGCATCCATGGCCCATGGCCTCGAGGTGCGGCCGCCGCTGCTGGACAACGACATGATCGACTGGGCCTTCTCCCTTCCGTCGCACTACAAGCTACGCGGCAAGGTGGGGAAGTACCTCTTCAAGAAGGCCGCGAGCGGGCACGTGCCGCGCGACATCATCGCCCGCCCCAAAAAGGGCTTCGGCATTCCGCTCCGGGCGTGGTTGCGCGGCCCGCTCGCCGAAAAATTGGACGCCGTCATGAGCGGCTCTCCCGTTTGGGATGGGGGCCTGCTCGAGCGCGAGACGTTTCGGGAATACCATCTCCAGCATCGCGCGAAGCAGGTCGATCATTCGAAGCCGCTCTGGAGCCTCCTCGTCCTCGATCATTGGCTCCGCCGCCTTCGAGATACCGCCCAGCGCGCGCCGCGATCAGCGAACCTCGACCGCCATATCGTATGAGCTCTCGCTGGAGTCGTGGAACGATTCGTCGTTCCCCTCTTGGAACAGCGTGATCCGCAATGTGTACCTCCCGGGGGGTGGCACCTGCACCGCGGCCCGCAGATCGGCCTCGGCCCCGGGGGAGACCTCCTGTCCGAGGGGGGTCCGCACTTCGTATGGGTAAAGATGCCGGCCCGACGCATCGAACCATCGGGACGAGAACACGACGGCGTGCATACCGTAGTACGGCAGGACGTGCCATGGCTCCGGCCCTTCATTTCGAACGTGCACGCGGACGTTTCGTACGCTTCGGTGGCACCAGCTGAAAATGCCCGAATAATCCTCCCAGATCTCCGACTTCGGGAGGCCCGAGAGCGTCCAGGCGAAGGGGGTCAACGCCTTCTCGTTGCTCTTCGCGCCCGACGCGACGGAGAACGCGTGGGGCCACTCCAAGTACAACTTGATGTCCTTCAATCGGTAGTTGAGGACCACGCCATGCACGGCCGCCACCACGAGCAACCCCTTCAACCACCGGCTCTTCGTGTACGCCAGGCACATGGCGCCTGCCGCGAGCGGAGTTCCAAGGGCCTTCATGTAGCCCTGGGCATCGTCCCAGACCGTCGTCCCCAATCCCCATAGGAGCAACACATAGGGCAAGAGCGCATACCCGATGGCGAATCGCTTGCGATGGTGCAGGATGACGAATGTCATGGCGACGAGGATCACCACCGCGAGCGGGACGCTCACGATCTCGTCCCGGTTCATGCTCGCGAGCGCCTTTCCAAAGCTCTTCCAAGGTCCGAGGAAAGGCCAATCGAGCAAAGGATCCCCCTTCGTCGATTGCGAAGGGCTGACCCCGAATCGGAGGGTCACGTACTTTCGCCACGCGAGAAACACGGCCCCCGGAAGGCCAACGACGGCGAGCTGCAGCAAGCGGCGATGCCGGCCCCAGTCGAGCCGCTTCGCGAGGGTGAGCACGAAGACCCCGAAGGCGAACACCACGTACGCCTCCCGAACGAGCACCAGCAGGACCGCCGCCGGGACATAGAGCCAAAGCCTTCGTTCCAGGCACGCCACCGCCGCGATGATGAACAGCGCATCGCCCACGGGGTCCGGCATGCCGTACGCGAGGCAATTGACGACCCCCGCGCTCAGCGCCCAGCCGTAGGCGTAAAATACGCTCACCCCGTGCTGGCGCAGGAATCGAACGAGGAAGAAGAACCCGAGCGCAAAGAACCCGAACTGCACCAGGTGATAGAGAATGGGCGGGGTGAGCGAGAAGCCCAACGCGCGCGACACCGCCCACGCCGCGAGCGGCACGCCGATGCGCTGGTAGCGGTAAGGAGCGTTGTCGCTATGGGCCGCCGAGTCGTGGGTCGCGAAGAGATCGTTCGACTGATAATAATAAAACTGAGCGTCCCAGCCGTAATCGCTGGTCGGAAATATCCCGAACGCCGCGGCTTCGCGGGCGGGGAGGCCGAAGTGCGATCCGGGCAAGAACGGCCCCCAATAGTGACCTTGGAACGCGCGATGAACCCAAATCTGGAACAGGAAGAACGACGCGACGAACAACACCAGCGCGTGCAGCGCGTCCCGCGCGAACGGAGCACGAGGCCAAGCGCGCGGGATCATCGAACCTCGACGGCGACGTCGTAGGAGCTTCCCCCGGCGAGATAGAACCACGAGTCCCCCTCTTGCAGCATCGAGAACCGCAAGACGTACTTCCCCGGCGGGGGCACCTGCACGGCGACCTTCACATCCGCCTCCGCCTTGGCAGGAATTTCCCGAGCGATGGGGTTGCGCAATCCATCGAGCAGCAGCGTCTTTCCCGACTCGTCGTACCAGTGGTAGGAGACATTCATCGCATGCAGCCCTGCGCGGGGCAGAGGGTGCCACGGCTCGTCGCCGTCATTTCGAACGTGCACGATCATGTCGCGCAGCCCGATGTGCCATCGCGAAAAGATGCCGTGAAAGCCGTCCCAGACCTCGGACTTCGCCGGCCCCGAGAGGGTCGCCGCCACGGACTTCAAGGCCGCCTCGTGGGCCTGCGCGCCCGCTTCCACCGGCGGCGGAGGAGCCCACTCCTGAAAGAACGCCTTGTTCTTCACCCAGTACTGAAAGGCCACGCCGTGCGCGGCCGTTACCAGCAAGAGCCCCCTCCACCATCGGCTCTTCGTGTACGCGAGGCACATGATCCCTGCAATGAGGGGGGTCCCGAACGCCTTCATGTACCCGGAGTATTCGTCCCACACCGTGGTACCCAAGCCCCAGAGCAGCAGCACATACGGAATGACGGCGTACCAAACCGACTTGGTGCGATGGCGCACGATGAGCCATGTCGAAGCCGCGAGGAGCACCACCCCGAGCGGGAGGGTCACGATCTCGCCCCATTGCTCGCTCTTCCACGCCTTCGCGAAGCTTTTCCAGGGGCCCAAGAGCGGCCAATCGAGGAGCGATCCGCCCATGGCCGCGTCCGAAGGACTGATCCCGATCTGCAAGGTCACGTACTTTCGCCACCCGAGAAATACCGCCCCCGGGAGGCCGACGACCAGGGCCTGGAGCCACCTCGGGCGATCGCCAAAGGCGACCCGTCCCATCGCGGTGAGCACGAAGACGCCGAACGCGAACACCACGTACGCTTCCCGGACGAGCACCAGGAAGATCGTGGCGGCGACATACAAAAGGAGCCGGCCCTCCAAGCACGCCACCACCGCGATGATGAACATCGCGTCGCCCACCGGATCCGGCATCCCGAACGCGAGGCAATTGACGACCCCCGCGCTCAATGCCCACGCATACGCATAGAGCACGCTCACCCCATGGGCGCGCAGATATCGAATGAGAAAGAAGAACCCGAGCGCGAAGCACGCAAACTGCACCACGTGATACAGAATGGGCGGCGTCAGTGAAAACCCCAGCGCCCTCGAGATCAGCCACGCGGCGAGGGGCACGCCGATTCGCTGATAGCGGTACGCAGGGTTGTCGCTATGGGGCACCGAATCGTGGGTCGCGAAGACGTCATTCGATTGATAATAATAAAACTGAGCGTCCCAGCCGTATTCGGTGACGGGGAACATCCCAAAGGCGGCGGCTTCACGCGCGGGGAACCCGAACCGGAACCCCGGCAGAAATGGCCCCCAATAGTGGCCCTGAAACGCGCGATGGACCCAAATCTGGAACAGCACGAACGAGACGACGAAGAACGCGGCCGCGTGCAGAACGTTCCGTGCGGTGGGGGTCCAGCGTTTCGGGAGACGAATGTCGGTCATGTAAGGGCGACTCTGTTCAGGTTGGCGCAGTCCTACCAGATCGCCCTCACCCGTGGTGGTCGCAGTGCGGCGAACGGGGCGCGAGAGCAAGCTGAGCAAAATGCTCCCCGCGTGCCCACCTCGTGGTTGCAGCAGGGAACGCCGAAGACTATAGAACCGCAACCCGCGCCGGGTCCGGCCCCTCCTTCACCATGCTTCGATTGTACCGCCATCGCATCAACACCCTCCAGGATCTCGAGGCAACGCCCGAAGAGCTCGGGATCGAGTTCGATCTGCGCTCCGATGGCGATCGGGTCATCGTGACGCACGATCCCTTCACCACGGGCCCCACCATCGAGGAGTTCTTTCCGCGCATCGGCAAGCGCCCCTGCATCTTCAACGTGAAGTGCGAAGGGGTCGAAGCGCGCGTCCTCGAGCTCGCTGCCAAGCATGGCATCGCCGACTTCTTCTTCCTCGATTGCTCGGTTCCGGCGGCGGTGAAATTGGCGCGTATGGGAGAGAAGCGCATCGCGGTGCGCTACTCCGAGATGGAGCCGGTGGAGGGGGTCCTCGCGTGGGCCGACAAGGCGACGTGGGTCTGGGTCGATTGCTTCACCGAGTACCCGGCCGATCCCGACGCATGGGCGCGCATCGCGCAGGCGTTCAAGATTTGCCTGGTGAGCCCCGAGCTCCAAGGCCATGGAGCCGACAAGATCCCCGCCTTCCGTGAGAGCCTCGGCGATCGGCGCTTCGACGCAGCTTGCAGCAAACGGCCGGAGCTCTGGGCCGGACCTGGGACATGACCGAATCGGCGACGCGCGCGCCCCTCGGAGAGGCTCCGAGCTCCGCGTCGGGAGCAAAGGCCCCGCTCGCCGCCGAGGAACCGCGAAGCGCGCGGGAGCTGTCACGCCACGAGTTCGGTACGGAGCTCTCCACCCTGCGCCAAAGCCGCCTCTTCTGGGTCGGCGTCGCGCTGAAGGTGGTGCTCGCCCTCTGTTTTGGATCGCACTTCGCGACCCGGTGGTTCGCCCCCTTCGCGTACGAGTTCGTTCATAGCCACTTCGCCAATCCTTGGGATACCTTTCTGGCGCGCGGGGAGCCCATGGCGTTCCCCTACGGGCCAGGAATGCTGCTGGTCGTTTCGGTCTCCTGGCTGCCGGCCCTCGTCGCGTCGTTCGATCCGGCGTCGTTTCTCGGCCTTTTCTTGCTGCGGATCCCGCTCTTCGCGGCCGATTTGACCATTTGCGTCCTCCTCATGCGCTGGTTGCGGATGAATGGGCGCGACGCGGTCATCGCCTATTGGCTGAGCCCCGTCGTTTTGTATGCGACGTACGTCCACGGACAGCTCGATCTGATCCCCACCGCCCTGCTTTGCGTGGCGCTCTTTCTGATTTTCACCAAGCGCGTCACCGCCGCGGCCCTGGTGTTCGGCTTTGCGCTCGCGACCAAGGCGCACTTGCTCATCGCGACGCCCTTTGCGCTCGTGTATCTCCATCGGACCTGCAGACCGCGGCGCGAGTGGCTCAAATTCGGGATCATCACCGCCGCCACGGCGCTGCTCCTTTATGCCATTCCCCTCTCGTCGCACGCGTTTCGATCCATGGTGCTCGGGAGCGCCGAGTCGCGGAAGGTGTGGCTGGTCTCGATCCCGTACGGCACCTCCGGGCTGGTGCTCTATGTGGCCCCCGCGGCCATCGTCCTGGCGGTGCTGCGTTTTCTCAGCTACCGCAAGGTGAACCGCGAGCTGTCCCTCATGTTCATCGGCGCGGTCTATGTGGGGCTCGTCGCCCTCGTACCGCCGCAACCCGGGTGGTTCATCTGGTCGATCCCGTTCATCGCCTATCTGGGGGCCCGGTTTACGCGCACCGGGCGCTTCGTGCTGTTGGCGCTCTCGGCGAGCTATTTGGCCTACTTCTTCATCGGGGATCCGCAGGTGTTCTTGGAGGCGGCGGATCCGCTCCTCGGCGCGGGCTTCGGGCAGCGCACGGCCGATGCCCTCACCCTCCGCTACCCCGGGCTGCTCGGCGCCCATGCGGCCAGCATCAGCTGGACGTGCCTGTTCTCGGCCACCTCGCTCACGGCCATCGAGATGTACCGCAAGGGCGTGCGCTCGAATGCCATTTACGATTTTCGTGACGAAAGTTTCATGATCGGGATCGGCGGAGACAGCGGCGCGGGCAAGCACACCATCGCGCGCGACCTCACCCGATTGCTCGAGACGCGCCTGTCGGTCATCAACGGGGACGACGACCACAAATGGGAGCGCGGGCACGTCATGTGGCGGCGCTTTACGCACCTCGATCCGCGCGGCAACCTGCTGAATACGCAGCTCGAGAGCATCGCGGCGCTCCGCCGGGGCGGAGACGTGCGCAAGCGGCACTACGATCACGACGCCGGGCGGTTCACGAATCCCCTCGTCATCAAGCCGAACGAGTTCGTCGCCGTCGTCGGCTTGCACCCGTTTTATCTGCCGTCCCAGCGCGAGCTCATTCACCTCAAGATCTTCGTCGACCCGAAGGAGGAGCTCCGGCGCAAATGGAAGGTCGCGCGCGACATGGCCAAGCGCGGCTATTCGGAGGCGCAGGTCATCGAGCAGATCGAGAAACGGATGGCCGACTCGGTCTCCTACGTGCGGCCGCAGATGAAATATGCGGACATCGTGCTTCGCCAAGGCGACACCGATCCCGCGAGGCCGCATCACGTCGATCTGGAGCTGGAGATGGTGAGCGAGCTCGAACCCCTCGCGCTCTACGACGCGCTCGACATGGTCTCGTCCCTGGAGGTGAGCTGGACCCCCGACGAACAGCTGACGCGCGACAAAGTCACCGTCCGCGGCGACATCGATCCGGAGCAGATCGCCGCCCTGGCCGATTCGCTCCTCCCCGACGCCGACGAGTTGGTCCACGACGTGGGATGGCTCACCGGCGGACGAGGCATCGCGCAGCTCGCGATCGTGTACGCCATCGGCGTTCGCCTCTCGCGCGCGCGCACCCGAGAGATCGCATGAGAGCGCTCCTCCTCGATCTCGACGATACGCTTTACGACTACGCGCCGGTGGAGCGACGCGCGCGCGCATGGCTGCTCGCCCAGGTCGCGGGTGATTTGAAGCTCCCGCTGGGCGAGGTGGAGTCGCTTTTCGACGCGGCGCGCGCGAAGGTCAAAGAGCGGGTTGGAAAGGTCGCCGCGTCGCACTCGCGCCTCCTCTACGTGAGTGAGCTGGTCTACGCGGCGAACCGTCCGGATGCGCTCCGGCTCGTTCGCGGGTGGGAGCGCGGATTTTGGGAGACGTACCTGCGCGCGGCGACCTTGCGCGCTGGTGCCCGCGAGCTCCTGGTCGGATGGCGCGCGCAGGGGAACAAGGTGGCGATGGTGACGGATCTGATCCTCGAGGTGCAGCTCTCGAAGCTCGAGGCCTTCGGGCTGTTCGAGCTCGTCGACGTGCTGGTCGCGAGCGAGGAGGTCGCACGCGAAAAGCCCGCGCGCGATCCCTTCGAGCTGGCGATCCAGCGCCTGGGCGTGCCCAAGGAAGCCTGCGTGGTCGTGGGCGACAGCGTTCATCGCGACGGCGAAGGGGCGCGCGCGATGGGGCTCCCCTACCTGCGCGCCCAGTCCAGCGAGAGCCCAGGAGAAGGAATGTCCCTCGAAGACATCGCACGCGCATTGCAGGTCGTTCCATGAGCGCCATGAGCGAGCGCGGAGACGAACGAAACGGCCACACGGCCGCCGAGGCGCAGAACGAGCTCGCCCTCATGGGCCGCGCGCTCGGCGGATTGCGCTGGGTGCAGGGCCCTGGCGGCAATGTCTCGGTCAAGGTGGACAATGGCGAGCTTTGGGTCAAAGCCAGCGGGAAACGGCTCGGCGAGGTGGCGCACGAGGGTGGGCATGCGCGGGTCCCGCTGGACATCGCCACGCGCGCGCTCGACGGCGATGCCGAAGCCGATCGCGATCTGTTCGGGCGCACGCCGCGGCCCTCGCTGGAGACGTACTTCCACGCGCTCGGCGGCCGTGTGGTCGCGCACACCCACGCGCTCGGCGTGCTCCTCTATGCGTGCTCGACGTCCCCCTACGAGCGCGTGCTGGGGCAAGGCTCGGGCATCGCCTTGCCGGCGGAGCTGTCCTCGCGCGTGTTCAGCATTCCGTACGTCCGCCCGGGGCGCGGCATCGCGCTCGCCATGCGGGACGTCCTCGGTTCTGCACGGGGCGAGGCGCTCATCGTCCTGCGGTCCCACGGCGTCGTCGCCATGGCCGAGACGGCGGCGCGCGCCATCGCGCTGACGGAGATGCTGGACGAGGCGGTGCGCCATCGGTTCGGTTCCCTCCCCGACATCGATGCGCTCGCGCCACGCTACGCGGATTCGCCCGTCGCCACCGTCGAGGGCGGCGTCTTTCGAAGGCTCCCGCCCCGGGTCGCACGCGAAGCATCGCCGCCACGCTACCTTTTTCCCGATGCGCCGGTGTGCGCCAGCCTGGTGCAGGTCGGCGCGCTCACGGACCTCCCGGCTGTTTCTGCGCTCGCCGCGCGCGCGCTCGCCGAGTGGAAGCGCGCGTGCATCCTGGTGGACGCCGAGGGGCGGCGGGCCGCGGTCGCGCGCAGCGCCGCGCAGCTCGAGCACACGTGCGAGGTCGTGGCCGGACACGATTGGCTGGAGGACGCGCTCCGGGCGCACGGGGTGGCGCAGTATCTGGACGATGACGAGCCAGCGGGGATCCTCAGCCTGCCCGCGGAGCAATATCGGATTCGACTCGGGGAGAAGACATGCTGATTTTCATTCCGATGGCAGGCACGGGCGATCGCTACATCCGTGCAGGATACAAGCAACCCAAGCCGCTCATCCCCGTCGATGGCGCGCCCATGATCGAGCGCGTGCTGGATGCCTTTCCGAAGGAGATGCGCTTTCTCTTCGGGGTCAATCGCACCCACGCCGAGACGACGGATCTGGTGCCCACCTTGCGCCGTCTTCGGCCCGACGCGCGCATCGTCGTCATGGAGCCGCACAAAGACGGGCCGGTGCAGAGCGTGCTGTCGTGCGCGGCCGAGCTCCCGGACGATGAAGACGTTTGCCTCAATTATTGCGACTTCGGGGTGACCTGGAGCTTCGAGGACTTCGCCGCGTGGCTCGATCGCGGCCAGTGGGATGGCGCGATGACGGCCTACAAAGGCTTCCATCCGCATTCGCTCGGCCCGACCCTCTATGCATACATGCGGAGCGAGGGCGATCGCGTCACCGAGATCCGCGAAAAGCACCACTTCACGTCGAACAAGTTCGAAGAGTACGCATCGAGCGGCCTTTACTGGTTCCGCCGCGGTCGCGATCTCAAGCGCCTGGCGCAGGAGCTCGTCGCGCGGGGCGAGCGGGTGAACGGCGAATTTTACGTGAGCATGCTCATGCAGCTGCTCCTGGAACAAAAGTCCAAGGTCGGCGTCTACGAGCTCGAGCGCTTCTTTCAGTGGGGCACCCCGGAGGATCTGCGCGACTACGAGTCGTGGGGGATGGCCATGCGCAAGCTCGATGCGTTCGCGCAGGCGGCGGCCGATGCGGGCTCGGACAGCGCGCACGTCATCCCCATGGCCGGCCGCGGCCAGAGGTTCGTCGATCGAGGCTACGCCGATCCGAAGCCGCTCATCGATGTCGCGGGGCGGCCCATGATTCACCAGGCGATGGCCTGTCTCCCCGCCCCCGTTTCACGCGTGCTGGTGGCGCAGCAAGAGCACGCGCGGGACGCCCGCTTCCAGAAGACGGTCGCCACCTCCGAGCGCGGAGCCAAGGCGCCCATCCCCACGCGCGTGATCGAGTTGGACCGCATCACCGAGGGGCAAGCGTGCACGGCGCAGATCGGGGTCGAAGCCGGCGTATCGCTCGATGCGCCCGTGCTGTTTGCACCTTGCGACACCGGTTACGTCTACGATCTCGATCGATGGCTGGCGCTCGAGCGGCAGCCCGACTGCGATGTCATGCTCTTTACGGCCCGCGGCCACCTCCCGGCCATCTGGCGGCCTCACATGTATGGATGGCTGCAGGTGGAGGATGGCATCGTCCGCAAGGTGGCGGTGAAGAAGGCGGTGGAGGGGGTCCCCATCGCCGACCAAGAGGTCATCACCGGCACCTTCTGGTTCAAGAGCGCGCGCATCTTTCTGCGCGAGACGGCCGAGCTCATCGCGGCCAATGACCGGGTCAACAACGAGTTCTACATCGATACCATCGTGCGCCGCATGGTCGAACGCGGCGATCGCGTACGCGCCTTCACGGTCGACAAATACATCCCGTGGGGTACACCGGAGGAGCTCGAGACATTCGACTATTGGAACGCCGTTCACCGCAACGGGCGGCCGCTCGGAACGAGCGCGTAACGTGACCTCGATGTCCCCCGCTGGACCGTCCGACAAACTGCGCTCTCAAGCGGGCGAGCTGGCTCGCTTCGTCGTCGTGGGCGGGAGCGCGGTGTCCGTCGATTTTCTCGTGTACTTCGCCATGGTCCACTTCGTACCGTTGGTGCCGGTCGGCATCTCCAAGGCGACCAGCTTCATCGCCGGCGCGTGCCTGGCATTCGTGCTCAACCGAGGATTCGTCTTTCGCGCGGGGGAGCGCAAGGCGCGCGAGCAGCTCCTGCCCTTCGCGCTTTTGTACCTGGTCTCGCTCGGGCTCAACAATCTGGTCAACACGCTCCTTCTCGGGTACGGAGCGGTGAAGCTGGTGGCATGGTTTTTCGCCACGGGGACCTCCACCGTGTCCAACTTTTTGGGTATGAAGTTCATCGTTTTTCGTCGAAAAGCCGGAGCCTCGTCGACATGAGTGTCAGTCAATCGATCATCGTTCCCTGCTACAACGAGGGGGCCAACATCCCCAACTTGATCGGTCGCTTCGAAGCGCTCGCCAACGGGGGCCCCGTCGACTGGGAGCTCATCCTGGTCAACAACGGCAGCGTGGACGATAGCGCCGCCATCTTCGAGCGCGAGCTGGCAAAACCGGGCCGCTCGTTCGCGCGCGTGGTGACGGTGCCGAGCCCCAATGTCGGCTATGGCCATGGCATCACCACCGGGCTGCGCGCGGCGCGCGGCGAATACCTCGGCTGGACGCACGCCGACGGGCAGACCCCGCCGAGCGACGTGCTCCGCGCCTTCGAGCTCCTGCGGTCATCGGCCGATCCAAAGCGCACCTTCGTCAAAGGGCGCCGGCGCAACCGGCCGGTGAAGGACGCGCTCTTCACCCTCGGCATGCAGGCCACGGCGGGGGCCATCCTCGGCCTGAACTTGGACGACATCAACGGCCAACCCAAGGCCTTTCATCGGACCTTGCTCGAGCTGGCCTCGTCGCCGCCGGTCGATCTCTCGCTCGACCTCTACTTCTTCTGGGTCGCGAAGAAGAACGGCTTCGAGCTCCGCACGTTCGACGTTCACTTCGGCGACCGCGAGCACGGCGAGTCCAAGTGGGCCTTCAACTGGCGGTCCAAGGCCCGCAACATCGCACGCAGCGTCAAGTTCATGTCGGCATTGCGCTCCGGCACCGACTACCCGCGCGCATGAACCAGCGGAGGCTCGATCGCGCGAAGGACGCGTGGCGAAGATCGCGGTTCTTCATCCTCCTGTGGGCGACGTACGCGTATTTTTATCAAGGCTCCGATCCCAACCAGCTCACCCGGATCTTTCTGACGCAGAGCCTCGTGGAGGATCGCGCGGTCAACATCGACCGGTACCACGGCTTTACGATCGACAAGGCCGAGCTGGGCGGGACGTTCTTTTGCGACAAGGCGCCGGGGCTCTCCTTCCTCGCGACCCCTCTGTTCGCGCTCCAGAATTACGCGGATCGGATCTTCGGATTTTCGTCCGATGATCTTGCGATCAAGCGGGCGCGATTGCACCTGCTGGTGATTTTCCTGTGCGGCCTGTCGGGCCTTTTGGCGAGTTGGTCGCTGGCGCGGGCGCTGCGCACGTTCGGCGCGACCGCCCGGCAAGAGTCGCTGCTGGTCGTCGGTTACGCCCTCGGAACCCTGGCGTTCCCGTTCTCGACGGCCCTCTTCGCGCACCAGATGGTCGCGGCATTTCTCATCACCACCTTCGTCATGATCCGAGCCCTCGCGACCGGCGGCGAGCCCGACCCGAAACGGCTCGCCCCCATCGGCTTTTTATGGGGACTGACGATCATCTCCGAATATCCGAGCGCGCTGCTGGTGGCGGTGCTGGGGCTGTACCTCCTGTCGTTCTACGGGGGCTGGCGCGCCCAAGCCCGTGTGGTGCTCTATGTCGGCCTGGGCGCGCTGGCGCCTTTGGTGGTGCACGCCGTGTACGTCAAGGCGGCGTTTGGGAGCCCATTCGCGCTCCCCTACAAGCACGTGTTCGAACCGATCTTTCGATCGCACCACGAAGAGGGGCTGGTCGGCGTCAATCCGCCCACTCCGGCCGGCATCTTCGGCGTGCTCGCCAGCCGCTACCGCGGGCTCTTCTTTTTGTGCCCCTTCCTCATTCTGTCCCTCTTCGGAATGGCGCGCTGGGTCCGCGAAGAAAAGGAGCGGCGCGAGCAGATCCTCGTTCTGGGCCTGCTCGCCGTCTATTTCGTCTTCGGTACTTCGTATTACGCCTGGGACGGCGGAGGGAGCACGGGGCCCCGCCACATCGTCCCCATTCTGCCATTCCTCGTCATCGGCATCCTGCCGTTTCTTCGAGCTGGCGCTCGCTGGCGCTGGAATCTCTGCACGGCCCTCGTGGCCGTGAGCATCGGCCTGATGTTCGTCAGCACCGCGGTTCTCCTGCATATGCCCGAGGGCGAAGTGATCCTTTCGAACCCCATCTACGACGTCATTTTTCCTTCCTTTTTTCGTGGTGATCTCGGCCTCAACGTTCAAGACGTCCGCGAGCTCGGCTTTCGCGCCGACGCGAGCTACACGCTCGGCATGCTCTTCGGCTTGAAGCCCGTGACGTCGCTGCTCGTCGTTCCGGCCATGTGGTTGCTCGTGTATGCGAGCTCGATCGTGGAGCGCGTGCGCAGCGCGGGAGGCGCATCGGCTCGATGACCCGCTGGCTCTCACGTATCCTGTTTTTCTTCGGCCTCTTCATCGCCGCGTATGTCCTTTATGCGCACGTCTCCTCGTGGCGGATGGCGGTCCGAGCCCCCTCCGATTGGTCGACCCATCTCCAAACGGCGAGCATCGAGAAAGACGGCTTCACCGTCGATCGCCATGGGCTCGACGGCGCGATGGCCGACGAGGTCTTCGTGGTGAGCGGCAAGACCACGAGCAAGGGCATGTTCCGTCTCCATCGGCCAGCCAAACGGTTCGATGGCGGCATGATGTCGGCGCGCTTTCGCGTCGGCGAGCTCGCCGAGTACGACGTCCTGGTGGGCTTTCAGCTCGCAGGGGATCCGCAGCGCCGCGTGGCGCTTACGTTCTCGAACGACACGAAGAAGCCGCGACTGCGCCTGCTCGGCGCCGCTTCGCCCATCGGCCCGCTGCCCGCGAGCGACGGCGTTTTGGACGATCTCGAGTCCCTGAGCCAGGTGACCGAGGCGCTTCACCCCAACGAGTGGCACGAGCTCGCGATACGCTTCGATGCCCCGAATCAGCAGTTCGAATTTTTCGTCGATATGGTGCCGGTCGCGGCGCGGCGATTGGGGTGGATGGCCGGGGTCGACGTGGAACCGTTCGTCGGGGTCGAGGAGCGCACCCCCGGCTCCGATCCGCACGTGGGGTTCGACGTCGTCTCGTTCGTCACCGGACCGAGTGGCCCGCCCTTTCGGGGCACCCGATTCATCGACGAATTTCCGGGTAGCTTGCCCGATCCCCTTCGCTGGCAAACGACGGTCGTGAACGATTGGCGGATGAAGGGCGGCATCGTGCGCGAGAGCACGGGCAATGGGTTGCACCTGGAGGGCGGCGCCGCCGGTGTGACCGCGGTGGGAATCGAGACCCCCGTCAAGCTATGCCGCTATCCGACGGAGCTGGATCCCGTCCACATCGAGACCCGGTGGGACATTCGCAAGCTGCGATACGCGATGATCTACGTATCCATCTCCAACTCGACCGACTCGCGCGTGCTCGAAGCCGCGGTGCGCGGGCTCGATGAGGGCCAGCCTCGCCAATGGCTGTTCACGGGTCAAAGCGGCAGCTCGATCGAGCCGGGTCGCACCGAAGGTCCCGCGGTCGTTGCCGAAGGAAACGAGCTCGCGTTCGAAATGAGCTACGATCCATGGCTTCGCCGCGCCACCATTCGCTCGGGCGGAAATGTCGTGCACCAGAAACGCTACGATCTCAGCCGAAAGGAACACGTCCAGATCTGCGTCGGGGCGCATGTCTCGGCGGGCGGCGAATTCGACGCGACGCTCAAGCGCATCAATGTGCGCTTCGCGCCATACTGAGGCGTCCCTCAGGCGGCATCACGTCTGCACCGCATGGGCGCACCATGAAAGCGCCGTCGAACGTCGTGTGCCATTCGTTGTGCCACCCAGGGAGCGGGGCGCCATACCGCCGCACGTCCGTACCGCGCTCGAACGGCTCATTTTAGCGGCTCACGGTCAGCGGCCCACCCCTTGCGAACGTTGCGAGAAGAAGCATTTCCCACCAATCCCTTGGAGGACGACCTATGCGCTTTCTTGGTTCGCTCGCTCTTCTCCCATTGCTCATTCTCGCGCCCATCGGCTGCGGTAGCAGCGACAAAACGGAATCAGACCCCTCACTCATCAAATCGGAGCTCCCACGGGAGGTGTCGCCGGCTGCATCGCCCACCGACGTCAAGGAGCTGGCAGCGTCGAATGCGAACTTTGCATTCGACTTTTATCACGCGAGCGTCACGAAGGGCGGGAAGGAGAACGTCTTCTTCTCCCCCCATAGCCTCTCCACCGCCCTCGCCATGACATACGCCGGTGCCAACGGAACGACGGCCCAGGAGATGGCGCACGCGCTGCGGTTCACGGCATCGAGCGAACGATTGCACCCTGCATTCAATGCGCTGGATCTGGCGCTCGCCAACCGTGGTCAGGGCCAAAGGGGAGCGGACGGGCAGCCCTTCCGCCTGCGCGTGGTCAATTCGCTCTGGGGCCATCAGAACACCACGTTTCTGAGCCCCTTCCTCGATACGTTGGCCGTCAACTACGGCGCTGGGATGCGCGTCGTCGATTTCGTGGGCGCGACCGAGCCCGCCCGAGTCGCCATCAACCGATGGACCGAGCGCCAGACCGAAGGGCGCATCAAGGATCTCATCCAGCCCGGGGCCCTCCCCCTCGATACGCGCCTGGTGTTGGTGAACGCCATCTACTTCAACGCCGAATGGCGCTCTCCGTTCAGCAAGCAGAGCACCGCGAGCCAGCCGTTCACCCTCGGTGATGGCACGTCGACGAACGCGGACCTCATGCATCGCACCACGAGCTTCCCCTACGCGGAAGGCGACGGCTACCAAGCCGTGGAGCTGCCCTACGCCGGGAACGAAACCTCGATGGTCGTGGTGCTCCCGAAGGAGGGTACGTGGGCCACCTTCGAATCGTCGCTGAACGGCGATCTGTACCAGAAGATCACCTCGGGCCTCACCGTGCAGGCGGTGAACCTGGCGCTGCCGAAATTCCGCATCGAAGGAGCCTCCGTCAGCGTCAAAGCCCCCCTCCGCGCGCTCGGAATGTCTGCCGCATTCACGAGGGCAGCCGATTTCTCGGGCATCGTCTCGCCGAAAGAGGACCAGCTCTACATCAGCGACGTGGTCCACAAGGCCTTCGTCAATGTCGACGAAAAGGGGACGGAGGCCGCCGCCGCGACGGGCGTCATCATGGAGTCCGTCTCGGCGCCGCAGAACCCCAAGGTCTTCACGGCGAACCGGCCCTTCTTCTTCTTCATCCGCGACATCCCCACCGGCGCGCTGCTCTTCGTGGGCAGGGTGACCGATCCGAAAAATTGAGCAGCACGCCGCGCCCACTCCGGGCTTCGTAGCGCAACGATCCAGCCGGTGACCGCCTCGACGGCGGTCACGTCGGCTTCGTCAGTTACCTTCCCACCGCAAGCTCTCGCCGCTGGCCGTCGAGATCCGCTGCTGATTCATCCCCTGCGGATTGCTCAAATAGATCCCGCCACCGCCGCGTGTGGAGAAGAACGCCACCTGGCGCCCGTCGGGCGAACAGGCCGGATACGTATTCGACCCTTGATCCTGCGTCAGCCGCTTCATGCTCCCGGGGCTCCCGCTCGGATCGACGCTGAAAATGTCCCACGTGGCGCCGTCGCGACCCATGAACAGGATCCGCACGCCCTCCGGATCGTTGCACCAAACGGGCGCCATGTTGTAGGTGCCGCGCCAGCTCACCCGCTTGCCGTCCACGTAAATCTGCGGGTTGCCGCCTTGGTTCGACACGTACGCGAGCTGCCCGCCCGGTCCGATCGCCGGGTGCGTATTGAGCCCGCCCTGGGTCGACTTCGAGAGCCCGCTGCCGTCTGGCCCGCCCGTGAAAATGTCGCTCTGGCCGTTTTGCGAAACCACCAGCGCCATCTTTCCGCCGCCGAAGCCGACACCGAAAATCAGCCCCGGGTTCTTCACCACCGGTGAGCTGCTGCCGACCTTGAAGAGCTGGTACGTGCCATCCGGCATGCCCGCCGAATAGTAAACGCCACCCGGTCCGACCGCGGGCGCGAGCGCCACGTTCGATACGGTCGAGAGCCGCGACAATCCTGCGCCGTCGCTGTCGATCGTAAAGATGCCTTTTTGCCCGCGGCCGGTCGTCGCGCTGAAGACCATCCGCGTCCCGAAGCTGCCGGCGGTGCCGGTGAACCACTTCACGACCTCGTTGCAGAACTGATGCACGGCGCCGCGGACGCCGGTGGGCGGTACGTCGTAGTCCTTCTTCAACACGGCCTCCGTGCCGCGTGACACCACGAAGAGACGGAGCTCGAGGTGCACGTTGCTGCCGCGCATGGAGCTCAGGCCCTTGACCACGCCCTCGGCGCCGATGTTGCGCCAGCTGGCGGGCTCAATGCCCGTGCCCTCGGCGCTGAGGTTGGCCGTAAAGCTCTTCGGGTCCAGCACTTGGAAAATGCTGGAGAGGGTGAAATCACGGCTCGCGACCTCGACGACGGTGTTCGAGGTGTCCCGCTCACCCACCAGCGGCGCCACGGCGAGCTTGAACAAGGTGCGGTTGCCGCCGCTGACGGTGATGGTCTTCACTTCGCCGCCCGTGGGCTGCGACACACTGGGGAGCGAGCTCGAAGCGCCCGCGGGCGGTGGGGTTTGCGCCTGCGCAGGGATGGCGCCGAAGACGCCGAAGGCCAGGGTCGTTGCAGTCACGGCCAGCGCGGACAGGTGGATCTTTTTGGTCGTAAGGTTCGCAAAGAGAAGCTGATTCATCGGCATCGGGAAGCATCTCCGTTGGAAGACCCCGCGAGCTGAAGATTGAGCGCGCGGCCGCGGTACAACTCCGCAACCTCGGGGGGGGGTTCGGGCAAAGGAGTCCTGTCGTCGATCAGCTTTTGGAGCATCGAACGTGCCGAGTCGTCAAACAAATCATTTCCACTCGCCCTCACGGGTTGGCTTCGCATGTGCCAAATCGCCATCCGGCGGTCGATGCTGATGTTGTAGGTGACGCAAAGTTTGTTCGCCTCGCCCTGGGAAATAACGGACGGAATCGCCCAGCGCTCGTGGAGGAAGCTTGCCAGCAGGACGGCGTACATGTCACCTGCGTGGACTTTTGCAGGATCGGTCTCCTGCCCCTCCTTCACGCCCTGCGCGTGCCCCTCCTCCGGACGCTCTTTGCCCGCGTCCTCCGCAAAAGGATCCGTCTTCTTCACCAGGCGCGTGATGTCCGACTCCTGCGCCAGGGGCGGAGGCGGGCCCGCATCGGGTAGATCTTTCTTCTTCTCCTCGCGCGAGGCCACGATTTCTTGCTTCGGCGCCGTGCGCGCCTTGGGCACGATGCGATCGGGGAGCTTGGTCGGGTCCATCGGCTTGCCGAGCTTCAGCAGGCTCGCCGCGATCACCGGTCGCTCGACCAGCGGCTTTTCTTCCTCGCCCATCGAGGGGTACATCGCCTTCAGGATGAGCGCCGCGATGGGAAGCGCGTGCAGCGCGATGGCCAGCGCAATGCCGAGCGCCACCTCGTCCGATTCATACGCTGTTCTCCAAGCAAGACGCGATGCCATCCCTTACCCACATTACTCACAATGCGAAGTGGCCACCGGCGCGAAGAATGTTTCGCGCTACGGAC
The DNA here is from genome assembly GCA_037157815.1 of Sorangiineae bacterium MSr11954. Taxonomy (NCBI): domain Bacteria; kingdom Pseudomonadati; phylum Myxococcota; class Myxococcia; order Myxococcales; family Pendulisporaceae; genus Pendulispora; species Pendulispora albinea. The sequence goes on from CP089984.1 coordinate 6,944,753, forward strand.
CTTTCGCTCGGTTACTTAACCTCTAGCGGATCGGTGATCATTCCGAGCTTCTCCACGCCCGCCGTGCGCGCGGCCGCCATCACACGCAGGACGGCTCCGTATTTCACGCTTTCGTCCGCTTGTATGTAGGCCTCCTTTTCCTCCTTCAGACGTGGGTTGTTGCTCAAACGTTCTTCGACCGCGCCCGTGATTTCGTCTTTTCCGAGGTAGACGTGCTCGTCGGCGGTCACGATGATGAGGAGCTTCGTGTCATCGGCTTGCATGGGGGCGCTCTTGGCCTTGGGGAGATTGACCTCGACCCCGGTCGTCAAGAGCGGCGCCGTCACCATGAAGATGACCAAGAGCACCAGCATGACGTCGATCAACGGCGTGACGTTGATCTCGTTCATCCCTCCGAGGCGGCGGCTGCGTCCGGACGCGCCGCCCGCCGTGGCTCCCATCGCCATGGCGGACTAAATGCCTCCGAGCTTGGCGCGCGCTGCGACGTCGGCCGCAAAGCCCTCCAAGCTGTCGGCAAGCTCCTGCACGCGGCGCGCGAAGTAGTTGTACGCCATGACGCTGGGGATGGCCGCCACCAGGCCGATGGCCGTCGCGATCAAGGCCTCGGCGATCTTGGGCGCGACCACCGGGAGGTTCGCGTTCTGTTGGTTTCCGATGCTGAGAAACGCGTCCATGATGCCGTACACGGTGCCGAATAGGCCGATGAACGGCGCGGTGGATCCGATGGTGCCGAGGAGCGTCATCCACGACTCGAGGTGCGTGACCTCGCGGGCGGCGGCGCGGCGGGTGGCGGTCTCCACGTGCGTGCCCTCGGCTTCGCCCAGGCGCTGGCGCTGGCCCCCGGTCATGCGCATCATTTCGTCGTAGCCGGTGGCGAAGATGCGCGCGAAGGGCGAGCCGCGGAAGGCCGAGAGGCCGTGCGCCATCGAATCGAAATTGGTGGCCGCGTCGAAGGTCTTCAAGAACCGATGCGACTCGGCCCGGGCGCGGCGCAGGTGGAGGAACTTGGCGCCGATGACCACCCAGCAGCAAAGCGAGAAGACGACCAACACGACGAGGACCGCTTTGACCGGAATCGACGCGTGCAGGACCAGTTGCACCGGATCGAGCTTGGACGCCACCTCCGCCGCTTTGCCTCCGCCGCCCCCACCTGGAGCAGCCGCGGGTTGCAGTGAAGCAGCGAGGACGTGGGCCGCTTGGAGGGAGCCGGTCACCGATTGCATTGTTTTTCTCCGAGCCTCATGGCCGCCACCATGCCCCGCCCCTTCCGTAGATGTCAAAGGATTGGACGCTTTGCACTTGACCCCGCCGTGTTGGAAACGCCGCGCGGACCACGCTGCGCACCTTTGGCGCAGGACCGCGGGAGCTAAACGGCCGAGCCGGCAAGTTCAATCCCTGGGCGGCAAATTCAGTCCTTTTGTTGCTTGTAGGATAGCAGCGGACGTTGATGTGGTAAGAGCTGGCCCGTGCGGCTGCGCTCTTTCCATTTCTTTCTTCTCGCCATCTCCACCACGGCCCTCTTGGCGCTGGCGGTCGCCTGCAGCACCACCTCGGGTGGCTACCTTTATTACCCGACCCGCGGCATCCAGGTTCGCGCCGATAGCATCACGCAAGGCAAAGGCTGCGGAACGGCCCCGACGCAGGTGTACAAGTACGTCGCCGTCGTGAGCGACGCCGATGGCATGGTGCGCGCGGCCTCCCTCAACGACTGCTTCGCCGACGCCGTCTTCCAGCAGCTCGCGCCCTCGGCGGACGGTGGTTTCTACAACTTTTATGTCGACGTCTACGCCTTCAACGCCGCCGATTATGCCAAGCCGCAGCGCGCCTTGGCCGATGGCGGCGCGGGCGGAACGGTGGCCGATGTCGTCGCCGAAATTGCCACGGGCGATGGGGCCGCGGACCATCGGGGCGACCGGCACTGGGCCGGCCGGACCCTCAAGCTCACGTGGGAGACCGACTGCGCCGCAGTGCAGGAAGCGGGCGTCGAGGTCATCGCCGTCTGCAAGCCGCTGGTGAACGCGGGCTCCAACGCCACCATTCAGCTCCCGACCGCCGCGTTCCCCGGGACGGAGGGCGGCTTTTCGTGCGATTCGGATACGAAGAAAAAAGGCGCCTTCACCCTCGTTCGCGCGTCGCTCCGCGGGCTCAAACCGCCGCCGCCCTCGGGGGACGGTGGGACCGAAGACGCGGGCAATACGGACGCGGGTGACGCATCCGCCGATGCGGGCGATGCCGGCGCCGACGCGGGGAACACGCCCGACGCATCGCCGCCGCCGGTCCTCGGGGCCTTCGAGGGCACCTGCCCGAAGCCCATCGTGATGGATCGCGTGCCGGCGCCGGCCGATCACGTGCTGGACGTGGAGCTTCTGCAACGACCCGAGGACGGGGGCCCCCCGATGTCGAAGGGGCGCGCTGTCTGCCGCGCGAGCACGAAGCTCTACGAGTCGGTCACCGCGCAATGCGAGCCGGCCCCGACCCCCTAGGGGTGTCGAGCGACAGAGCCAACGGCGGGGACCGCATGGTATAGAAATGGGGTGGAGCCGGCGGACAACAACGAGTCAATCGACGTTGCACTCATCGCTCGCGTGGCCCAGGGGGACGTCGAGGCGCTCGCCTCCCTCTACGACCGGCACGCCGACGCGTTGATGGCCATCACCTTCCGCATCCTTCGCGATCGCGCGGAGGCCGAGGACATCGTCCACGATGCCTTCATGGGCCTGTGCGATCAGGCGTCCCGCTACGATGTGCGGCGGGGGCGGCTGCGCACATGGCTGGTGACCATCACGCGCAACCTGGCCATCGATCGCCTGCGAAAACAGAATCGCTTGAAACGGGTGCGCGAGATCGTGCGCGAGGAGGCGCAGCAGCTGGCGGCCGGCGGCGGGGGGAGCAGCCCGTTCGAGTCGTTGGAGTCGCCCAAGTTCCGAGAGGCCTTCCTGGCGCTGCCCGAGGAGCAGCGGCTCACATTGGAGGCGGCCTTCTTCGAGGGTCTCACCTACAGCGAGATCGCAACTGTGCATGGCGTGCCCCTCGGGACCGTCAAATCACGGGCGGCGCGCGCGCTCGCCACCTTGAGGGAGGCGCTGACGTCTTCATGGGTCCAAAACGAGCCCTCGAACGTAGTAGGCAATGAGTCCCGAGGTGCATCGTGAATGACCGGTATGCCCGCCTGCTTCAACTCGTCCTCGCGGGACGTCCCGAAGCGCTCACGGCTGCGTTCTTGGGAACGCTCCCGGAAGAGGAGGCCCGCGCCTACCTCGAGGTGGAGCAAACGCTCGCGTCATTTGCCCAAACCGCGGCTCCGGTGGCGCCCTCGGCCCCGCTTCGCGAGCGCGTCTTGTCGAGCTTTCGCGCCCGGCTGGCGCGGCCCCCCAAGTCCGCCTTTCTGGTGCTCGATATGATCGTCGATCACCTGGCCGAGGGGAGCGTGCTGGAGGTGCCGCGCGCCCGGGAGATCGTCCCCGCCCTGGCGCAAAAGCTCGCAGAGTGCCGAAAACAAGGCGTTCCCGTGGTGTACATCGTCGACGAGCACGATCCGGACGACCCGGATCTCGCCCTCTGGGGGGTCCATGCGATCGCTGGAACGGGGGGCAACGACATCTGGCCCGAGGTCGCACCCGAGCCCGGCGATCGCATCGTGAAGAAGCACACCTACAGCGCGTTCACCGGGTCCACCTTGCAGTCGGTCCTCGACGAGCTTCGCTGCGACACGCTCATTTTGGGCGGCTGCCTGACCGAGGTCGGCATCAAAGCCACCGCCACCGAGGCGCTCCAACGCGGCTATGCGGTCGACGTCCCCCGCGCGACCCAAGCCGGAATCAGCGCGCCGACCGAGCACCTGACTTTGGGCCTACTTCAGGTCATGCCGCCGTACGGCGCCGCCCGCAAAGAGCTGCTCGCCCGCCTCACCGCGCCCGCGTCGACCGCATGAGCGTCCTCGCCGGATGCGAGGAGGTCGGAAAACGAGGAAAGCCACGGAAAGCCCGCGGCCACGGCACGAACCACGTGAGCTCGCACGTGGCAAGGTGCTACGATTTTGCGTCCGCATTCATGCTGGCTTTGCGATCGCCGACGGCGACATTAGAGTGAAGATCAATGGACGAGAGGGTTACCTTGGCACTACCTCGCCCGGGACCGGGCTTGAAGGCCTTGCTCCTGGTGGTCGGAGCCCTCGGCATCCTCGAGGCCATTGCCTACAGCTATATCCCGGGCGGACGGAGCTTCTTCCTCGCCCTGGCGTGCTCCACCGATGACGTTCTGAACGGGCAAATCTGGCGGCCGTTCACCGCGGGCCTTTTGACCCGACCGGACGCGTTGGGGCATCTGCTGTTCACATTGGTGATGCTGTATTTCCTCTCGCCCGATCTCGAGCGGCGCTGGGGAACGTGGCGATTCTTGCGCTTCGTCGGCGCGGCCATGGTGTTTGGCTTCGTGCTGTCGATGGGCATCGACGCGGCCATTCCCGGCGGCACGCGCGCGCTGCACCCGCCCATCATGTATGGCGCGGGGGCGGCCATCGCGGCCATCGCCATCGCGTGGTCCAAGCTGAACGCGCAGGCGCAGGTCCGGCTGTTCTTTTTCATCCCGGTGAGCGGAAAGCAGTTCTTCTGGGTCACCATCGGGTTCTGTTTGCTCGGGATCGTCTATCCGGACGGCGTGCCCGAGGGGATGCTCTCGCCCTTTGGCGGTGTGCTCGTCGGTATTTTGCTGGGTGGAACGCCGTCGCTGCTCCGGCAAGCGTACCTGCGCATCAAGCTCGGGCTGCTGCGCCGGCGGGTGGGAGCGCCGGCCATCCCGTTGAGCCCGCCGTCGACCAAAGGGAAGAGCAACCCACCGCGCCGCGGCGCCCCATTGCTGCGCGTCGTTCAAGGCGGGGCCGATGACGAGCTGCGAAAACGGCGGCCGCCGAAGGACAAACGCTACCTTAACTGACGCGGCAACCAACGCGACGGATCGCGCGGCGAATTCGCGCGGCGCGGCGCGCTAGGCCGTGGTACAAGCCCGCGTCGATGCGGCATCTGCTCGGAATCGACGGGCTCTCGGAGCAAGACATCACTTCGCTCCTGGACGAGGCAGAACGGTACTTCGGCCCCCACGATCCGATCGCCACGCGGAACGTGCTGCGCGGAAAGACGGTGCTCAACGTCTTCTTCGAGTCCTCGACGCGCACGCGCACGTCGTTCGAGCTCGCGGGCAAACGGCTGGGCGCCGATGTCATCAACATCGCGGCCTCGTCCTCCAGCGTCACCAAGGGCGAGACGCTCCTCGACACGGTGAAGAACGTGGAGGCCATGCAGAGCGACGCCATCGTGCTGCGCCATTCGGCCTCCGGCGCGCCGCACTTCATCGCGCGCCATACGGGCGCGAGCATCGTCAACGCGGGCGATGGCTCGCACGAGCACCCCACCCAGGCGCTCCTCGATGCGTTCACCATTCGCAAGCGGCTCGGGAAGCTCGCTGGGCTCACCGTCGTTGTCTGTGGTGACATCTTGCACTCCCGCGTCGCCCGCTCCAACGCGCTCTTGCTCGGCACCTTCGGCACCGAAGTGCGCCTCTGCGGCCCGCGCACCATGATGCCGCGCGAGCCCAACGTGCTCGGCCCCACCGTGCGCGTGTTCGATCGCTTCGACGACGCCATCGAGGGCGCCGACGTGGTGATGATGCTGCGCATCCAGAACGAGCGCCTGGGCGGCACCATGATGTCCACCACCCGCGAATACTCGCGCACCTTTGGCTTGAACCCGCGCCGCCTCCGCCTGGCCAAGCCGGGCGCCCTGGTGATGCACCCGGGGCCCATCAACCGCGGGGTGGAGCTCGACAACGCGGTCGCCGACGGCACGCAAAGCGTCATCCTCGACCAAGTCGAGGCCGGCGTGGCGGTGCGCTGCGCCGTCCTCGCCCGGGTTCTATCGTGACCAAAGACGCCGAGGCCCCGCTGGGCGTGTTCGACTCCGGCCTCGGCGGGCTCACGGTGGTGCGCGCGCTCCGGCAGGTGCTGCCGAACGAAGACATCGTCTACTTGGGCGACAGCGCGCGCGTCCCCTACGGAACCAAGGGCGCGGACACGGTCATCAAGTACGCGGCCTCGTGCGCGCGGCACCTCCTGGGCCAGCGGGTGAAGGCCATCGTCATCGCGTGCAACACGGTGAGCGCGGTGGCCATCGAGTCGATGCGCATCGATTTGGATCTGCCAGTGCTGGGGGTGATCGAGCCGGGCGCGCGCGCGGCGGTGGGCGCGAGCAAAACGGGCCGCATCGGGGTGCTGGCCACGCCGGGCACCATCTTCTCGCAAGCGTACACGCGCGCGGTGACCACGCTCTCCACCCGCACCGAGGTGTTCGGCCAGGCCGCGCCGCTGCTGGTGCCCCTGGCCGAGGAGGGCTGGACCGATGGCGACGTGCCGCGCCTTGCTGCGCGCCGCTACCTCGAGCCGCTGGCGCGCGCGGGGGTCGACGTGATCGTGCTCGGGTGCACGCACTATCCGCTCTTCTTTTCGGTCATCGAGGAAGAAGCGAAGAAGATGATGGGCGATCACGTTCGCATCGTGGACAGCGCGAGCACCGTGGCCGCCGAGACGCGCGACTATTTCCAGACGCGCGATCTCCTCGCCGCCCCGCGCCCGCGCGCCGGGAAAATCCGACTCTTCGTCACCGACGTTCCCCGCTCCTTCAGCGATATGGCGCGTCGCTTCTTGGGCGACGAAGACGTGCCCGAGGCGGAACAAGTCGATTTGTAGGCGTGGTCGCCTGCGTGACGCGCCGGGCTACGGCACGTCGGCCGCAGGCGAAGGTTCCGTGAGGGCGCCGTCCGGGGAGCTCGTGCTCGCAACCCCGACGGCCGCGGCGACGGCGGCGCCAAGACATTGCCGCACGATGTCGGCTTGCAGGCTGCTGAAGAACACGCCCAACCACTCGCCACCTTCCTTGCGCCACTCGGGGGCGAGCTGCGCGACCAGAATGAGCGCAATGGCGATGTGGATGCGCGCGGACACGCGGGAGATATCGATCAAGGTGACCCCCCGCTCGAGCAAGCTGGGAAAAAGCGTCTCGAGCCAGAAGACGCGCGTTTGGGTGGTCTGGCCGTCGAGGGCATCCTCCATGGCGCGCAGCAGGCCTTGCGTTCCCTGCGATCCCGAAGCGACATCACGCACCACGCGCGCAAGACGGCTCTTGGCGAGGATCTCCACGACCTCGCCCATGATGCGATCGCGCTCGCTGCTCAAAGCCGCACGAAGGTGGGCCTCGACTCCTTCGGTTCCCGACCCCGGCGTCCCCATAAACTCAAGGGTAGTCGCTCGATTTGCAAAAATCCATTTTCACGCATTTGACTTTGATGTCTTTATGCGATCGGCGCCACGCGAAGCAGGCGGGTCGGCTTGGCAACATCGTCACCATCCGCGATGGACGTGAGCGCGCGGCGCAGATCACCCTCTCGGGCGATGTGGGTCATCATCACCACTTGTACGGGCTCCCCGCGCGAGTCGCCGCCGCCGCGCTGCACCATCTCCAGGATGGACACGTTCTCTTCCGCAAGCGCGCCCGCGATGTTCGCGAGCACGCCGGGGCGGTCGAACACCTGAAAGCGCAGGTAGTACGCGCACTGGGCATCGTCGATGGGCGCCAGGCGGGTGTCCTCGAATCGAACGCTGCGGGTCATCAAGCCCGCGGCCCCATTGAGCCGCGCGCCCGCCACGTCGACCACATCGGCCACGACGCTCACGGCGGTGGGCAGATCCCCTGCCCCGCGCCCGGAGAGCAAGCACGGTCCGAGCGCGCGGCCCTCGAGCAAGATGGCGTTGAGCACACCGCCGACATTGGCCAAGGTGGCCTGCTGCGGGAGCAGCGCCGGGTGCACGCGAAGCTCCACATGGCCGTCGTGCTTCTGGCCGATGGCCAGGTGCTTCACCGTGTACCCGAAGCGCGCCGCGAACTCGTGATCGATGGGCTCCACGTCGCGGATGCCCTCGGTGTACACCGCGTCGTGCGGGACGCGCGCGCCGAAGGCCAGCATGGCGAGCACCACCAGCTTGTGCGCGGCGTCTCCGCCGTCGACATCGAGCGCGGGATCGGCCTCGGCGTAGCCTTTGGCTTGGGCTTCGGCGAGCGCGGCCTCGAAGGAGAGCCCGTCCTGGCGCATGCGCGTGAGGATGTAGTTCGACGTGCCGTTGACGATGCCGCAAAGCCGGGTGACATGGTCGCTGGTGAGCGCCTCGCGCAAGGTGCGGATCACGGGGATGCCGCCGCCGACGGACGCCTCGAACGCGAGGTCGACGCCAGCTCGCACCGCGCGCTCCACCAGCTCCGGGCCGTGGAGGGCGAGCAGCATCTTGTTCGCGGTCACCACGCTGCGGCGCGCATCGATGGCGCGCTCCACATAGCCGCGCGCGGGCTCGACGCCGCCGAGCACCTCGATCACCACGTCGATGCTGGGATCGTCGAGCACGGCCGATGGATCGGTCGTCAGCTTGTCGCGCGACAGCTCCGGCACGCGCTCCTTGCTCGGATCGCGGACCAGCACGCGCGCAATCTCCAGCGGTGCCCCCACCCTCGACGCAAGATTCGCTGCGTTTTCGCGAATCAAGCGCACAACCCCTCCGCCCACGGTCCCACAACCGAGAAGCCCGAGCCGCACCGTTTTCATGCCCCTAGTTCACCCGACGCAACGCGAAAAGAAAAGGGGTTCACGTCACCTTCACCCGACAGGCTAACCCCTCGATTGCAGGCGCTTACCCCGCGCGGGCGCGAAGACGCTCGATCGCCTCATCGGCCGGAATCGGTTGCACGGCGCCTTGCCGAACCTGCTCGAGACGACGTGTGACCGTCTCGGTATACTCCGCAGATCCAAGGTCCATGGCCCCGGGCTGCACGGGCGCGATCGCGAGGAGCTCTGCGGCCAGCTCGAGCCGATCGGTCTCAGAGAGCGCGAGAGCTTCTTCGCGGGTGCGGTACTTCATTGGATGAAACAAAAAAAATTACGCTTGCACCTCGCGAGCGGCAAATACTTTCGAAACTAAAAACCGAAGCCCAACCTTTCGGCCGAGCTTCGGTTCTGGGTTCTCGTGATGCAGGTGCGGACGCGAAACGTCAGTTCGCCGTGGGCGCAGCGGTCTCTTTCTTTTCGTCTGCGTTCTTCGCCACGATCTTCTCCTCGAGGGCGGCGTCGAGGACTTCTTCCATCTTCTTCACGAAGACGAACTCCAGCGAGTCTTTGACCTCCGCCGGCACCTCGTCGAGGTCGGCCTTGTTTCGCTCGGGGACGATGACGCGCTTGATGCCTGCGCGGTGCGCCGCGAGCACCTTCTCCTTCAAGCCGCCGATGGGCAGGACGCGCCCGCGGAGCGTGATCTCGCCCGTCATGGCCACGTCGTGCCGGACGCGGACCCCGGTGAGCATCGAGACGAGCGCCGTGAACATGGTCACGCCTGCGCTCGGGCCATCCTTGGGCATGGCGCCCGCGGGGATGTGAATGTGGATGTCGCTCTTCTCGAGGAAGTCCTTGCTGATGCCGAACCGCTCCGAGTTCGAACGCACGTAGCTGAGCGCCGCTTGCGCGCTCTCCTTCATGACGTCGCCCAGCTGACCGGTGAGCTGCAGCTTGGCGGAGCCGAACATGCGCGTCGCCTCGATGAAGAGGATCTCGCCGCCCACGCTCGTCCATGCGAGGCCCGTGGCCACGCCGGCTTCCTCGGTCCGCTCGGCCACCTCGCTGGTGTAGCGCTGCGGGCCCAAGAACTCGCGCAGATCGTCCTCCGTCTCGATCTTGCGCGGGGTGTTGTCACCCTCGGCGATCTTGACGGCGACGCCGCGGATGACGCTCGCGATCTGCCGCTCGAGCGTACGCACGCCGGCTTCACGCGTGTAGTTGTCGATGATGATCTCGACCGCCGGATCCGTAATTTCGAGCTGCTGCGGCGTGATGCCGTGCTCCTCGATCTGCTTCGGGATCAAGTGCTGCCGCGCGATGGCCAGCTTCTCGCGCCGCGTGTAGCCGGGGATCTCCAGGATCTCCATGCGGTCGCGGAGCGGCGCCGGGATGGGGTCCGCGATGTTCGCGGTGGCTACGAACATGACGTTCGACAGATCGTACGGGATCTCCAGGTAGTGATCGGCGAACGTGTTGTTCTGCTCCGGATCGAGCACCTCGAGCAGCGCCGCCGCGGGATCGCCGCGGAAGTCGTGACCGATCTTGTCCACCTCGTCCATCATGAAGATGGGGTTGATGGTGCCCGCCTTCTTCATGCCCTGGATGATCTGCCCGGGCAGCGCGCCCACGTACGTGCGGCGGTGTCCGCGGATGGCCGCTTCGTCGTGCACGCCACCCAGCGAGATGCGGTGGAACTTGCGGCCGAGCGAGCGCGCGATGCTGCGACCCAGCGAGGTTTTTCCGACGCCGGGCGGGCCGATCAAGCAAAGGATCGGTCCCTTCTTGTCCTTCTTCAGCTTGCGGACCGCCAAGTACTCCAGGATGCGCTTCTTGACCTTCTCCAGGCCGTAGTGGTCCTCGTCGAGCACCTTGCGCACCGCGCCGATGTCCATGTTGTCGGGCGTCTGCACGTGCCATGGCAAGTCGAGGATCCAGTCGAGGTAGGTGCGCACGACGGTGTACTCCGCCGAGCCGACCTGCATGTTGCGAAGGCGCTTGATCTGCTTCTTCGCCACCTGCTCCGCCTCGCTCGGCAGGTTCGCCTTGGCGATGCGGTCCTCCAGGCCATCGAGATCGCCCTGATCGCCGTCGTCCTCGCCCAGCTCCTCTTTGATGGCTTTGAGCTGCTGACGCAGCACGTACTCGCGCTGGTTCTTCCCCATCTCCTCTTTGATCTGGGAGTTGATGCGCTCGCGCATCTTGAGGATCTCGAGCTGGCGCGTCAAAAGGCGGAGCACCTTGCGAATGCGCTCTTTGACGTCGACCGTCTCCAAGAGCTGCGCCTTCTCCTCGACCGGCGCGTCGAGGTTGGCGGCCACCAAGTCGGCCAAAGCGCCGGGGGCCTGGATGGAGTCGATGAGCGAACCGGCCTCGCGCGGCAGCTCGGGCATGAGCTGGATGACCTGCTTGGCGATGTCGCGCAGGCTCATCGAGAGGGCCTCGGCCTCGTCATCGTCCAAGCCCGTTTCATCCAAGCGGCGGACCTTGGCCTTGAGATAGGGCGAGCTCTGCGCCACATCCTCGAGCCGGATGCGGGAAAGTCCCTGCAAAATCAGCGAATAGTTCCCCGAGCTGTGCTTCAGCGCCTTCAGCACGCGGGCCGCGCATCCGACCGTATGCAGGTCGTCCTGCCCCGGATCGTCGGTGGACGGATCGCGCTGGGCGAAGATGGCGATGACGGGGCTCGGCAGGTTGTCCACGTCTTCGACGAGCGCCACCGATTTCTCGCGCCCTACGTCGAATGGGGCCACCGCACCCGGAAAAAGAACGGCATTCCGAATGGGGAGGACCGGGAGCACGTCACCAAACTGGACCACGTCCTCATCCTGCGGGGCACGCGGCGGGGGAGCTTTCTTTTCAGTCATGTCGACCTCTCGCGGTGGTGCTCATTTTCATTCTTGTCAAAGGTAACATCCGATTCGTTTGTACGAGGGACTCTGCAAACGGGGTTCCAACATTTGCGAAGCTAAACACGGCATCCGCTTCGCGCTACTTCGCGTTCGGCGTTGCGCCGCTACGCCTCGCGAATCGAGTGAACCGTGCGGTCTGGCTCCAACGTGTGAATCGCGAGCCCCGTGAAGACTTTCGGGTAAAAGAAGGTCGATTTCTGCGGCATCACCTCGCCGGCTTCGGCCACGCGACGGACGGCCTCGACCGGGGTCGCGTTCATGAGGAAGAGCGCCTGCCCTTTGCCACCGCGCAACTCGGCGAGCGCCGCCGAAGCGTCTTGGGGGTAGTAAAGATTCGTTTTGGCGGCTTGCGCCTCGCGGGTGATGCCGAGCACGTGCTCCAAGATTCCCATATGGAGGAGCGCCACATCTGTGCGCCGCAATACCTCGGGCAGCTTTCCCAATGTCGGATGATTGGCAAGGTCGGCATCGGCGCGCAGCGACAAGATGGCGGCGTCGCCGGCAGCGGAGGCGACCGCGACGGATGGCGTGCGCTGCCCCGCTTCCGCGAGGCGCGCGGTGATGACGCGGGCTTCGGTTCCGGATGGCAACGGGGCTACGTCGAAGGTGGTCCCCGCGTTCCGGAGGAGCGCCGAAAAATCGAACGATGTCAGCGAATGAACGTGCCGGTGCGTGGGGAAGACCACCAGGTTCGGATCGTCGCCGTTGGCGAGGAAGACCATGAACCATCCGTTTTCGCTCGCGCCGGAGGCGCCCGACTCTTGGGCGTAGCGCAGGGCCGTCTCGTAGCGGTGATGCCCATCCGCAATGAGCAAGGTCGATTGCGCGATCTTGCGCACGATGGTGAAAAGCGCCTCGCGATCCTCGACCTTGGTGAGCGCGTGCTCCACCCCGTCGGGCGTGTCGAAACGAAAGAGCTCCTTGCCGCCCGTGAGCGGCCCGTCCAGCTCACCGCGCGGATCGCGGTACAGCATGAAGCCGGGGCTCAAGTTGGTCCGGGTGGCGCGAAAGAGCTTGAGTCGATCTTCCTTCGGGCCGCTCAAGGTGCGCTCGTGAGGGAGCACGATGCGTTCGGAGAACGGCACCAGCTTCACCAGGCCCAAAAAGCCGCGGCGGTGCTGTTTCTTGTCCGACCCCGGGGCGACGAAGGTCTGGTCGTAACGGTAGAAGCCGGGGACCTCGTCGCGCACGAGCACCTTGTCCTCGCGCCAGCGGCGCAGGAGCGCGGCAGCATGGTCGTATTTCTCCTCCCCGTCGGTCCCGCCGGGGCCCTTCGGAAGAATGAGGTTCACGACGTTGTGCGGATCGCGGCGCGCGAGGACCTCGCGCTGCTCGGGACTGATCACGTCATAGGGCGGAGCCACGACCCCGGCGATGCCCGACGCAAGACGCGATGGGTCATAGCGCAGCGGTGTGAGGGGAGCGATATCGGCCATAATTTGGCTCTAACACAATGCCGCTCCGTGCGCGTCCCCTCTTCTTTGTACCCGTACGCGGGGATCAGTTCCCCTTCGTGAGCGCGAGACGTCCGATGTCGCGCCTGTGGTGCTCGCCCGGCCAGTGGATCGCGTCGACGCGCGCGTAGGCCAGGGCGGCCGCTTCCTGGAGGGAGGCGGCGCGGGCAACCACGTTGAGCACCCGGCCGCCCGATGTCACCACGGTGCCGTCGTCGCGGCGGGACGTTCCGGCGTGGAGCACATGGACCTGGTCGTTTCCGGGATCGTCGAGGCCTTGGATCGGATCGCCTGTCCGAACGGAGGCCGGGTAGCCTTCGGCCGCCATCACCACGGAGAGCGCGGCGCCGTCGGTCGATGCCTGCATGGAGGGCGGGAGCTCTCCACGGGCGGCGCCGGCCAAAAGGTCGTACCATCCGCCCCCTTCGATCCGGGACAGCGCCATCAACACGCTGGTCTCGGGATCCCCGAAGCGCACGTTGAACTCGAGCACGCGCGGCACGCCGGCCTCGATCATGAGCCCCACGAAGAGCACGCCACGAAACGGGGTCCCCTCGCTCTTCATGCCCGCGAGGGTCGGTTCGACCACGGTGCGCATGACCACGTCGTGGACCTCCGGTGTGACGATGGGCGCGGGCGCGTAGGCTCCCATGCCACCCGTGTTCGGGCCTTGATCGAGGTCGCGCACGCGCTTGTGATCCTGCGCGGCCGGGAGCGCAATCCCGCGCTCGCCGTCGCAAAGGACGTGGAAGCTCGCCTCCTCCCCGGCCAGGAGCTCCTCGATGATCACGGTGCTCCCGGCGTCGCCGAAGATGCGGTCGCGCATCATTTGCCGGACGGCGAGGAGCGCTTGCTCGGTGGAGGTCGCGACGACGACACCCTTGCCGGCCGCCAGGCCATCGGTCTTGACGACCAGGGGTCGGGCGGCGGCGCGCACATAGGCCTCTGCGGCGGCGACATCGTCGAAGACGGCAAAGTCGGCGGTGGGGATGCCATGGCGCTTCAAGAAGCGCTTCATGAAGGCCTTCGAGCCCTCCAACTGCGCCGCGGCCTTCGAGGGCCCAAAGGCGAGGATCCCTTTGGCGGAGAGCGCGTCCACCAAGCCGAGGGTCAGCGGAAGCTCGGGCCCCACGACCACCAGCGACACCTTTTCGCGCTCCGCGAGCGCGACGATGCCGGCGAGATCGTCGATCGGCACGTTGGCATTTCGGAACGACAGCGCCGTCCCCGCGTTGCCGGGGGCACAAACCACGTCACACTGCTTCGCGAGAACGCGAGCCAGTGCGTGCTCACGCGCACCGGACCCAACGACTAAAACACGGGTTTCCATAGCGCCGCGCAGGGTACAGGAAAGTTGCACCCGGTGGGCGCGCATCGCGCACCCGCCGGCGGGTGCCGCGCGCGCGGGCGCAGGCGACAGGTTGCCTACTCTTTTTGCCTCCTGGGTTGCCGGACGAGCCATGCTCGTCGTATTCTCGACTCCGTGGCAGCCGAGGTTCGCCAGCCGGTCGCCATCCGCGTCACGCGTCCATACTCCGACGAGGACGAGTTCCTCGAGCACGAGATCGACACGTTGACCCGGACGAGCGTCACACTGATTGGAGCGCAATCGCGCCCGCAAGGGGTGATTCTGCGCTTCGAGGTCATGCTCGCCAGCGGAATGCCGCTGATGCGCGGCGAGGGGCGGGTCATCGCCTTCAAGCCGAACGCGCTCGATCACCTGCCGGGCCTGACCCTTCGCTTCACCCGCCTCGACAAGAAGACGAAGGCGCTGGTCGACCGCGCCGCCTTGATCCGCGAAGAACGTGCGCGGGCGGCCCTCGATGCGTCGATGACGGAGAGCGTGCTTCCACCTCCGCCCGCAGCCGACCCGACCCCGGTGCCGCCGGCACCAACGCTGCTGACGCAAACGGGGCCTCTGCCGCCCGCGGCGCTGCAGGCCGAAGATGCCTCCGAGGTGGATGATTCCGGGCAAAACGGGCATGTACACACGGTGGAGATCGCCGTGGCGCCGCCGCCCCCTGCCCCGCCTTTGCGGATGGAGTCCGAGCGTCCCGCGTCCGAGCGTCCCGCGCCGGTGGCTCCTGCTCCGGCACCTTCGAGTCCGAGCGTGGCGGCCGGGGGTGGGCGCGATCGCGATTCGCTGCTTTTGCGTCTGCGTGAGCGGGCGCGCCGGCTGGCACCCGAGACCGTGGCGGCGATTCTGCAAGATTCGCCTACATCCACCCCGGAGTGAGGCGTCTCCGCCGTTGCGCCTCCAATTTGCGGTCTTCCCTTCGGGAAGTGGACCGCGCAAAGCTTGCCGGTTCGGGGCTTTCACGCGATACGTAAGGAGTGAGCCCGAGCGGGGAGCGTGCACACCTCGAGCCCGGCTATCGTCTGGATCGCTACGAGCTTCTGTGCCCCATTGCTCGCGGGGGGATGGCATCAGTCTGGCTCGCGCGCCTTCATGGCAAGCACGGCTTCGAGAAGCTGGTCGCCGTCAAGACGATCCTGCCGCAGTACGCGAGCGATGCGCGCTTTCAGCAGATGTTCCTCGACGAGGCCCGCATCGCGGCCGGCATCGAGCACGCCAACGTCGCGCAGATCCTCGATCTGGGCGAGCAGGGCGAGGTGTTCTACCTGGTGATGGAGTGGGTGGACGGCGACTCCGTGTCGAAGCTTCACCGCGCCGTGCGCAAGCGGCAGGCGACGATGCCGATGGGCGTGGTGCTGCGCATCATGGCCGACACCTGCGCGGGTTTGCACGCAGCCCACGAGATGCGCGATCCCTCGGGCACGAGCCTTGGCGTGGTGCACCGCGATGTCTCCCCGCAGAACATTTTGGTGAGCGTCAACGGCGCGGCCAAGCTGATCGACTTTGGCATCGCCAAGGCGCGCGATCGCCTCTCGGGTGATACGACCGCCGGGCTCCTCAAGGGAAAAATCCAGTACATGGCGCCGGAGCAGGCGATCGGCAAAACGGTCGACCGGCGGGCCGACGTGTGGGCCATCGGCGCGGTCATGTACTACATGCTCACGGGCGCACCGCCGTACGACGGCGCCAACCAGCTCGCGACGTTGCACATGCTGACCAGCGGCGATCCTCCACCGCCGCTCCCCTCGACCTACCCGCCGGAGCTCGACGCCTTGTGCCAGCGCGCGCTGGCGTTCGAGCCCGACGATCGCATTGGCTCGGCGGCCGAGCTGCACCGGGCGCTGGAGCGGCTCATGATCGCGATGGGGTGCCATACGACCTCGAGCGACGTCGCCACCTTCGTGCACGAGCACCTCGGCGAGCGCACCGAGGCGCGGCGCAAAGCCGTCGAGCACGCGCTGCGGGCGAGCACCGAGCGCCGGCGCGCGGCGAGCGCGGGGCTCACCGCGGAAAATCCGGCACCGCCCGACGTACATCTTCGGGAGACGCGGCCTTTGCGGGCCATCGATCGGCGCTCCTTTACACCGACGGACGCCGATGCGCCCCGCGCGCCCGATGCGTGGGTGGTGCCGCCTGCACCGAGCTTGCCGAGCTTACCGTCGGCGCGCGCGGCGACGGGCGGCGAAGACGATGCGCCCGTGTCGCTGATCACGGCGGGCACGCTGGGCTCGGCGGTGATTGGGTTCCCCAATGCCGCGGGGCCATCGTCGGGTGCGCCGAGCTTTCACGAGGTGAGCTTGCGTGCGCGGCATTTCGTTGCGGCGGCCATCGGCGTTTTGGGTGCGGTGGTGTTCGTGGTGGTGTTTGCGCTGGCTTCGTTCCTTCTTCGTCAGCGCGAGCCGGGGCGGCGTGCGGTGCTTGCGGCGCCGCCGGGTGTGCCGGTCGCTCCGGAAGTGCGGGACGCGCAGGGCGCGCGTGACGCGCATGACGCGCAGCAGGCGCACGAAACGCAGGAATCGCCTTCGCTTGCGGTTGCCCCGCTGCGGGGCGCCGAGCTTCCGGATGCCTCCGAGGAGAACAAGGGCGGGGCCACGGCGACGCGCACCAAAGCGCCGAAGGCGTCGAGCTCCGCGGCGAAACGCGATTACGGCTTTTAGCGGCGGGCGTGCAGCGCGGATTGCCATGGGCGGGGCGCGCGGGAGAGTCAACCGCCAGGGCGCGAGGGGTGCGAGGGGTGCGAGGGGCGCGAGGGGCGCGAGGGGATTTGGCTTCGTGTTCCCGAGGGGGGTCGCGCCCGTCGAGGTTATGCCGCGCGTGCGCAAGGGGCTGACGCGATACGTTATTAAGCAACACTGTGTTGCCTAACGCAAACGAGAGCGACCTTGCTGTCCCGATTGACGCAATGCAATGAGCCAATATCCCATCCCATTGGAAATGGGACATTCTCCAATCGACTCGAATCCTTGCGCCCACCACCAACCGTAGTTGTATCTCCCACAAATCGTCGAGGCTGGGTGGCGCGGCGCATTGATTCTGAATGAGTGCGCATTCAGTATCGGTGCGCTGCAGCGCGCCGATCTACGCGGTGCGCATGTCCACCGCACTCTTTCGGGAGGTGAGCCGATATGTCCGTTACCCTACTGCGCTCGTGCGCCCGTGCGCTCTCGGTCCTCGGTTTGACGACGCTGCTCGCCTGTAGTGCCGGCGACGCGCAAGCTTTCGGCGATTCGACGGAAGAAGCATTATCCGGTGCGAACAGTCATTATCCCATTGTCTTGGTGCACGGGATGGGCGGGTTCGATCGGCTCAAGAACCTGCCGCTCGACATCGTTTACTTCAATGGCGTGAAAGAGGATTTGGCCAAGCGCGGCGAGACGCAGGTCTTCACCACCATCGCGCCGCCCTACGACACGAGCGAGGTGCGCGCCCGCTATGTCGCCGATCAAATCGACAAGATCCTGGCGAAGACGGGGGCCAAGAAGGTCAACATCATCGGCCACAGCCAGGGCGGGCTGGACGCGCGTGTTCTCGCGAGCCCCAATGGCCTCGGCTACGGCGACCGCATCGCCTCGATCACCACCGTCGCCACCCCGCACCGCGGGAGCAAAGTGGCGGACCTGGTGCTCGGCCTCACCGACGCGGTCCCCGACGACGTGCTCGACGCGGTCACGGGCGCGGTGCTCAAGCTCCTGCAAATCTCGGTCTACGAGCTGAAAACCGATCCGCACATCCGGGCGCAGATCACCGAGCTCAGTGAGAAGTACATGACCACCGTCTTCAACCCGAAATACAAAGACGATCCGCGCGTCCGCTATTCGAGCTACGGCGGCCGCACCAACCTGCAAGTGGGCTTGTCGGCCTGCTCCGGCTCCACCTACCCCAACGACGTCTTCCGCGTCGACGCCGTCCCCATCTTGCTATGGCCCACCACCGTGTACCTACAAGGATTCACGGTCAAGGCCAACGACGGCCTGGTCACCGTCGACAGCTCCAAGTGGGGCGAGTTCCTCCAATGCGTCCCGGCCGATCACCTCCGCGAAGTCGGCCAGTTCCTCGCCAACGGCCCGGACAACCTCTCCAAATTCGATCACCTCGACTTCTTCCGCACCATCGTCTCCCGCCTGCGCGAATCGGGCTATTGAGCGCCTACCAAACCGTCCTCGCACCCAGCGCCGCGATCTGCCGATCGTAGGTCACGATCGGCAGATCTTCGACGATCGACTGCGCAGCCAACATCCGGTCGAATGGATCGCGATGCGGATGCGGCAATGTCGCGCTCAGGCGCGCGTGCCGGTGGGCAATCGTCAGCTCGAAGGCCCCGAGGCGAACGAGATGCCCGTCGAAACCGTTCATCAAGGACTCGGCGCCTCGAAGCTTTCCTCGGTGGAATTTGATGAACAACTCCCAGACGGACGCGCTGCTCACGTAGAGCTCCGTCTCCGGATCTTCGACGACGGCGCGGGCCTTGCGCGACAAAAGATTGGGCGCCGTCAGCGACCAAACGAGAGCATGCGAATCCAGGAGCACCTTCATCGAGGCCGCCGTTTTTTTCCTGAAGCCTTCGGAACGAGCGACCCCTCTTCCCAGTCGAGGAGCTCGTCCTCCGCGAGTGGCTCGAACACCTCCGGCGCCACGGTGGCCTGGACGAACCCCAGGGGGCGTTTGGAAGCTCGCTCCAAAGGCACGAGCTTGGCGTAGGGCTTTCCGGCCTTTGCGATGATGATCTCCGCACCCGCGTGCGCAATCTCGAGCAGCTTGGAGAAGTGCGTCTTTGCCTCGTGAACGTTGACGCTCTTCTTGTTCGCCTTCACCACACTTAGTCTAGCCCATCGGACTAAGTCAGCCCACTCCGCGCAGTTTCACTCGAAACCAGACACGATGTGCCTCAAACAGCATTCGGCAGGCCGTCCGCTTCGCGACGATTCACGCGGACGGACGCTTCGCAACGGACGCGCGTTCCCCTATTCTATCTAGGAGCCCGTGAGTACCGAGCGACGGATGTGGACCAACGTCACCGCGGCGATGGCACGCCAAGACAATTGCGTGAGCGCCATCTCGCGCATCACGAGCCTGAGCGATGCGGCGGTTCGGCGGCGTTTGGAAGAGGCCCATGGCAAGACCCTCGTTCGAAATGTGTTCGAGGACCGTTGGCGGTCCGACAACGACGACACGGCCACCCTCGGGGAGATGACGGCGGCCATGGCGCGCGCCGACGATCCCGTGAGCGCGCTCGCCCGCATGACGAACCTGAGCGAGGCCACCGTTCGGCGGCGATTGGGAGAGGTCCACGGCAAAACGCTCGTACGAAACCTGTTCCAAGACCGATGGCCAGCCGACAGCGACGCAGACGCTCTCGGCGATCTGACGGCGGCGACGGCGCGCGATGAAGAGCGCATCCGGGACATTGCCGAAGTGACGGGGCTGAGCGAGGCCACCGTTCGGAGACGGTTGGGAGAGGCTCACGGCAGAACGTTCGTGCGCAACCTGTTCGAGGACTGCTGGCCTTCGGAAGATGGCATCGACGCAAACGCTCTTGGCGACCTGACCGCGGCAACGGCGCGCGATGAAGGTCGGGTGAATAACATCGCGGAAATTACGGGGCTGAGCGAAGCAACCGTTCGGAGACGGTTGGAAGAGGCTCATGGCAGAACGTTCGTGCGCAACCTGTTCGAGGACTGCTGGCCCTCGGAAGATGGCATCGACGCAAACGCTCTCGGCGATCTGACCGCGGCGACGGCGCGCGATGACGATCGCGTGAACAGCATCGCCGAGGTGACGGGGCTGAGCGAAGCAACCGTTCGGAAACGGCTGGAAGAGGCTCATGGCAGAACGTTCGTGCGCAACCTGTTCGAGGACTGCTGGCCCTCGGAAGATGGCATCGACGCAAACGCTCTCGGCGACCTGACCGCGGCGACGGCGCGCGATGAAGGTCGCCTGAATCGCATCGCCGAAGTGACGGGGCTGAGCGAAGCTGCCGTTCGGAAACGGCTGGAAGAGGCCCATGGCAGAACGTTCGTGCGCAACCTGTTCGAGGACTGCTGGCCCTCGGAAGATGGCATCGACGCAAACGCTCTCGGCGACCTGACCGCGGCAACGGCGCGCGATGAAGAGCGCGTGCGCATCATCGCCGAGGTGGCGGGTCTGAGCGAAGCAACCGTTCGGCGACGGTTGGAAGGTGCGCATGGGAGGACGTTCGTGCGCAACCTGTTCGAGGAAGGATGGCCAGCAGAAGGAGCGAGACTGATGCACAATGGAAATGCACGTGGCGATAAGCGTGCGCACGGGAGCGCACCTGTTCGGGAGCGGGGCGAGTATCGGCCCTCACCAAATCCTGTTGCAGAGTCCGGCAACAATCGAGACGCGCGCGTGCCCGCGCCCGGTCCGACCCGACCGCGAATCGTCATTGGGTCATCCGTGGAGGGGCTGAAAGCAGCAAAGGCCGTTCAGGTGAACCTGGATCATGCTGCAGAGTGCACCGTGTGGTGCCAGGGCCTTTTTCGGCTGTCGCAAACGTCGATGGAGGCCATCGATTCGTGGCGAGGAAAGTTCGACTTCGCCATTCTCGTTCTTACGCCGGACGACGAGACCGTAAAGCGCGGTCAAAAGCGCCTTGCCCCGCGCGACAACGTGATCTTCGAGCTCGGGTTCTTCATCGGCCAGCTCGGGCGCTCGAAGACCTTCGTCGTCCATCCCCGCGGCGACGCGTCGCCCGTGTTGCCCTCGGACCTCGAGGGACTCACGGCCGCGACGTATGCCCCGCACGGGGATGGAAACTACGAATCGGCGTTGGGCGCGGCGTGCTCCAAAATCGAGCACACCATCGAGCGCATGTGGCCGCCGCGCGGCGCGAGCGAATCGTAGCGCCGCGTCACCCCTCGCTCACCCCGGCACGGAGTCACGTGGAAAGACCGCGCGGAAGGCCTTGGCGAAGGTGGTGGCCGCCGCGATGTTGACGGGGCCGCCGGCGACGCCGTTGGCCCGTAGGGCGCTGCCGACGATGACGCCGTCGCAGAGGGTCGCCAGGGCCGGGAGATCCTCGGGGCGCGCGCCGCTGGCGACATAGAGGGGGGCGTTGCCGGTGGCGGAGCGGACGAGGGAGATTTGGGCGGGATCGATGCTCTTGCCGGTGCCGGAGCCGGTGACGAGGATGGCGTCGACCATGGCGCGCGTGATGAGGTCGGAGGCTTCGTCGGCCACGGGACGGGGGGCCAGCGGGGCGGAGTGTTTGACGTCGACGTCGGCCCAGATGTTCACGGCTTCGGCCGAGAGCGCGCGCCGGGTGCGGAGGGTGCTCGCGGCGTCGCCCTCGATGATGCCTTGATCGGTCACGCGCGCGCCGGTGTGGACGTTGACCCGGATGCAGGCGGCGCCCACCACGGCGGCGATGGATAGCGCAGCCTCGGCGTCGTTGCGAAGGACGTTGATGCCCAGCGGAAGACGCGGAAAGGCCGAGCGTACGGCCTCCGCGCACGCGGTCATCGCCGCGATGGTGACCGGCGGGACCTTGTGGCGGATGAACGGGGTGTCCCCGAAGTTTTCAATCATCGCCAGGTGATAGCCCGCGCCCTCGAGGATGCGCGCGTCCTCCACCGTGCGCTCGACGATGGCCCGCATGGGCAGCGCCCAGAGAGGGCTCCCCGGCAAGGGCGGCAGGTGAATGACCCCGACCAGCCGCGAGAACGTCGCCATGGGCGGCGGTGCGCCGGAGACGCTCACGGTGTTCCTCCTTTGGACGAGGAGCTGGTGCCGCCGCTTCCGCGCGGATCCACCTCGGGACGACCGAGCTGGCCCCGCACGTGAAAGGCATAGAAACCGTCGGAGGTCTTCGACTGCTTCACCTTGGGGTCCATCTCGAAGAGCGCGCCCGCGCTCGAACCGGGAGGACCGAATAGGCTCTTGGCCATATCGTTCTTCGAACGGAAGCCGTCCGAAATTTTGAACTTCACGTTCAAGTCGCAAATGCTCTCGGTCGCCATCTCACGCATTTGAACACGACCGTCGCCACTGAGCTCGACATCTTTGCCCGAGGCTCCGAATTTGGTCACCCGCAGGATCCCCTCCTTGGCCTCCGCCACGAAGGAGAGATTGCCCACCGCCACCTTGGGCGGCGTGATGGGCAGCATCCCCGCCTTGATCTTGGCCACCCCGTCGGCCACCGTCACGTCGGCCGCCTCGAGGTTGACCGTGCCGCTGCCCTTGGAGGCCTTGCCCTCCGGCATGAGAAGGTCGATTTTGCCCGTGAGCTTGCCCTCGACGGGGAGGCCCAAGAACGCCCCAATCGGCTCGATGGCCTTGAGATCCACGGCGTCGAAGTTCACGGCCACGTGCCGATCCTTCCCGTGCTCCTCGAAGACGCCGTCCACCGCGCCACCGAATGCATCGAGGCTGAACGAGATGTTTTGGTGCCCGATGAGGAGCGGCAAAAGCGAGATGCGCGCCTTCGCCACGTCGATCTTGAGCTCGACGGGCGGCTTTCCCGGCTCGGGCGACGCGCTGAGGAGGCGAACGCCTTTGGCTTTCACGCCGGTTAGAAAGTGCGATGTGAGCTCGTCGATGTGGAGCTCTTGCTGGTTCGGCCCCGGCTTTTGCGCCGCGTTGAAGGAGCCCACGAGCTTGTCCCGGAGTTTGTCGTAGGGAAATGTGAGGGACGCAAAGACCAGCAGGCAAAAGAGATAGAAGAGGGGAATCCCCAGGCGCGGTGTCCACTTTTGGAACCGCTCCTTCCACACGTCCTGCAGGAGCACCGGGGGAATGAAGGTCGAGATGCGCGCGCGGATGGTCGGCTTGGGCGACTTGGGCGACGCCGGCTCGGGCGCCGAACCCGCCGAACCTGCCGAACCTGCCGAACCTGACAGAGCCTGCTTGGCGGCGTTCACTGTGTCTTCTCCTCGGCCTTTTTCGCGCCGCCCGCGGGCGACGGCGTGACGTGATCGTAGGCGGAGATGCCGAGCTCCATGTCGAAGGAGTCGGGATCGGAGACGCGTTTGCGGATGTTCAGGCGCGAGATCAAGATGGGGTGCCCGCTCCGCTCGATGCTCTCGAGGAACTTGGCGATCGCGTACATGCCGGCCTTCTTCACGTGGATGATGGTGCTCCGCTCGATGTAGCGCTTGCCCGCCCCGATCGGCACCTCGGGCCGGTCGACCGAGTCGGTGACCTCCAGCTTCTGGGCGCGGGCCGTCTGCTCGAGGAAACCCGCCAGCGCCGGCGCCTTGTTCTGATAGCGGCTCGCCACCGCCTCTTTCTTGGCCTGCCGATCGCGCAGCTGACCGCGCGCGCCTTGCACGGCGTCGAGCGCGGCACGGGCGTCGGACACCGCCGAGCGGCGCGAGAGGATCATGCTCTCGACGAAGATGGGGATGCCGAGGAACACCAAGAGGAGCACCACCACCGCGAGCAAGGAGACGAGCCTCTGCTCGCGCGGGTTCAAGTTGAGACGTTCGAGGAGCGCACGGGGGCTGGCCATCACTTACCTCCACTCGCCGAGCTCGCGGCCGGTGCGGTCCCGGCCTGGGGGTCCTTCTTTTTCCCCTTTTGATCCTCGGGGCACTTCAAGTCGAACTCGAGCCCGTACTTCTTGCGGTCTTCCTTCCCGACGACCTGATCGATGCGCTTGATTTGAACGTCGGAGAAGCAAGGCTCGCTCTTGAGCGAGGTGACGATCGACTGCGCGTCGGCCATCGAGCCCACGATGCCGTGGATGCTCACGTGGCCCTTCTGCACGTCGAGATCCTCGATGTCGTGGGTCATCGACACGGGGATGGCCTCCGAGAGCCGCACCATCACGTCGAACGCATCGGCGTGGGGCATCGGATCGTCGTCGGCGCCCGTTTGCTGCGAGAGCAGCTCGTTCGCGCGCTCGGGGCTGGTGGTCTCCTCGCCGAGGACCTCCTTGGTGACCGTGGCCAGAGCCTTCTCCACCGTCTCCGACTCTTTGCCCAGCGCATAGAGCTGCGTGCAGGCCGAGAAAAAGAAGCTCACCGCGATCACCGCGCCCAGGCCGGCGAGCACCGGGATGCGCTCGCGGATCCAGCCGAAGCCGCGCTCGTACGCCAGCGGCCCTTTGCGCAGATCGAGGCCGAGCGGGCGGGTGCCGAGGCCCAGCGCCAAGCCGATGGCCTTGGCGTAGCGCGCCAGCTGCCGCACTTGATCCGCCTGCGGAACTTCGTAGTCGATGGGCGGCGGAGGGAGGACCGCCACCTCGGTCTCCAGCTCGTTCGACAGGAACGACTCGGCGCCCGACACGAAGGCGCCGCCGCCGCACAAATAGACGCGGGTCGCGGAGTCGCCGCCGGTCGCGCGGTACGCCGCCAAGGTGAGTCGAATCTCGCGCGCCAGGCGCGGCGCCGTCTCGGGCAAGCCCGCGGTGCCCTGCGAAATGGTGCGGGTGAAGACCGGCTCGCCGCTCCGCAAAATGAGAATGTCGCTCGACAAGGTGCCCAGATCGACCACCACCAGCGGCCCCGGCTCGGCCAGGGCCGGCGAGAACGGGATCCAGTTCGCCAGCGGGAGCAAGCCGACGCCGACCCGCTCGGGCTCCGCGCCGATGGCGTGCTTCACCAAGTCGATGCGCTCGCGCACCTCGGTGATGCGCGAGACCGACGCCAGAACGGGGAGCATCGCGGGATCGGCGCCCGGGAGCGAACGCAGCGCCGTGAGGACGCGGTAATCGAAGACCGAGCCATCGAGCTCGAACGGGACCTGCGCCTCGAGCTCGAAGGGGAGCACCTCGGCCAGCTGCTTCTGCGCGCTGGCGGGGATGGGCAGCACCCGCGACATGACCTTGGCGCCATCGATGGCCGCCGCCACGCCATCGCCGTTTCCCGCTTTGCCGAGCGCCATGGCGACGGCCTCGCGAATCGCCTGCGCCACCTGCTCGCGGCTGGAGGCCGACGCATCGTCCGCCGCACCTTCGGGCGCGCCCGACACCCCCGGCCCGATGCTCGAGACGGCCGCCGCCGATGCGCTGGACAAGCCCGACAAGGCCGCCGCGGCCGATGTGATGGGCGCGCCCGATCCGAGCGGCGCGGCCGAGGGTAGCGAAGCCCCGAACGGCGCCGAGGGATCGAGCCCCAGGGCCTGGGTGCCCATGGGCGGCGTGAGCAACGTGCTCGGGCGATCGACGGGGATATCCACGCTGGCCAGCCCGACCAAGGCGGTCTTGCGGTAGCTCGATCGGATCGCCGCGACCTTGACGGCACTCTTTCCGATATCGATTCCGACCCAAATCGGCATGAATTCCTGGACTTTCCTAACTTTCCTGAGAGGTTTCGCGGGCTTTCAGCGATGAGCTATTCGATTCGAAAGTAAACGACTTGTCCACCGGTACTGGGCTTGGTGGCGGCCAGGATCGCGTCGGTCTGGGGGTTGCCGGTGGTGGGCGGTGGCGTCTGGCTTTGTCCCGGCGGCGGGGTCTGGCCCGGCGTGGTGCCGGTACCGGTGCCCGTCCCCGTGCCCAGCTGCGGCGCGCTGCGGAAGTCGACCACCGCGTGGATCGCGGTGCGCGTCTCGCGCTTGTAGCCTTTGATCACGCCCACCGCGTAAATCGAGAACATCTTGCTCTCGGTGGAGATGCTGTTCTTGAACTCGCCCGGCGCCTGGAACTGCACTGGCTTCATGCCCATACCTTGCAGCAGCGGCCCCAGTTGGCCTTTGCCCTGCATCGCGCCCATGAAGTCGTCGGCGCTGCCGAAGAGCGGCGCGCCCATGGTGACGGCGCGCGCCATGGTCACCCCGGTGAGGAAGGTGGAGGCTTGCATCGCGTCGTTGCAGATCTCCGCCCTGGGCGCGCCCGAGCAGATGACCGCGAGCAGGGTCTGGGCGTTGGCGGTGTTCACGTTGATGGCGCCTTGCCCCCACACGGTCATGATCCGCTTCTTCGGGTTCTCCGGCTCCGGATCGACGAAGGTGGCCCAAAAGTCCTCGCCCACCCCGCGCGCCATGCGCAGCTCGTCGAGCGAGTCGTACGGCGCGTTCTTGCGGCGGTAAGGCTTGGGCAGGAGCTGGTAGTACGCGTCCTCCACGCCGACGCTCCCCGACGCCGATGTGCTCACGTTGCAGTCGAACATGCCTTCGTCCACGTCGGCCCAGTCGATGATGGCCGAGCACGTCGACAGGCGATCGTGCGTGGTGCCCGATTTGTCCTTCTGCTCGAACAGCGGGGAGAACTGCAGCGGCGCGATGAGGCCCATGATCTCGCGCGCCAGACGGAGGTGCGCGATGTCGTTCGAGGCGCCGAGGTTCACGTTGATCTTCGAGTCCTCGTCGACGATGGCCAGCTCGAAGCGGCCGCCCGGCATGCCGAGGTTCTTGCCGAGCGAGAGATCGATGCCCACCGTGCTGGAGAAGCTGCTGGCGCCCTCCTGATCGTTGAACGCCCCCAAGATGCGATCCGAGAACTCCCAGACCGGGAGCTGCGGCGGGGTCTTCTTCATCATCATGAAGAGCGGCGCCACGGCCGTGCGCATGGTGGGCTCGGACGCCAAGAGCAGCCGCGCCAGGTTCACCGCGCTCCGGGCCATGTACTCGGCCTGCACGCCATCGCGATCGGCCAGCGCCGCGGCCAGCTCGGTGCTGGTCTCGTCCTGGAACTCGGCCAGCATCACGGTGAGCACGGCGATGGATCCGAGCACCATGATGAGCGCGATGCCGCGCTCCCGCACCCGCCTCTTCCTCGTTCTGCTCGCGCGCATTCGTGCCGAAGGTTTCATCGCGGGATCCCGAACGAGAGCGGCTGCAGCATGAGCAGCGCCACCTTCGTGGTGTAGGTTTTCTCGACCCCTGGCGGTGGGTTGGCGAGCACCAGCTTGAAATGGACCTCCAGCGGCAGACGAGCCCCCTGCCCGGTCGCGGTCTGCGTCGTGTCCCAGCTCTCGACCCACTGGCTCGTCTGGGGATCGAGGTAGCGGATGTCGAAGCTCTCCACGTCCTCCGCCAGCACGTTGACCACGCCGCCGCGGCGCGCGTCCGTATCGATGGGCGACTGCTCGCGGCGCACCAGATCCATCTTGCCGTCGTGGTCCGGATCGCGCGCGAGGAAGTAGCTGATCTCCGACTGGTCCGACTCCTTCGAGTCGGCCTCCGTGCGCCGGTGGGCGAAGGCGGTGAAGTCCACGCGGTCCTGCGAGCCGCTGCTGGTGCCGATGAACAAAGTCTCGCGCGTGCGCAGCGCGATGTTGGTCGGCATGTGCTGCGAGATGAACGCGGCGGAGATCTCGCGCGACATGCGCAAAATCGCCGTGCGCCCCTGGCGCGACCGCTCGTTGCGCAGCGCCTCTGCCTTCTTTCCGCGGCTCAGGGAGTCGACCGCGCCGTAAATGAGCAGCGCGATCATGGCGAGGATCGCCATGGAGACGACGATCTCCAGCAAGGTCATGCCGCGCGCGTGCGATCGCTTGGTCATTTGCCCCCCGTGCCGGTGCCGCCGGTGCCGCCCGTTCCGGTGCCGCCCGTTCCGGTGCCGCCGGTGCCCGTTCCACCGGCGCCGCCCACGGCGTTCGGATCGGCGCCCGGCGGCAGGACCGCGCCGCTGAGGAGGTTGCCGCGCTGCGGATTGGTGACGTATTGCACCATGGAGAGCTCCTTCTCCTGCGAGCCCTCCTTCCAATGAACCGTCACCGTGAGGCGCCGAATCGACGCCTCCATCATCGGCTTCAACGTGGGGTACACGATGCCCATCGCCATGCTGATGAGCCCATCGGCGCCGCCGGCCGCGTTGAGCGCGTTGCCCAAGCCTTGCAACCCCGCGTCCATGCTCAAATTGAGCTGCGCGCCGCCCGCGGGGTTCAAGACGAACGGCGTCTGCCCGCCCCCCAAGCTCGCCGAGCCCGAGGGGCTCGGTCCCGCCGCGCCGCCGTCGCCCAGGCTGTTGCTCGGCGGGTTGGGGAGCAGCACCTTCTCCACCCGCGTATCGCAGGTGTACATCGTGTCCGTATCGTCGTTGCAGCACGGGATCTGCGACTGCAGATCGTCGAGCTCCGGGTATCCGAGCTTCAGGAGCTTCTCTTCGACCTCGGTCATCTTGCAGCGGCCGTACTCGACCGCGTTGGCCATGTTGGCCGCCCGCCGCGTGCTGGTCGTCAATCCGCCTTGCGCCGAGAGGATGACGGTGAGCGAAAGGCCCAAAATCGCGATGGCGACCATCACCTCGAGGAGCGAAAAACCGGCGCCCGACGAACGTGCGAGACCCGCGAGACGTGCGAGACGTGCACGGCGCGCGGAGCTCGCGGGACGAGCAAAACGCAAAGAACGCCGCGCGCGAGTGGATGCGTGATTCACGGGCTCGTCTCCTCGCGCTCCGACGCTTCTTTGTCGTCGGGGATCTTGAGCGCAACCGGCCCGCTCTTGACGGTGACCTTGCCCGTGAGCGGCGCGACCAAGAGGGTCAACGTCTGCGAATCGTCCTCGTCCTTGCCGATGCGCACTTGGATCGACGCGCGCTCGGTCTGCCCGCCGGACCAGAAGTACAAGTACGCGCGGCCCTCGGTGCGCGGCTGGTCGTCGTGCGCGATCTGGATCTCCCGAAAGGTGATGCCGCGCGGGAGCGGGCGCTTGCCCCCCGGCTCGCGCGCCGCCAAATCGGCCTTATCGACGGGTAAAAACTGCGGGCGCGGGGCGGCGGGTCCTTTGATGATGCGCTCCCCTTCCGCCACCGCGGCTTGCTCGGCCGCGGTCGCCGGATCGGCTCCGCCGGTGCCGGTGAGATCCTTGGATTGGACCACCATCGGACGGTTCGCCTCCTCGAGCCACATGGTGTTCGACTCGAAGTCGAACACCAGCCGCACGCTCTTGGAGACCGCGTTGGAGCGCGTGTAGCCCGCTTTGATGGCGCTCGTGATCAAGCTGCTCGACGCCCGAAGCCGCGCGCTCGGCACCTGCCCCGATCCGAAGATGATGCCCGCCATCATCATGGCGATGACCACCAACACGACGAGGATCTCCACCAAGGTCATGCCCCGCCGAGCGAGGCGCCGCTTCGTGCCCTGCCCCGCGGGGGGAGGGTTTGGGCGGAGGGGTTCTCCCTGGATGGTGGAGCCGCGTCGCATGGTGCATTACTTCGTCGACGCGCCTTCGGGTACGCGGATGTCGTCGGGCGTGCCCTCTTTCTTGTCGGGGCCCGAGCTCACCACGGTGGTCTCGTCGTCGTCGCAGATGATCTTGAACGGCTGATCCCACGCGTCGCTCAGCTTGGACGAGGCCTCGAGCTGCTTCTCGGCCTTCAGCTTGTCCACCGTGGGGCACTCGGCCGCGTTCATGGTGCGCCAGAGGGCCGCGGCTTGGCGGAGGGACTGCGCGCTGGTCTTCGTCGTTTGCTTCTGCGCGTCGGCGAACTTTGGAATCGCGGTCATGGCGATGCCACCCGCGATGAGCCCGATGATCGCGAGCACGATCAGGATCTCGATGAGGGTCACACCGCGCTGGGCTGCGCGGCAAACGCGCCTATCGCGACGGACGCGGCGACTAACTTCGGACCATGACAATTTCATCGACGAACTCCTTGAAGAGAAAAACATGTGAGCCCGGGAAAGTACTCCTCACTTCGTGACCGTCCGCGAGCAAATGCGGGGGCGGTCCCGCTGCCATTCTTCGACCCGCCATTATTCGACTCGATCGAGCCCTCCCGGAAGCCCGTCGGGCCCATCACTCGATACCTCGAAGTTTGCTGCATCGCGCCGCCCCGGGCAGGTCAACCGCAGCGGACGGCCCCAGGCGTCGATGGGGATGTCGCGCGTGTAACCACCCGCCACCAGATCCGACAGCGACCTTGGGCACTTGCCCGCGTGGTCGGCGCGGTAGGCCGTGACGGCACGGATGGTCGTGGTCAAGCTGGCCCGCGTGGCGCGGAGCGACGCCGCGTGCTCTTCCCGCCCCCACACCAGCGCGACGAATGCAGCCACGGCCACCACCGAGAGCAAGAGGCGGCCGCGCGCCCGGCCGATCACCCCGAGCACGCCTCGCTTCTTTTCCCAGGGGAAGAAGACCGTTGATTCCCGTCGCCGCGCCATTGCAAATCCCACGTAAAATCCTTCGCTCGGCCTTATTGCACGAAATCGTTCATCTGAATGAGGGGCATCAAGATCGAGAACGCGATGAAGCCGACCCCGCCTCCCATGAAGACGATGATGAGCGGCTCGAGCAGGCTGGTCATCGCTTGCACGCGGGTCTCCACCTGCGTGTCGTACGCGCGCGCGACGTTCTCCAGCATTTGCTCCAGCTGCCCGCTCTTCTCGCCCACCGCGATCATGTGGGTCACGATGGGCGGAAACTCGCGGCTGCGCCGGAGCGGCGCGGCGATGGATTCACCCTCGCGGATCGATCCCGTGGCCTCCTCGACGACCTTCTCCAGGCGCGCGTTGCCGAGCACGTTGCGCACGATGCCCATGGCCTTGAGCAGCGGTACGCCGCTCTGGAGCAAGGTGGCCAGGGTGCGCGAGAAGCGCGCCACCGCCAGCATGCGAAAGAGCGGGCCGAAGATGGGCAGCTTGAGGATGAACGAGTCCTTCCAGACGCGGCCCGCGGGGGTGGCGACGTACGCGATGAGCTTTCCGACGATGAGCCCCACGATGAAGCCGATGAACAAGCCGATGGCGTAGGAGAGCGGCGACTCGAGATAGAAGAAGAGCACCAGCACGAACACGCCCAGCGCCATGGCCACGATGGCGGCGCCGCCGAGCGGGCGCTTGGCGCGCGGCCCGTGCGGCTTCTCCTTTTCATCGCCGTTCTGCGGCGCGCTCATGGCTTTGCGCGCGGCGATCATGGTGCCCATCATCACGATGAAGCCGATCATCTCGTTCGACTTCAGGGTGTTCGACACGAAGATGAGCAGCGAGGTGTACCAAGGCAGCGCGCGATCGAGGCTGGCGAAGATGCTGGTGATCTTCGGCACGACGGCGATCATCATGACGGTGATGAGCACCGAGCCGATGATGAGCATCAGCACCGGGTACGCGAGCGCGGAGCTCACCTTGGATCGCAGCCGGGCCTGCCCCTCCATGAAGTCGGACAAGCGCTCGAGCACCGCCTCCAGGGTGCCCGACGCCTCGCCCGCGGCCACCATGTTCACATAGAGCGGCGGGAAGATCTTGGGGTGCGGCTCCAGCGCCTTGGCCAGCGAGATACCCTCGTTGAGCCGATCGCGCACCTGGGTGAGCACCCGTTTGAGCTCGAGCTTCTCCACTTGATCGGTGAGCGCGGCCACGGCCTCCACCAGCGGGATGCCCGCCATGACCAAGGTCGCGAGCTGCCGGGTCATCATCGCCACGTCGGTGATGCTGACCCGCCGGAAGAAGGCGCCCAGATCGAGCTTGTTCTTTCGCCCTTCGGCCTCGGCCGAGCTCTCCTCGTGCGCGTTGGTGAGGAGGATGCCTTCGCGCTTCAGGGCGGCGCGGAGGACCTTGGCGTTGTCTGCGTCGCGCACACCGTGCACCTGCTTGCCGGTGGCGACGACCAGACCGCGGTACTCGAAGACGGCCATCAGCTTGCCGTGCGCACGGCGGCGGGCATGGGCACGGCGGAGACCGTGGCGATTTCGTTGACCCCGACGTCCTCTTGCGTGGCCGCGAGCACCTCCTCCACCGTGGTGAGGCCGAGGATGACCTTGCGGGCGCCGTCGTCGCGCAAGCTGTCCATGCCTTGCTCGAGGGCCGCGCGCTTCAACGCTTGCGCGTCGGCGTTCTTGAGGATGAGCGGGCCCACGGCGTCATCCATCAAGAGCAGCTCGTAGATGCCGCGCCGGCCGGAGAACCCCGTGTTCGCGCAGCGGGCGCACCCTTTTTGGCGGTAGAACGTGGGGCGAGAGCCGGGCGCGAGGGTCAGAAGGTCCGGCTCCGTCACCGTGCGCGGGAAGTACCGGGTCCCTGCGATGTTGGTGCGCGAGTTGCGCATGCGGATGCGCTCCTGGGTGAGGCCGAGCTCCTCCAGCTCGAAGTCCTCGGCCGCGTAGGGCTCCTTGCAGTGCGGGCAGAGGACGCGCACCAGGCGCTGCGCCAAGATGCCGATGACGCTGGAGCGGATGAGGAACGGCTCGACCCCCATGTCCACCATACGGGTCACGGCGCCGGCGGCGTCGTTGGTGTGGATGGTGGAGAGCACCAAGTGACCGGTGAGCGACGCGTTGATCGCGATCTCCACCGTCTCCTTGTCGCGGATCTCACCGACCATGACCACGTCCGGATCCTGGCGGAGGAAGGCGCGTAGCGCGCTCGCGAAGGTGAGCCCGATCTTGGGCTGCACGTGCACCTGGTGGATGCCGCCGATCTCGTACTCGACCGGATCCTCGGCGGTGAGGATGTTCAAGTCGGGGCGGTTGATGCGGTTGATGCACGCGTAGAGCGTGGTGGTCTTTCCGGAGCCGGTGGGCCCCGTCACCAAGATGATGCCGTCCGGGCGGCGAATGAGCCCGTCCATCAAGGTGTAGTCGCGGTGGCTGAAGCCCAGATCGGGCAGGTCGAGCAAGACGCTCGACTTGTTGAGCAGACGCATGACGATGCGCTCGTAGCCGCGGCTGGTCGGGATGGTGCTGACGCGGATGTCGAAGCTCTTGCCGGCGATCTTCTTGGTGATGCGGCCGTCTTGCGGGAGGCGCTTCTCGGCGATGTTCAGCGCGCTCTCGATCTTGATGCGCGAGACGATGCTGTTCATGAACGTGCGCGGCGCGCGCCGTTTGATGTAGAGGTCTCCATCGATGCGGTAGCGGACCAGGACCTCTTTTTCTTCCGGCTCGATATGAATGTCGCTCGCGCGCTCCTTCATCGCCTGCAGGAAGAGCGAGTTGACCCAGCGGATGACGGGGGCCTCGTCGTCGCTGTCGAGGATGTCGCTCGCGGCGTCCTCCTCGGTCACGTCGGCTTCGTCGGTCTCGAGCTCTCCGCCGCCGGCCACGCGCTCGTAGACGCGGTTGATGGCGTCGACCACCTGCTCGCCGGGGGCCACGTTGGCCTCCACCGGCTTGCCGAAGAGCAGCCGCAGATCGTCGAGGGCGGCGGTGTCGAAGGGGTCGGCGACGATGGCGTGCATCGCGTAGTCGTCCTCGTGCACCACCACGATTTTGTGCTGCTTGGCGAAGGCGATGGGCACGCGCGTGGCGAGCGCGGTGGGGATCTTGTCCGACTCGATGCGCTCGACGAACGGGAGCTCCGCCTCCTCCGCGAGCACGCGGCCCACCGTGATCTCGTCCGTGATCTGGCTGTCGATCAAGAGGTCGACCAGGGAGCCACCCTTCTCCTTCTGAATGGCGAACAAGCCCTCGAGGCGCTCCACCGGGACCACGCCTCGACGCGCGAGCAGCTCTCCCATGAAACGCTCTTCCGCCATTACCGCTCCACCTCTCTCGTGATCTGCCGCGTGGGCGGGGTGACCACGGGGCCTCCTCCGCGCGTGGGCGGCGCCGGCGTGGCCGGCGCGCTGGGGTTCACGCCCGGCGCGCGCGGGGTGGCCGGCATCTCCAGAGGCTCGCCCGGCTCGTGCGTCTTCAGCTCCTTCGGCTTGAGCAGCTCGTCGCGCTTCTTCTTCTCCTCGACGTCGCGGTAGCTCTGACGCATGAACTCGATGAGGCCGATGGTGCGCGAGTAGTCCTTGGGCGGCTGGTAATCCGAGTCGTCGTTGAATACGAAATAGCGATCCAGGAACTGCTGCCGCTCTTCCATCTTGCGCTCGTAGATCGTACGCAAGTCGCCCTGATCGCGAACGATATAAGGCGTCAAAATCAGGATGAGGTTGGTCTTTTCCATGCGGTCCTCCGTCTTGCGGAAGAGCGCACCCAGGACGGGAATATCCCCGAGCACCGGGATCTTGTTAACCGTGCGGGCGACGCGATTTCGCATCAAACCGCCGATGATCACGGTCTGCTGGTCCTGCACGACCAGCATGGTCTCCGCGTTGCGCTTGACGATGGGAACGACCGCGGCGTTACCCACGGCTGCCTTCGCCTCGCTGATCTCCTCGTTCACCTCGAGGCGGACCTCGTTGGAATCGTTCAAATGCGGCGTAATCGTGAGCTTGGTACCGACGTCTTGACGCTGCGAGGTGGCGCCGCCCAACCCGCTCAAGCCGCCCAACCCCGCGAGGCCCGCCGCGCTGGTGGCGCCCGAGACGCCGGGGATGTTGGGGATGCTCGGGAAGCCGATGTTCTGCTGCAGCGGAATGTTCTCGCCGATGTTGATGATGGCCTTCTGGTTGTCCGTCGCCAGAATGTGCGGGGTCGAGAGCACGTCCGTGTCGGTGTCGGTGGCGATGGCTTGGAGGAGCATGCCGAACGACGGGATCGAGATGCTCTGGCCGAGCAAGGTCTGCGAGCCCGGGATCTCCGGTCCGCGCACGCCGAGGGCGAGGCCCTGCAGCTGCGTGGGATCGGGCGGCAGGATCGTCTTCATGGGGTTCAAGCCGCCGTAGATGAGCCCCGTGCCGCTCGAGGATCCTCCGGTGAAGGTGTCGCCGCCGTGGAAGTCGAAGCCGAGGATGTTCGAGCGCGTGATGGACAGGTCGAGGATGGCGGCCTCGATGAACACCGAGCGGCGCGGCAGATCGAGCCGGTCGACCACCGCGTGCAAGGAGGCGAAGTCGCGCATCGAGGAGGTGACCACGATGGAGTTGGTCGCCTTGTCGGCGCTCACCTTCACGGCGCCCTCGAAGATGCCGGACGGCTGCTGCGAGCTTTGCTGCTGCTGCCCTCGTCCCGGCGGGCCGCCCCCGGAGCTGCCGCTGCCGGAGACGATCTCGTTCAGGGTCTTGGTGAGCTCCACCGCGTCGGCGTGCTGCAGCGGGAGGACGTGGATCTCGCCCTCCGTGGTCTGCGGCACGTCCATCTTCTTGATGAGCTCCAGGACGCGCAGGTACGCCTTCTCGGTGGCGACGATGATCACCTTGTTGGTGCGCTCGTCGGCCATGATCTTCGAGATGTGAAGGTCGCCGCCGCCGGCCCCCGCGCCCCCGCCCGCCGCCGACTGCGCCGGCGCGCCTTTTCCGCCCTGCGAGGGCCCGCTGGATCCGGACTTGATGTCGAACAGCTCGTTGACCCGCGACGCGATGTCCGACGCCGTCGCGTAATAGATCGGCTCGAGCCAGATCTGATCGCCGGCGCCGCCCACGTCGATCTCCTCGACGATGGACATCATGCGGCGGATGTTGGTGCCGGTGTCGGTGAGGATCAGCATGTTGCCGGCGCTGTACGAGGAGACGTCGGCGTCCTTGCTCTTGAATTTACCGAGCAGGTTCGCCACCTCGTCGGCGCTCACGTTGCGCAGGCGGTGCATGCGGGTCACGTAGCGATCTTCGGTGGGCGCGCCTTGCTGCGGGCCGATGGTGGGCGTGGTCTGCGACGCGATGCCCGCCGTCTCCACGATCTTGAGGAAGCGGCCGTGCGGGATCACGGTGAGGCCGTTGGTCTCCAGGATCGATAGAAACGCCTGGTAGGCCTCGGCCACGGTGACCTTCTGCGGCGAGTAGACGCTCGCCTTGATGTTGCGGATCTTGCCGCCGAAGATGAAGCGCTTTCCCGTGAGCTGCCCGATGACCCGCACCAGCTCCGACAGGTCGGCGTCCTCGAGGGAGAACGAGACGCGGTAGTTGGGGCTCCGCGGCTCGAAGTCCATCGACTGCTCGAACTGCGAGAGCTTGTCGGTGTCGGCTTGCGCTTTGCCGCTGGTGGATCCCGCAGCTCCTGCGGCCCCCGCGCTGGCGTCGGCCGGCCTTCCCTTGGCGCCCCCGGACGGCGGCGGCGCTGCCGCGCGCGCAGGCGGCGTGGCCGGGGGAGGCGTGGGGGGGGTGGTCACCGGGCCCGCGCTCGGCCGAACGTCGAATTTGGGCGGCGGGGGCGGGGGCGTTTGCGCATGGACGTCGCGCACCGCGCCCGAGGCGAGCGCACCGAAGGATGCTACGGCAAGGAGGGAAAGTCGTTTTCTCATCGGGGATGGGAAGCGTTTAGATCTCGTTGCCCGCGGTCGGGGCCTTCTGAACCTTGGAGCGAGCCGCCGGCGCGCCGGATGGACCCGACGTGCCGCTCTTCCCCTCGGCCGGTGTGATCTGCGCCGTCGGGGACGAGGACGAACCCACCGCTTTGCTGGTGACGAAAAGAGCGATGAGGCTCGCCGTTCCGAGGATCACGACGGCGCCACCCAACATGGTGGCCACGGTCATGAGCGTTCGTCGCAACAATCCATCGTTCTCGACTTCGGTAACATTCATCGGTGGGACTCCGGTCGTATACCTGGCTGGCGGGGCGTACTGCAAAATACGGGCAGTTTCCGGGTTTTTCGGGCTACTTGATGTTGTAATCGAGGTTCACATTCTGCCCGCGCCGGTTGATCTGCACGGTCAAGTGGTCCGCCATGCGAAGGCGGGCATACGCTTCCAGAGCCTTCTCGGGGCTCGCCATGTCGAAGCCATTGATCTGCTGCAGGCGATCGCCGTTCTCCATCCCGAGCTGTCCGAGCAAGGTGTCGGGGCGGACGCCGAACAGGTTGATGCCGACGACCTTTCCATTTTCTTGCACGGGCACGATGCGGGCTTGCCGCATCAGCTCCGCTTGATTCTCGAGGATCTTATCGACCACGCCGCGGTCGATGTTGAACTCCGTCGCGCTGACTTTTTGGATGCCCTTGGCGATCGACGGATCGACGGTGGGCGCGCCGCCGCGCACGGGGGCGGTCGGAGGAGGAGGCGGCGGGGCCGGCGGGGCCTTGGCTTCTTCGCCCTTGAACAGCTGCGCCTGACAGAGCGAGCCGCCGCTGGTGAACCACACGCGATCCCAGCGGACGTATTCGACGGTCTTGCCATTGAACTCGCCGCCCCTGCGGCGCAACTGCGAGGGGCTGTTGTCCCCGCCGGAGCTGAGGGCCGCGAAGGACCAGTTCTCGTCGGGCGACGCGGCGATGATGAGGACCTTCACGCCGTCGCACGCGGGGGCCGAGTACGGATCCCTGAGATCGGGGGCCGCCTCGGGGGCGCTCTCGTCGGCCGCGGCCACTTTGTTCAGCGGGCCGGTCACCGAGTCGAACGGGTTGCGCGAGAGGATCGGGTCGGCGCTGGTGGAATGGCCGCCCGTTCCGCTGGACGCGGCCGCGGGTGATTTGGCGGCGAGCGGGGGGGCCGTGAGCTGCTTCTCGTCGGCCGCGAGTCCGATCCCGATGATCTGGGTCACGCCGCTCGCGCCGAAAAAGGCTGCAACACCGGTGAGGACCAGTATCACCACCCAAAAGTTTCGCTTGAGGACTTGATCGACCGCCATTCTCGAGACTCCGCCTCCTAGGTGCCTAGCTAGTGCCATGCCATCGTCGGACTACGCGAATTTCCGTCGTTTTCCGCCTACGGCCATCGCGAGGGTTCGACACCTTGGCGCCCGCGGGGATTCCCGGGCCGCCCCCGCGACAAAGTGTCAAAAGGAGCGGTGCGCTCCCGGCTTGCTCGCATTGGATACGAGATGCGGGGGGTTGGGCGCCCCCGGAGACTCCTCGGTCTTGCTCGGATCGCATACGAGATGCGGAGGCGGGATCGAAACGGGGGTGGACCCTCTGGCTCGGATCGGAAACCCGATCGGGGGTGGTCACACCCTACCCGTGCGACTCCGGTCCCTCGGGGACGCCATCGAATTTGCGGTAGATGGTGCGCGTGGAAATGCCGAGGAGCTGGGCGGCGACCGACTTGTCACCCTTGGTGTGCCGCAGGGTCTCCTTGATGACGCGTAGCTCGATTTCCTCGAGGGGCGTGCCGATGGGGAACGTTAGGGCGGTGGGCGTGGGGGGCGCCGCGTGGGCGATGGCGTCGGGGAGATCTTGCTCGGTCAGGGTGTCGCTGCGGGAGAGGACGACCGCGCGTTCGACGACGTTTTCGAGCTCGCGCACGTTTCCCGGCCAGTGGTAGTCGAGCAGTTTGTCGAGCGCGCCGCGGGACACCAACAGGCGGGCCTTGCCGTTTTTGGCCGCGTAGAGGCCGAGAAAATGATCCACCAGCAGGGCGATGTCCTCGCGCCGCGCGCGCAGCGGGGGGGCGGTGATGGCGATGACATTGAGCCGGTAGTAAAGGTCCTCGCGAAAACGGCCAGCGGAGACCTCGGCGAGCAGATCGCGGTTGGTGGCGGCCACGATGCGGACGTCGGCCTTCTCGGTGTCGCCGCCCAGGGGCTCGAACTCCCCTTCTTGCAGCACCCGCAGCAGCTTGACTT
Organism: Sorangiineae bacterium MSr11954; assembly: GCA_037157815.1. Taxonomy (NCBI): domain Bacteria; kingdom Pseudomonadati; phylum Myxococcota; class Myxococcia; order Myxococcales; family Pendulisporaceae; genus Pendulispora; species Pendulispora albinea. Next base: position 6,983,270 of record CP089984.1, read on the forward strand.
GCACCTGCGGTGAGAGCTCGCCGATCTCATCGAGGAAGAGGGTGCCGCCCGCGGCCTTGGCGAAGCGACCCTCTTTCTTACCGGTCGCGCCCGTGAAGGCGCCGCGCTCGTGGCCGAAAAGCTCGCTCTCGAGGATGGTCTCCGGGATGGCCGCGCAGTTGACGGCGACGAAGGGGCGCTTGGCGCGCGCGCTCCGGTCGTGGATGTAGCGCGCGAGCAGCTCTTTGCCGGTGCCGCTCTCACCCAGAACGAGCACGGTGGCCATGCTGGGCGCGGCTTGCGTGGCAACATCGATTACGCGGCGCAGGGTGGGCGAGCTGCCCACGATCTCGCGGGTGGTCAGGCGCTTGATCTCGTTCTTGAGCGAGCGGTTCTCCAAGACGAGCTTTTGCTTCTCGGCCGCCTTGCGCACGCTCTTGACGATGGTGAGCCGCTTGAGCGGCTTCTCCACGAAGTCGTACGCGCCCTCGCGCATGGCGCTCACGGCAGCCTCCACCGAGCCGTACGCGGTCATGAGCACCACCTCGATCTCGGGCGACACCTGCTTCACGGCGCGCAAAAGCTCGAGCCCCGTCGTGCCCGGCATCATCAAGTCGGTGAGCATCACCGTCACCCGGTGCGAGCGAACCTGCTCGAGCGCCTGCTTCGCATCGTACGCGACGAGGACGCGCATCCCCTCGCGGACGAAGATCTTCTGCAGCGACTCCACGTTCGAGCGCTCGTCATCGACCACCAGCACCGTGATGCCATCGCCCGCCGCGTCCACCGGCGAAGGCGCACGCGACGCCCCATCGTTTCCCCACGCCTGTGCCTCGTTGCCTTCCATTCTGCCAGGATGACACGGGCCAACGACAGTTTGTTCCTGCGTTCGGCAAATTGGCGTGCAACGCCGAAGCGTCAAACCACCGGTCGAACGCGGGCTTTCGACGCGCGCGCGAGCTGCTGCGCCCCTTTCCTCGAGGCTCGCGCCGTTTCTCGACTACTTGATGAGGCGCGAGACGGCCTTGAAGTCGTCCGTGCCGGCGCGGCGCAGCCAGTCGAAGACGATGGCCTCGGTCACGGTGGGGACGGCGCCGGCGCGGGCGACGAGGGACATGCCGGCCAGCCGGTTCTCCTCGGTGCGCGACGCCACGGCGTCCTCCGCCACATAGGTCACATAGCCGCGGCGGGCGAGCTCGCGCGCGGTTTGGAACACGCAGATGTGTGCTTCCATCCCGATGACGACGGCCTGGCGAGCTTGGGCCAAGTTGGCCAGGGCGCGCGCAAAGGCGGGGGCTTCGCACGCATCGAAGTCGAGCTTTTCGAAGGGCACCACCCCGAGCTTCTCGAGGCGCTCGCGCAGCGGGCTCACGGTGGGGCCGAGTCCCTTGGTGTACTGCTGGCTCGCCAGGACCGGCACGTTCAAGCGCGCCGCCGTCTCGAGCAGGACCTCCGCGTTTCGGATCAGACGGGCCCGCGCGTCCTCGGGGACCACCGCCGCCAGGCGCTCTTGAACGTCGACCACCACGAGCACGCTTTTGTCGGCACTGAGTCGGTCCATGGGAGCTTCTATAGCGCGAACCGAAGACGGAACGAACGCAAGAGTTTTCCCGTGTCGCCGCGGAGATCGAAGCGCACCACCCCACGGCCCACCTCGCGATCCGCGTCGTCGTAGATGGAGAGCGGCAAGGTGGAGATGGAGTCGGCGAGGTAGATGAGGGAGAAATCTTTCTGACCGCGCACGCGGTAGACCTTGCCTTGGTCGTCCTTGAAGGAGAAGCCATAGGGCAGACGCTTCTCCTGCAGCTTGAACGAGAGCGTCCCCGACAGCGGCTTCTTTTCGGCGATGCCCTCCAGGGTCACCTCACCTTCGATTTCGGCCACCTGCTCGCGCAGAAAACGACGAAAACCCTTGGTGCGAGCCACGAGGGAGAACTCCATGGCGCGCTCGTCGAGCGGCGCATCGAGGAGGTGGTAGGTGCCGCGCATGGTCTCGCGAAATCGGAAGCCGAGCATTTGCTTCGTACTCTGCCACCCAAATTCCAATTGCGAAAGGACGCGCTCGAAGCGATCGTGACCCCCAACGACGTCAAGGAGCCGCCCCATGAAACGTTTCCTGTCTCGAACTCTCCCCTTATCTTCCTTCTCCTTTTTCCCAGGTCTATGCCTCGTTCTGCTGGCATGTGGCGGTGAAAGCGACAATCTTCCGCCGCCGCCCCCTCCCCCGCCTCCGCCGCCGCCGGCTGCGGTCGCCACCACACCACCGCCTGCGCCCACGCAAGACGCGCCCCCCGAGAAGCCGCCGGCGCCGCCGGTCACCCTCACCGCAGGCGCGGCGAGCCCCGATCCCGCTGCACCTCTGCCGACGGCCCGCATCACCGCGCCCACCAAGGGTCAGGTCATCGCGGCCGACAAGGCCAACGACTTCGTCGTGAAGCTCGACGTGAAGAACTGGCAGACCGCCACGGGCAGCTCGCACGTGCACCTGATCCTCGACCACAAGCCGTACAAGGCCATCTACGATCCCAAGGCGCCGGTCAAGCTGTCGGAGCTCACCGGCGGCGAGACCTTGGGCGAGGGGCACCATGTGCTGGTCACCTTCCCGAGCCGCGCGAACCACGAGTCGGTGAAGACCAAGGACGCCATGCACATCACCGAGTTTTACATCGGCAAAAAGGGCGCGCCCACGGCCGATCTGAAGAAGCCGCTCCTCGTCTACAGCCGGCCGAAGGGCGAGTACAAAGGCGACATGGCCAACCATGTGCTGGTCGACTTCCAGCTGGCCAACGACGTCCTCGCCGACGACAAGGACCATGTGAACATCTCCGTGAACGGCCCGGGCATCGAGGGCAACCTCACGGCCAAGGTCACCAAGTTCGGCACGCCGTTCTATCTCGATAACCTGCAGAACGGCGCCTACACGGTGAAGCTCGATCTGGTCGACAAGAACGACAAGCCCGTCCCCGGCTCGTGGAACAGCGTGACGCGCGACATCAAGATCGACCACGAAGCCCAAGCGGACGCCATGCCCGGTCACGACATGTCGAAGCCCGCCCCCGGCGCCGCCCCCCTACCGGCAGGCGCACCGGCGCAAGCCCCGAAGAAGTAGCGCTCCTCCCGAAAGCTTGGCGTCGTCGTCCGCACCCCCTGCACCGCACCCGCGCGTGCGCATGCAGGGGGCAAGCGGAAAAGTCCGAGGCGGCGCGTGAGCACGAGCACGGAGCCCGAGCACGGCGCGCGCATGTGGAAGCGCGCAGCGGTGCGGTAAGAAGAACCGGCCCGAGCGAAACGGGTGTATCGTATTGGCAACTTGGATTGGTCCTTCGGTGCCCTTTGCGGCAGCCTGGCGATCTACGGCTTCGTCGGGTTGTACGCGGTGTTCGTCTGGTCGCGGGAGACGTGGGCGAGCGACTTGGGCTTCTTCGCCATCTTCGGACTTTCGCAATTTGGGTATTCGCTTTCGCGCCTGCTCGCGTTAGCGCATACCGGCCCACATGGCGGCGATGAGCGATTGCCGTTTGCGTGCGTGGTCTTCTCGCTGGTCGCCATTCTCCACTACGCGGAGCGTCGCGCGACCCTGGCCCGAACGCGCCGGTGGCTCTGGCCCGTCTACGCGGTGGCGGCGGCGGCCTGCTTGCTCGATGCGTTCGATGTGCTGCAGGGCAGCGCCGAGGACGCGCAAGACACGGCCTGGACGTCCTTGTTTCACGCGCCGCTGACGGTGCTCGGCAGCGCCGTGCTGGTGGCCTTTGCGGCGGGGCTGGCGGTGGCGACCTACCGCATGGCGCGCCTCTACCTCGATGGCTTGAGGGACGCGCTCCCGGTGACGGCCGGCATGTTCCTCTTGTTTCTGACCATCATGCACGAGGGCGCCGTCTCCTCCGGCGCGCTCGGGGGCTCGGCCATCGGGCAGCTCGGCTTTCTGGCGTTCCTCTTTGGCTCGGCCGGCTCGTACGCCATTCGCTACACGGCGGTGGCCAAGGAGCTCGAGACGCGCACCGAGGAGCTCGAGCACACCACGCGCGAGCTTCGAAAGTCGTACCGCGAGCTGCACACGGCCCAGGAGGAGCTCGGAAAGAAGGAGCAGCTGGCGGTGGTGGGCGAGCTGGCGGCCGTGGTGGCGCACGAGGTTCGCAACCCGCTGGCGGTCATCACCAACGCGGTGGCCGGCCTTCGAAGGCCCACCTTGCCGCGCGACGACCAGACGACGCTGCTGGGCATCCTCGAGGAGGAGACCACCCGGCTCAATCGCCTTGTGTCGGATCTCTTGCGCTATGCGCGGCCCGTCAATGTGCAAAAATCCAAGATCCGCATCCAGGAGCTGATCAACCGCGCCCTGCAGCTCGCCAAGATCAAGGCCAAGGAAATCGAGGTCACCACCCGCTTCGACGTGGAGAACCCGCAGGTGTGGGGCGACTCGAGCCTCCTGCGGCAGGTGTTCGACAACCTGGTCGAGAACGCCGTGCAGGCCATGTCGCACGGCGGGGTGCTGCAGCTCCACGTCGAGCGGCGGCGAGACGATGGGTTCGATGGCTTCGCGGTGCACATCCGCGACACGGGCGAGGGCATGGACACCATCGTTCGCTTGCGCGCCCGCGATCCATTCTTCACCACGCGCCCGAGCGGCACCGGGCTCGGCCTGGCCATCGTCGATCGCATCGTGGAAGCGCACGGAGGTTTTCTGCTCATCGAGAGCCGCGCCGGCGAAGGGACCACGGTCACCGTGTGCCTGCCCGCGGGCGCCGACTACTCCGAGCTCTCCGCGTCATGACGATCGAGCGTTTCTTTCTTCGTGGGTAGAGACTATCCAAGTGGGGACATGACCCGCGACGAGATCGTCCAAACCGACAAAGCCTACGTCTGGCACCCCTACACGGCCATGGACGAGTACATCGACAACGTCGATCCGTTCGTCATCGCCCGCGCCCAGGGAGCGTGGCTCGAAGACGTCGACGGCCGGCGCTACCTCGATGGCAACAGCTCCTGGTACGTGGCCGTCTTGGGCCATGCGCACCCGCGTCTGGTCGACGTCCTCAAGCGCCAGGCCGATTCGTCGTTCCTGCACTGCTCGCTCGCCGGCACCACCCACGCGCCCGCCGCGCTGCTCGCCGAGGAGCTGGTCGCCATCGCGCCCCGCGGCCTAACCCGTGTATTTTACACAGACAACGGATCCGGCTCGGTGGAGGTGGCGCTGCGGATGGCGCTGCAGATGCACGCGCAGACCGGCGCGCCCAAGAAGCGCAAGGTGCTGGTGCTGGAGGGCGCCTACCACGGCGACACCTTGGGCGCGGCGAGCCTGGGGGGCATCGAGGTCTTTCGCCGGGTGGTGGGCGAGATCGGGCTCACGTGCCTGCGGGTCCCCTTCCCCGAGCCCGACGCGTACGCGCGCGCCTTCGAGGCGCTCGGCCGCCTCTTGCGCGAGGGTGCCGATGAAACGGCGGCCATCGTCATCGAGCCGATGCTGCAAGCCTCCGCCGGCATGCGCAACTACGACGCGAAGTTTTTGGTGGAGCTGCGCGCGCTCGCGGATCGGCACGATGTGCTGCTCGTGGCCGACGAGGTGTTCACCGGCTATGGCCGCACCGGCACCATGTGGGCCATGGAGCACGCGGGGGTGGCGCCCGACATCATGTGCCTCGGCAAAGCCTTCGCGTCGCTCTTGCCCATGGGCGCGACCTTGGCCACCGAGCGCGTCTTCGATGGCTTCCGCGGCAGCAAAGACCGCGCGCTCTTCTACGGGCACACCTTCTGCGGCCATCCGCTGGGCGCGGCGCTCGCGCGCGAGGTGCTGGCCATCTTCCGCGACGAGCAGCTCATCGCCCGCGGCCACGAAAAGGCGCTCCTCATCGAGCGCGCCTTTGCGCGCATCGCGGAGCTGCCGGGGGTGGCCCGCGTGCGAAACCTGGGGATGGTCGGCGCGGCCGATCTCGCGGTGGGCGGCAGCGCCGGCGGGGGCTATCTGGGCAAGCTCGGATGGCGCGTGTACGAGGAGGCGCGCCGGCGCGGTGCGTACCTGCGGCCGCTGGGGGACACGGTCTATGTCACCCCGCCGCTCACGATCCCCAACGACGAGCTCGCGCAGCTCTTGGACATCGTTCACGGGAGCATCGAGGCGGTGATGCGCGCGGCCACGTGAGAGCGCGCGCGGGGGGAGCGCGTCACTTCACGACGACTTTGCCGTTGAACATGCCCATGCCGCAGGCGAAGCGAAGCGTTTTGTCCTGATCGGCGGGGATATCGACGGAGACGGGCTTGCCGACCGGCAGCTCCTTTTGGATGCCCAGATCGGGGAAGACCACCTCGGTGGCACAGGTGTCGGCGGTCGTGCGGGTGAAGACCAGGTGCGTGGTGGAGCCCTTCTTCACCGCGATGGTGCTCGGGGTGAAGCCCTTCTCGTTCGCCTCCACCTTTTGCTCGCCGCTCACGGGTTGAAGGTTCTGCGGATCGTCGGATTTGTTGCACCCCGCAACACCGAGCGACGCAGCCAACGCCAAAGGAACCAGAGCGGCGACGATCCTCATGACTTCCGTCTTAGCATCGCCGATGATCGGCGCCGAACCAATATCGAGCCGGGCTCGCCGCGCGCGGGGGCCGACTTTCCACCCAGAGGACTGCCATGACGACACGCATCGATTTTTCGGCGAAGAACGGAGAAACGGTCAAGGGAGATTTGGCTCTGCCGGAGACCCCGGCGAAGGCCCCCGCGGTGGTGGTGCTGCAAGAGTGGTGGGGGGTGAACAATCACATTCGCTCCATCGCCACCCGCCTGGCAGACGCGGGCTTCGTCGCCCTCGCGCCCGATCTGTACGACGGCGAAGAGGTCCCGCTGACGAACGAGCCGCGCGCCTCCGAGAAGATGGACAAGCTCGACTGGGCGCGCGCCATCGTTCAAATCGAGGCGGCCATCCATCACCTGAAGTCGCACCCGCGCGCCAACGGCAAGGTCGGCATCATCGGCTTCTGCATGGGCGGCGCGCTCTCCTTTGCGGCGGCCACCCAGCTGCAAGGCCTGTCGGCCGTCGTGCCTTTTTACGGGATCCCCGGCAAGGCCGATTACTCCAAGGTCACCGCGCCGATCCTGACCCACGTGGCCAAGAAGGACCAGTGGGTGACCCCCGCCCTCGCCGAGGGCGTCAAACGCGAGCTGGAGTCGCACGGCAAATCCATCGAGGTGCACCTCTACGACGCCGATCACGCGTTCTTCAACGACACGCGCGCAAACAAGTATTCGCCCGACAGCGCCCAATTGGCGTGGGAGCGCACCATCGCGTTCTTGCACGAGCACCTCGGGTAATCGCGCCGCGTCGTCCAGGGTGCTCGGGCCGAAGATCGAGGGCGTCCGCATCGGGCGCATGGGCGTCGGGTTCGTGCCGGCCGGGGCTCGAATCGGGCGTGCTCGAAGGCCCGGGCAGCGGTGCGCCGCGCTCGTTGCTTCCTTCGTCCACCGCGCGCCGCGCGACGGGCGCTGGCGCAGGATGCGTCGCGGGCGCGCAAATGTTTCGACGCCCTTGACGAGGCCAAATTCAACCATCATAACCGGCAGACGATGTTCGCGATGATCTCTCGCACCGCTGTGAACCGTCCGATCCGTTGGGGTCGGGTCGAGTTCGACGTGTGCGAGCTCTGCGCTTACCGCGACGGGGTCTCATCCACGCCCGCATTCGCATTCACGGTACTGCGTAAGGATTGATCGTCGCCAACGCGTTTCTTCGGAGCCCGCGCGAGGCGAATTCGCCGGGTGGGCTCCAAGGAAGTGCGTTCATGTTTTCTTCTTTTTCTTCGGAAGTACGTCGGTTGAAACGATGGGTCGCCCACGCGCGTGCATGGTTGGTGCGCGAAGGGCGACCGGATCTCGGGCAAGCGGGATCCGCGCAGGCGCGCGGGTCGATCGCCGCGCGCGCAAAGACGCGCGCCCAGCTCGTTCATCTCGCGTGGCCCATCGTGGTGGCCATGGGGGGTGAGACGATGATGGGCCTGGTCGACACCAAGCTCGTCGGGGGCCTCGGGCCCGCGGCGCTCGGCGGCGTTGGCCTGGCGACGATGATCATGTACCTCGGCTACTCGCTCGTCTTCGGTGCGATGCGCGCGGTCAAGGTGCAGACCGCGCACGCCGTGGGAGAGGGTCGTCCGCACGATGGGGTTCGCTACGCGCAGGCGGGCATGCTCATGGCCGTCGGCATCGGCGTGGGGATGTTCATCCTGGGTCGCGACATCTCGTGGCTGCTGCGCGCCATCGGCGTGGAGGGCGACATCATCGCCCCCGCGCGCGACTTTTTCTCCGCCGCCACCTATGGCTCGGTGGGGCTCACCGTGGTGGTGGCGCTCCAGCAGCACCGGCAAGCCACGGGCGATGCCCGCACACCGATGTTCGTCGGCTTGGCCGCCAACGTCTTCAACGGCGTGGTGGCGTACGCCCTGATCTATGGGCACGCGGGCTTGCCTGCCCTGGGCGTGCGGGGCGCCGGCTTTGCCACCGCCGGCGCGGAGTACTTGGAGTGCATCATCCTGGGCGCGCTGCTCCTGCGCGACATGAAGCGCGGGCCCAAGAGCGCGCTCGGCCTGCGCCAAGCCTGTCGCGGGATCTGGGAGCTCGGGATGCCGACCGCCTTTCAATTCGGCGCCGAGACGCTCGCCTTCACGACATTCACCGCCGTGCTCGGCACCCTGGCGAGCCAAGAAATCGCGTCGCACCAGATCGCGATGGCCACCATCCGGACCTCGTTTCTACCGGGCATCGCCATCGCCGAGGCGGGGAGCATCCTGGTGGGCCGCGCCCTGGGCGAGCGCCGCCTCGACGAGGCGGACCGGGTGACCCGCGCGGCGTTGCAGCTTGGAATGGGCTTCATGGCCATCTGCGGGATCGTCTTCGCCGTCTTCGGCAGCAGCATCGCCCGGAGCTTCTCGGCCGATCCCGAGGTGCTGCGCATCACGCGAAACCTGCTCCTGGTGGCCGCCGTCTTCCAGCTGCTCGACGCCGTGAACATCGTCCTGCGCGGCGCCTTGCGCGGCGCGAAGGACGTGCGCGCCGCCGCGCTCATCGGCACCACGGTCGTTTGGACCTGCGTACCGACCGCGGCCTACCTGCTCGGCAAGTTGGCTGGTTTGGGCGCGCTGGGTGGCTGGCTCGGCTTCGTCGCCGAGACCACCTTCTCGGCGAGCTTCTACTGGCTCCGGTACTGGCGCGGCGCCTGGCGCCGTCCCTACCTACCGCGGCGCGACGACCCCAAGCCGTCGAACGAGGCGCCGAGCGAGGGCGCCCAGGCCCCAAATCTTCGGACGGCCTGATTCGAAAAAGCCGCGGGCTTTCGGGTCCGCGGCACTTTCCTGACCGTACGATGGATTTATCCCATTGACCTTTGGACGGCTCCCCGTCATAAGGCAAAGCGCTTCACACGGGGCGTAGCGCAGTCTGGTAGCGCACTCGGTTCGGGACCGAGGAGTCGGAGGTTCAAATCCTCTCGCCCCGACCATTATTCAGCCGGGCGTCAGCCGGTGGCTGAATGTTGGCTCGTTTCTTTGCCGTCCCTGTACTCGCGGCGTGCGTACAGGGGCGGTCAAATCCCGCCTTGCCGATGAGGGGCAGCGTCCGCTGCGGGATCCGGCGGCGACGATTCGCACGGGCCGCAGGTGCGGGCGGGCTCTGCATAGCGCTCGGCGCGAGGCGGTGAGCGCGTCACTTTGCGAGCCGTTTGCGCAGATCGTCCAGAAGCCAGCGGCCTCCCCGGCCGAGGTGCCGATCGCGAACGTGGGCCGCATAGACCGGCAGCGGCCGGGTGAGCGCCCTACTCTCGTCGGACACATCCAGCTCCACCAAGCGGCCATCCGCAAGGTACGGCGCGAGGATGTACGACGGCATCGTGCACCAGCCGAAGCCCGCGAGCAGAAAATCGAGCCGCCGTCCCAGATCGACGAAGCGCCAGACGCGCGTGCTGACGACGCCGTAGCTGGCGCCCTCCGCTCCCGCGCTGCTCGACAGCACCAACTGCACGTGGGCTTGGAGGTCCGCTCGATTCACCTTGCGCCCGAGACGCGCGAGCGTGTGGTCCGCGGCCGCGACGGGGGTGAGCCTCAGGTCCATGATGGGGTAAACGGTCAGGTCGTCCGGAACGGACGGCAGCAACAGGCAGAAGGCCAACGACGCGGAGCCATCGCGCAAGCGTCGTTCGGCCCCGCTCACGCCTTCGGTCGAGAAGGAGACGGGCAGATCCGGGAAGGTGGCTTGCAGCGCGCGCAAGCTATCGATCAGCGGCGCGGTTGGAACGAGCGGATCGATCGCCAAGGCCAGAGCCGGTTCGAGGCCCATCCGAGTTCCCGCCGCGATGGCCGCGAACCGATCCGCGCTCGCGAGGACCGTCCGTGCCTGTTCCACGAGCACCGCCCCCACGGCGGTCAGGGTCGGCTTGTGTTTTCGGCGATCGAAGAGCTCGACCCCCTGCGCCTCCTCCAGCGCTTTCACGGTTTGACTGATCGCCGATTGCACCCGGCCCAGCGCTCTCCCGGCAGCCGAGAAGCTCCCCGTGTCGCAAATCGTCACCAAAACGCGCAGTTGATCGAGGGTGAGGCTCGCCCCCACGGTGAAATCCATCTCCGATACTGATGGATTCTATCACAAATGCATCTCTTTTCGAGAAGGGTTGGCCTGCCTATATCGAGCGTGCCGTTGGGACTTTCCTCTCCATCACGGCGGCGGCGCGCGGTCGAAGCCCACGGCGATCCCCGCACCACGTCGAAGCCGCCGCTCATTCAGGAGCATTTCCATGCGTACGTTATTGGTCGTCGAAGCCAGCCCCCGGGGCGAGCACTCCATCTCGCGCGGTCTCACCCGGCGGTTCGTCGAGGAGTGGACGCGCAACCATCCTGGTGGCCGGGTTGTCGAGCGGGATCTCACGAAGACGGATCTCCCGTACGTAACGTTCCCGTGGCTGCGCGCCTACTTCACCCCCTCGGACCAACACACGCCGGAGATGAAGGACCTTCTACGTATGTCCGACGAGCTCGTGGCCGAAATACTGGCCGCGGACGACATCGCGATTGGCACCCCCGTCTACAACTACAACGTGCCGGCGATCCTCAAGGCGTACATCGATCACATCGTTCGCAAAGGCAAGACGCTCGGCTTCGCCGGAGAGGGCCTGGTCCACGGGAAAAAATGCACGATCCTGATGGCATCGGGCGGCGTCTACAAGGAGGGCTCCCCCATTCGCGATCGCGACATCGCGACCCTTTACCTGCGCATGATCCTCAAGATAATCGGCATCGACGACGTCACGGTCGTGGCGGGCGGAAACGCAAAATCCGTCGATCTGAGCGAGACGACGCGGCAAGAGTTCCTCCGAAAGCTCGATTCGGAGGTCGCGCAAGCGGCGAAAGCGTCCCATCTTCGGGTTGGTCACGACCAAGCTGTTTGAGCGAAGAAAGATGGTGCGAGCTCTCGAGTAAGACGGGCGCAGGTATGCAGCTCGTTGCGGGGAACACCGCGGAAACCCCTCCTGCGGCGGAGAGCCGGAGTGGAGGAGTCCACGGAGGAGCAAGGAGCCCGAACGGGCGGAGCGCGGCCGACGCTTGGGAGGGGTCGGCCGCACTCCGGCGCAGCTGGCGCCGAGCACGAGTCGGGGGTGGGAGCCGTTCTCGAAGAAAGCTCGTGCTCGCCGAGTCCCAGAAAAGGCCGCACGACCCCGACCGTCACTGGCGCGGATGCGGCACGGATGTAGGCGGTGCGCTCGCCCTTGGGACGAAATTGGATATAAAGGTGCTTTTGGGGGTGGCTGCGCAGGATTTATGCGAAAGTTAGGATCTAAATGGCCGGCGGGGTGATTTTAAGGAAAGTTGCCCGATGTTGATTGAGTTCCGAGTCAAGAACCATCGTTCTATGAGGGACGAGCAGGTCTTGAGCATGGAGGCGTCCGGTTCGGATGCGGAGCAGCGGGCCGGTCGGGTTCTTGCTGTAGCTGCGATTTATGGGGCGAATGCGAGCGGCAAGAGCAACGTGCTTGCGGCGCTTCGGTTCATGCGGGATGCGGTGCTGCAGTCGTATCGAATCTGGTCGCCGGACGGTGGCGTTCCGCGCGATCCGTTTGCGTGGGGAGCGCACGCGGGGGAGTCCTCGCTTTACGAGGTGTCGTTTCTCGCCGAGGGTGTTCGCTACGATTATGGGTTCGTCGTCGATGACGAACGCGTGCTCGAAGAGTGGCTCCATGCGTCACCCATGGGGCGCAAACAGACTTGGTTCGAGCGCGAAGGTAATGACTTTAAATTCGGGGAACACCTCAGAGGGGAGAACCGTGCGGTCGAGAGGCTGACCCGAACGAATGCGCTGTTTCTTTCGACGGCGGTTCAGGCGGGGCACGAGCAGCTCGAACGGATTTTTCGGTGGTTTCGGACGATGCACACGCACGCCGTTTTGGCCGCGCCGGGCACGTATTCGTTTCGCTTGGCGATGGACGAGGACGTGCCGTCTCTGACCATCGGTCAGCAGCGCCATCTGTTCGACACGCTGAACGACGCAGCGAGCTCCGAGCACATGGCTCGCTTTCGTGAGCTCTTACGCGCAGCGGATGTGGGCATCCTCGATTTCAAGCTGCAAAAGCCTGAGGACGAAGAGTTGGGTGCGCGAGGCCGCCGTCGAGCGCGATTCCGAATCCTCCTCCAACATCGCAGCAACGATCGCGATCGGTGGCTGTCCTTGGACGAGGAGTCCCACGGGACGCAGCAACTGTTTCGGCTTGCTCCGCTCATTCTACATGTCCTCCGCAAAGGTGGTGTTCTCGTCATCGACGAACTGGAGGCCAGTTTTCATCCCTTGTTGGCGCTCCACATCGTGCGGACGTTCAACGATCCCGCGAAGAATCCGAAGAACGCTCAGCTCATCTTCTCGACGCACGATACGAACCTTCTCGGCACCACCTTGGGCGAGCCGTCGCTGCGGCGCGAGCAGGTTTGGCTTACCGAGAGAGACGACGAAGGGGTGACGAAGTTGTATCCGCTCACGGACTTCAAGCCTCGCAAGGCCGAGAATCTGGAGCGGGGTTATCTCCAAGGGCGCTACGGTGCGATCCCCTTCCTCGGCGAGCTTGCGGACGTTGCCACCGCCGCGAAGAAGGAACCGTAGGTGTCCAAGCAACGCGACCGCGAGCGGCGCCCGGCGAGGAGCACGACGCCCGTCGAACCTCGCCGGCGGCTGCTCGTCGTTTGCGAAGGCAAAGTGACGGAGCCCGAGTACCTCGAGGGATTTCGTCGCTATTGCCGAAATCCGCGAATCGACATTCGTATCGTGGGCCCGGCGGGCGATCCGTTCACACTCGTCCGCAAAGCGAAAGCGCTCCAGCAGAATGCCGAAGCGGCCGCCCGAGGCGAGAACGACCACAATTTGCTTTACGACGAGGTCTGGTGCGTCTTTGACGTGGATGAGCACCTTCGGTTGCCTGACGCCGTGAAATTTGCTCGGGACAACGGCTTCCGTCTGGCCGTCTCCAACCCCTGTTTCGAGCTCTGGTTGCTGCTTCATTTGCGCGACCACCCGGGGCCGCAGCATCGTGATGATGTTCAGAAAATGCTGCGGGAGCTCATGCCCACCGCAGCCCCCAAGCACGTCGACTTCAACCATGTCGTTCTCGGGTACGAAGACGCCTTCCGGCGCGCCGAGCGCTTGGAGAAGGAAGCCACCCAGTGTGGCGATGCCGGGCGAAACCCCTCCACGGGAGTCTTTCGTCTCACAGATTCCATCGACGACGTAGGCCGAGAGAAGCGCGCGGCCGAGCGCCAAAAGCGGCGCGATCAAAGCAAGGAAAAGGCGATGGCAGCCGCAAACGCGGCGCTGGAGCAAGCCGCGCGTGAAGAGCGTGAGGAGCGCGAAGGACGCGAGCTCTCCGGCGAGGCCGTCGCTCTCGATGCAAAGGACAGCACGTCCTCGACCGACAGTGTCGAATGAGCCTCCGTCCAGGTCAAGGAGCCGTCGTGGCCGCGCTGCATGCGGGCCGGAGTGTCATCGAGGAGGCGCGCGCGGAGAGTCCGTTGCGGATGTTGTTGCCGAAGGTGGTGGGGGCGCGGGCGGCTTGGGTTTGTGTGACGAGCTTGGGTGGGGGGCTCGTAAGGGGGATGTGCTGGACCTCGATGTGGAGGTGAAGCAAGGGGCGACCTTGTTGATGACGACGCAGTCGGCGACGAAGGCGTTTCGGGGGGAGACGAGGCAGGTGGTGCGCGCGCGGGTGGAGGGGACCCTCGTGGCTTGGCCCGATCCGGTGGCGTGCTTCGGGGGGGCGACGTATGGGTCGGAGGTTCGGGTGACGCTCGGGGGTTCGGGGGCGCTGGTGCTCGTGGATGCGTTTACGTCGGGGAGGCCGGCGTATGGGGAGCGGTGGGCGTTCGAGAGGTTCTCCACGCGGGTGCGGGTGGAGCGGGTGCAGAAAGATGAACGGTGCGAGCCGGTCGCGATCGACGCGGCGTTGCTCGATGCGCAGCATGGGGCGATTGGGGAGAGGTTCGGTCGGGTGAATGCGTTTGCGACTGTGTTCGCGGTGGGCGCGGGGGTGCGGCCGGTGATCGAGGCGCTGCTCGAGGTGGGCCGGGAGGAGCGGGAGCAAGGTGTGCTCTATGCGCCTTCGCGGCTCGCGCGGGATGAGGGCGCGGTGGCACGGGTGGCGGGCGAGCGCACGGAGGATGTGCTTCGCACGGTGCATCGGCGGCTTCGAAACGTTGCGGAAATGTGTGGTGTGGATCCCTATCGCGCGAAGCCGTAGGCTCTCTTCCACGAGGGGTTCATGAGCCGGATCGATCGACGGGCGTATGCCGCGATGTATGGGCCAACCACCGGGGACAAGGTGGCGCTGGGGGACACGGGGTTGGTGGTCCAGGTCGAACGCGACTTTGCGACGTACGGGGATGAGTGCAAGTTCGGCGGCGGGAAGGTGCTGCGCGACGAGATGGGGCAGATGGCCGGCATCGGCGACGCGGAGGCGCTCGACGTGGTCATCACCAACGCGCTGGTGCTCGATGCGTCGGGGATCTTCAAGGCCGATATCGGGATCAAGCACGGGCGCATCGTGGGCATCGGCAAGGCGGGGAACCCCAGGGTGATGGCCGGGGTCACCCCGAACATGTTGGTGGGGGTGACGACCGAGGCCATCGCAGGCGAAGGGCTGGTGCTCACCGCCGGCGGCATCGATACGCACATTCATTTCATCTGCCCGCAGCAGGCCGATGAGGCGATCGCCAGCGGGGTCACCACCTTGGTGGGCGGCGGCACCGGTCCCACGACGGGGACCAAGGCGACCACGTGCTCGCCGGGGGTGCGCAACATCGAGATGATGCTGCGCGCGTGCGATGCGCTGCCCGTGAACATCGGGCTCACGGGAAAGGGAAACACCTCGCGGCCGGAAGGGCTGGTGGAGCAGGTGCGGGCGGGCGCGCTCGGGCTCAAGCTGCACGAGGACTGGGGAACGACGCCGGCGGCCATCGACTGTTGCCTGGAGGTGGCCGAGGACGAGGACGTGCAGGTCACGATCCACACCGACACGCTCAACGAGTCGGGCTACGTGGACGACTCGATCGCCGCCTTTCGCGGGCGGACGATCCACACGTACCACACGGAGGGCGCGGGGGGCGGTCACGCGCCCGACATTCTGCGCGTGGCCGGCGAGGCCAACGTCCTCCCGAGCTCCACGAACCCCACGCGCCCCTTCACCGTCAATACCTTGGATGAGCACCTCGATATGCTCATGGTCTGCCATCACCTCGATCGGCGCATCCCGGAGGACGTAGCCTTCGCCGAGAGCCGCATCCGCGGTGAGACCATCGCCGCCGAGGACGTGCTCCACGATCTGGGCGCGCTCAGCATGATGGCCAGCGACAGCCAGGCGATGGGGCGGGTCGGCGAGGTGATCTGCCGCACCTGGCAGACGGCGGCCAAGATGAAGGGCGAGCGGGGACGGCTCGACGGCGAGTCGGGGGAGAACGACAACCTGCGCGTGCGGCGCTACCTCGCGAAGTACACGATCAACCCGGCGATCGCGCATGGAATGGCGCGCGAGGTGGGGTCGGTCGACGTCGGCAAGTGGGCGGATCTGGTGCTGTGGCGGCCGGCGTTCTTCGGCATCCGGCCGGAGCTGGTGCTCAAGGGCGGGTTCGTCGCGTGGTCGCAGATGGGGGATCCCAACGCGTCGATCCCAACGCCCCAGCCGGCGTACATGCGCCCGATGTTCGGGGCGCTCGGGCGCGCGGTCGGGGCGTCGAGCTTGACCTTCGTGTCCAAGCGGGCGCTCGCGGAGGGCAGCGTGGCCAAGCTGGGCCTGACGAAGCGCACGGTGGCCGTGGAGCGATGCCGGGGGCTCGGCAAAAGGGACATGGTCCTGAACGACGCGCTGCCGGTGCTGCGCATCGATCCGGAGACGTATGAGGTCTTCGCCGATGGGGTGCGCCTCACGGCGAGCCCCGCGAAGAGCGTTCCCCTCGCCCGGCTTTACTCTTTGTTCTGACGTTCCGGGCGCGCCGCCGTTTGCCGCGCACGACGACGCTATCGAGGCCTGCACACCGTGACAACGCCCGACAAAACATGGCTCGTGTGGCAGCTGGCCGATAGCGCGTTCCCCGCGGGGGGATTTGCGCACTCGGGCGGGTTGGAGGCGAGCTTTCAGCTCGGCTTGGTGGAACGTTTCGAGGCGTACCTCGATCCGAGCCTCTGGCAAGTGGGGCATGTGGCCCTCCCCTTCGTGCGCGCAGCGGCGCGGCGCCCGAACCGGCTCGGGGAGCTCGACGCCCTCGCCGATGCGACCCTCACGAACCATATCGCCAACCGCGCCAGCCGAGCACAAGGTCGCGCGTTCTGGTCCACCGCGCGGCGCGTCTTCGATGCGGAGGCGCTCCGGCAGCTCGGCGCGCGGGCATCGGCGACCATGCACGTCGCGCCGATCTTCGGCGCCGCGCTGGCCGCGCTGGGCATGAACGAGGACGACGCCGTTTCCTTGTACATGCACACATCGATTCGGACCGTGCTGTCGGCCGCGGTGCGCCTTGGCATCGTGGGGCCGCTGGAGGCGCAGCGCCTGCAATCGAGCCGTGGCCCGCTGCTGGGACGCATCGTCGCGTCGTGCGCCGCCATCGCGCCAGACGAGATCGCCCAAACCTTTCCCCTATCCGACGCGTGCGCCGCGCTTCACGACGGCCTCTACGCGCGTCTTTTTCAGTCCTGAGAGGCCCCCATGCACGATTCCGCGCACCCGCATCGTCCGCACGACCCTTCGCATCCTCACGGGCACGAGCACCCGCACGGGCACGAGCCTCACGAGCACGAGCCTCACGAGCACGAGCCTCACGAGCACGGGCATGAGCACCCGCACGGACACGAACCACACGAGCCACACGAGCACGGCCATACGCACGAGCGCTGGGCGGGGCCCGGCTTCTTCCACGACCGGACGCATCACGCCACGGGGAGCGCGCACCGCCATTCGTTCGAGGAGCGCGCGTTTACGGTGGGCATCGGGGGTCCGGTCGGAAGTGGGAAGACGGCGCTGGTGCTTCAACTCTGCCGAAGGTTGCGGGAGCGGATGCGACTGGGCGTGGTGACCAACGATATTTTCACGCGCGAGGACGCGGAGTTTCTGGAGCGCAACCAAGCGCTACCACCGGGCCAGATTCGGGCGGTTGAAACCGGCGGTTGCCCGCATGCGGCGATCCGGGAGGATATCAGCCCCAACCTGGACGCCCTCGCACAGTTGATGCAGGAAATGGCGCCCGATGCGCCGGAGCTGCTCATCGTCGAGAGCGGCGGCGACAACCTGGCGGCGCAATACAGCCGGGAGCTGGTGGACTTCACGGTTTACGTGATCGACGTGGCCGGGGGCGACAAAGTCCCGCGCAAAGGTGGGCCGGGCATTACGCAAAGCGATCTCTTGATCATCAATAAGATCGATCTCGCGCCCCACGTGGGCGCCAGCCTCGAGGTGATGGCGCGCGACGCCAACCGCATGCGCCAAGGAGGGCCCGTGGTCTTCACGCGCTGCAACGAGGGCGAGGGCGTGGATTCGGTCATCGGCCATATCCTGACCGCCCGAACCGAGGCGCTTCGAAGGTGTGCGTCAAGATAGGTTGTATTGTTGCAATGTGGGGATACGGATTTGCGTTGGGAGCCAAATTTACGGCCTTCACATCGGCTTGTGTTTAGCCATACTGTAATGCCTATGGCACCCCCCGAGCTCCCCGCGGTACGTATCCTCATCGTCGATGACGACAAGGCCATCTGCGAGTACATGCAGACGCTCCTCGAGCGCGATGGTTTCCAAGTCAAAACCCTGAGCGACCCCTCCAGCGTCGAGGAAGAAGTTCGCCAGGGTGGTTACCACCTCATCGTGCTCGACCTCATGATGCCGAAGCTCGATGGCATCGAGGTCCTGCGTCGGATTCGCAAACTGGATAGCGACATTGCGGTCGTCATCTTCACGGGCTTCCCCAACCTCGAGACGGCGGTCGCCTCGATGAAGCTCGATGCGGTCGACTACCTGAAGAAGCCCTTCAACGTCGACGAATTCCGCGAGGTCCTCGCCCGCGTGATGCGCAAGAAGGGGCTTGCGCGCACCCCCGAGGAGCAGCTCCATCGGGTCATCGGTGACACCATCCGCAACCTGCGCAAGGAGAAGGACCTGACCTTGAAGCAGATGTCGCGCCGCACCGGGCTCAGCGTCTCGTTGCTCTCGCAAATCGAGCGCGCCGAGTCCTCCGCCTCCATCTCGTCGCTCTACAAAATCGCAATCGCCCTCGAATCCCGCATCCAAGATCTCTTCGGCGAATTCTGATCTTTACAGACGACTCGGCGGCGACGATACTTCGCCGCCACGTCGGCCGGAGTAGCTCAGTTGGTTAGAGCGGGCGTTTCATACGCGCTAGGTCAGGGGTTCGACTCCCTTCTCCGGCACTTGTTTTTCTCGGTAATTTTCAGTGGTTTGTAGATGCGCGCTAAGGTTCGCGCTAAGATATTTGCAGTCTGCACGCAAATCGGGCCCTGTTTGGGCCCATGATTTGGGCTCCCCGAGGGCCGGAGTTCCGCCGGGCCCTTGAAGGCCTCCAAGGGCCTGAAGGACGACATCGAGCTTCGCATGGAGGGCACGCTGCTGCGGGTCCTCCAGTTGCTCTAGAGCTGGCTTCCCGTTGCGCATCGGAAAGGCCATGACCGCCTTACACAGGGGCTCCCACTTCCAGAGCGTGTAGGCGTCGACGATGGTCCCCTTCTTGTTGTGGGTGACCTGCTCCAGCACGTCCTCCGGCGCGCCATTGTTTCGGCACTCGGAGATCATGGTGTGCCGGGCGGCATGCTCGGTGTGAGGGGTGACGTCGACGAGGAGACAGGTCGCGTTGAACGACTTGCCCGCCGTCGAGTTCGTGTGATTCGTGTAGGTGTCCTTCGTGCGCCGCCTGAGTCGGCGCGGGACGATGAAATTCTCACGCTTCGGCTTCCGACCGTAGATCGTCTCGAAGTGCTCGTTCCACCATGCATCGAGAATGCGCTCGAGCTCGGGATGCACGGGAACGTTGCGCACACGATCTTTCTGGTGGTTCGACGTCTTGAGCGGCCGATCGTCGAATTGGGTGTTGACGAGCAGGCTGCCAAGCGGCTTCGGCTTCCGATCCCAATGCAGGAAGCGTCGGCCGCATGCCTCGCCCTCCCGCAGGCCAGCGTAGAACCGGAGGGCGTTGAGCACCAATTGGTCCCACGGAACGGGCTCGCTCGTCAGCCGATGGACTTCCTCCAAGCTGTACGGGTAGCGCGGCGTCGTCACCTTCGTCGAGATCGTCCCCGGCGGCAGTACGCAAGGATTCGCGGAAAGGATGGCCTCGTAGACAGCCTGCTGAAAACAACCGTGCACGATCCCGAACAGGTTTGCGACGCTCTTCGGAGCATGCGCGCATGCACCTGGACATGGCGGGCGAAGCGATTGCAAGCTCCAGTCCTCGGGCCATCGCCATGCGCAGGACGTCGGTTCGCTTGAACTGCCAACCGGGACGCGACGTCTTCGCGGCCGCCTCTTCGGCGCGCCCCAACCATTCAGCCACCTTGTGACAAACGCTCTTGGGGCGCCGTGCGCTCGGCCAATCGTGGCGAGCTGCAAGGTCGCACTCCATCCAACGTCAGGCGCCTCGACGAGGGCCTTTCCCCGAAGTGTCGGTGCGAGTCGCTCGCCCCTTGCCGTTCGGGCCCCGTGTCGGGCTCCACGCCTCGCGGAGGAAGTCCACGAATGCCTTGACCGCCGGGGCGCCGCTGTTCTGTCTCGGATAATAGAGAAACCAACCCGGATGAGGGGCGCACCACCGCTCCAGCAAGGCCATGAGCCGCCCCTGTTCGATGAAGGGCTGCACGCGATAGTCGGCCCAAAAGGCGATCCCGACCCCTTGAAGTGCCGCTGTCAGAGCCAAATCCTTGTGTGATGTGATGAGTGGCCCCTCCACCGCCACCGAAAACCACTGCCCATTTTTGAAGAACTCCCACTTGTAGAGGCCTTCGGTCCCGGGCTGGCGCCAATTGATGCATCGATGGTCGCGGAGGTCGGCGGGAGACTTCGGCGCACCGTGGCGCTGGACGTACTCTGGAGAAGCGACGACCAACGTGCGAAATGGCTTCCCGAGACGGACAGCCACCATGTCGCGATCAATCGATTCGCCGAGGCGCATCCCGACGTCGAGTCCCTCTCTCACGATATCGAGCGACACCTCGCTCACCGAGATGTCGAGCACGACGTCGGGATGGCGTGCGTTGAACTCGCCCAACAGCGGCTCGACGAAGGTCTGGACTGCAAGCCTAGGCGCATGCAAGCGCACAGTCCCGGCCGCCTCCTGACGCCGGTCGAGAACATCCAAGACGGCAGCGTCCATCTCGATCATGGCAGCGCGAAAGCGCGCATGGAGGCGAGCACCGGCCTCTGTCGGCGCGACACTGCGCGTGGTGCGAGCGAGGAGCCGCACACCGAGGCGCGTCTCCAGCGAGCGAATCGTCTGGCTCAGGCTGGAGGGCGCGATGCCGAGAGATTCAGCCGCGCGCACGAAGCTTTGACGATCGACCACGGCGACGAACGCGCGCAATTCTGCAAATTCGGACCCACGCATTATATCCTCTCAGGCTCACAGCTCGTTCGGATTATACACGATAGTATAAACAGTTCTTCGAACCTAACGTTGCCAGCACCAACAACGAGAAAGGTAAGACGATGGCGATTTCCTCCCCGAAGAACTTCTTGATCACCGGTGCTAGCTCGGGTCTCGGACAAGCCCTGAGTCGGGCCACGCTCGCGAGCGGACATCGCGTCTTCGGAACCGTCCGCGATAGCGCGGCGCGATGCGCGTTCGAGGCGCTCGCGCCAGGGCGAGCGGTGGCCCCGATAGTCGACATCACACACGCGCACGACATCGACCAGGTTGTAGCCGAGCTCGAAAAAGACTTCGGTTCGATCGACGTGCTCGTGAACAACGCCGGCTATGGTCATGAGGGCATCATCGAAGAGTCGGACCTCGACGAGCTGCGACGCCAATTCGAGGTGAACGTCTTCGGCACGATTGCCGTCACCAAGAGCGTGCTGCCCTTCATGCGGCGCCGCCGGAGAGGACGGATCATCACGATCACATCGATGGGCGGCCTCGTTGCCTTTCCTGGCGTTGGCTACTACTGCGCGAGCAAGTTCGCGCTCGAAGGGTTCTCCGAAACACTGCGGCACGAGGTCGCCTCGTTCGGCATCGCCGTTACGGCAGTCGAGCCGGGCTCGTTCCGCACGGATTGGGCGGGCCGCTCGATGCGGCGCTCGCCTCGGAGCATCCCGGACTACGACACACTCTTCGAGCCCTTACGACACCGCAGGCAGGAGCACAGCGGTCGACAGCTCGGTGATCCCGCGAAAGCTGCCGACGCGATCCTAAAGCTCGTCGATAGCGCGGCGCCACCAGCGCACCTGATCTTGGGCCCCGACGCGCTCTCGTTCGTACAGAAGAAGCTCGACGAGCTACGCCGGGAAATGGCGGATTGGGAATCGACCACGACATCGACGAACGTCGACTAAAGCACGTCGCTCGAATCGTCGGGCCACCAGATTCGGAATTTGTCGGCGTCGATGAAACTCCGGACCCCAATCGAGCGCCAGTCTCCGCTGTCTGGCTTATCGGGTGACCATCCTAGTGGAAGATCGATGAACGCGGAATGAACAGCAATGCTGTTGGTGTGAAGATTGTGAACCGTGATGTCCCCGACCTTTCGGCGGCCGCCCTCGGACGGCATGGGGCCATCATCGAAGTCGCCCGTCCACCAATACGGGTGAACGTATTGGCACATCACGACGATGTCCCGTCCTGGAGCAAAGGCCGGCGGGCGAATCGTAGGCTCCCTCCAAAAAAAGGAATGGCGGCAGCTGCGTCATCGATCTCGGGTCAAAGATCACATAGCCCGACTCGGATTGGTCGAGAAAGGTTATCAGGCACTTCCCGCTGAGCGGATCAGCGATGATGCGCTCCGCCGATCCAGCCGGTACGCAGATGTCCGCCCGGCCCGTGATCTCGAGTCCGGGCAGGGAGCGCTTCGTGACGGCGTGCGGTACGCCGCGCCGATTACCGGGGAATCGATGTTGGAACGCATGCGCGCACGTCTGCTCCGTGCCCTCGACGCACAACAACGCATCACCGTGAAGGATGGCGTCGTGAACGCTGGGCGACGAGCAGAGAATCTTGCCATCGAGATTCCAAATCGCCGTGACTCCGGCGCGGCCCGCTAACTTCGCAATTTGTATTCCTTGTTCCGCGGCTCAAAGACGCGACCGTGCCCCGCGAGCCGGAGCCCACATCGACCATGGGCACCGACCCGCGCACGGGTTCGTTATCAGCCCAGGTCCTTGGCGACCTCGGTTGCGTGCTTGGATACGTCGACGGTGCGGTAGATTTTTTTGACGTTTCCATCCGCGCCGATGATGACGGTCTGCCGGTCGGCCATCCCGCCTTCGAAGGACACGCCAAATGACTTGGCGATGGCACCCTCGGGATCGCTCACCAGGAGGAAGGGCAACTTGTAGTGTTTTGCGAAGTCTTGGTGGGACTTTTCGCTATCGGCCGAGACGCCAATGAGGACCGTGTCTTTCTTCCGGAGCTCGTTCCAAGAGTCGCGGAACGAGCAAGC
The DNA here is from genome assembly GCA_037157815.1 of Sorangiineae bacterium MSr11954. Taxonomy (NCBI): domain Bacteria; kingdom Pseudomonadati; phylum Myxococcota; class Myxococcia; order Myxococcales; family Pendulisporaceae; genus Pendulispora; species Pendulispora albinea. The sequence continues at coordinate 7,006,383 of CP089984.1, forward strand.
CTCCTTGGTGCAAGCGGGGCTCTCGTCCTTGGGGTAGAAGTAGATGACCACGGGCTTTCCCTTGAGGGACGCCAGGCTGAGGGTGCTGCCGTCGTGCGCTCTCGTCGTGAAGTCCGGCGGCGGGCTGCCGACAGAGATGGGGCGGGGCGCGTTGGGATTGACGCCTGGGGTCAAGCCGGGCGTTTTTTCTGCTGGCGGCGCGGTGGAGGCGACGTGCACATCCCCTGTGGTGGGAGCGGGAGAAGCGGGCGGGGGCGCTTCCTCATTGTGGCAACCAACGAGCATTGCGGAAACCAGCACGGCGGAAACGAGGACACGTGCAGTACGGAACGGCATGAGAGCCTCCTTGAGATAGGCTTTCTTACGCGAAAGAGCGGGCAAGAAAGCGGGAGGCAGATTAGCATCCGTGACAGTAACGCGATCGGAATACTCGAGGTGCCAATGTCCGTGACGAGCCGTGGTTCCGACCTTTCGTTCCGTTTGCAAGCTCGACCGCCTCCTGATCGAGGGCAATGCGACGCACGCGGCCGTGAAGCTCGGGCTCACCCAACCCGCGGTGTCGAATGCGCTGGCGCGACGGCGAAAGGTGTTCGAAGATCCGCTCGTCGTAAGAGCCGTCGGGGGCTGCTGCCGACACCGTGATTCAGCTCGATCGCATTCTCTCCGAAGACGCGCTCGCGAGCGGCGGCGTCGACCTGTACATCGGGATCCCCGGGGTGCCCATCCCCCCGATCGCCCATATCGGGCGCGATTCCACACATGCCACGATGCGCTGGTGCGTCGAGCGCATGATGACGGAGCTGCGCGATCCGCAACCGGGAGCCCTCCTCGTTGCGCAGCAAGTTGCATATACGATGCTCGTCCAAGTGCTCCGTCTTTATCTCGCGAATCACAGCGGAGGGGTCGGCTGGCTGGCGGGCCGGACGATTCGGGAACTCGCCGCGCAGGCAGGCATGTCGCGCTCACGCGGGCCTCGTCGAAGACGTCGAGTATCCTCCGGGCCATCGATCGCCTCGCCGCGCGCGCAGTAAAAGGCCGCGCGGCTCGTAACGTACCGGCCATCCAGCTCGAAGTCGGCTCCCGGAGTTGCATTCGATGGCCGAGGTGATGCGTTCCAACAAGCCCTCAGCCTCACGACGTCGAGCGAGCCCCGCGGGCACGGACCCAAGAGATTCTTGCTCGTCGGTCGTCCATGAAACCAAACACGCCAGGCCGCCTCTTCGCCGAGCTCACGTCGGTAGCAATGGCCGCCGAAAATCAAGGCGAGCCGTTCGCCGAATACCGCGCCGAGATTTACAAAGCCATCTCCGAATACACGACACAGACGGCCACGCCGTTTCTCGTGAATGCGCTGGAGCGCGAGCTCGAGGGCGGGCGAATTGCACTTTACGAGCTCCTCTCCCGCCGTGCCGACGAAGACGCGTACAAAGCGTCGGGCGATGACCGAGAACTCGTTGCACGCACCGTGCGGATGCTGCGCGAAGAGTGCATCAAGGTGGACCGCACATGGCTTCGAGGTGCATCGCCCGCGTTTTCGAAGTCGCTCGAAGCGCTCATCGCACGATGAAGAAGGTCACCCGCGCACGTTGATGGCGTGCTCGAGGAGCGCGATGACGCGGCGGCGTATCGCGTCATCGCGCCGGTGGAAATGGAACACCGCGCTAACCTCGCGACCGGCGAGCGACCCTGCCGTTCGTGGGGCGCTGTCCAGTATTTGCGAGCGCCCGGCGAAAGCTCTTCGGAGTAGCCCCATTCCACTTGACGAAGGCACGGTGAAAACTGCTCAAATCCGAATATCCGAGCGCCAGCGCAATCTCGTAGATGCTTCGTTCGGGGTCGCGCAAATAGTCGATGGCGAGCTCGCGCCGCACTTCATCGAGCACACATTGAAACGATGTTCCAGCCTCCGCGAGCTGACGCTGAAGTGTTCGTGCACTACATTGCAATCGGCGCGCCACTCGCTCGAGACGCGCCGATTGTTCGGCGCGCAACGAGTCTTCGATTTGCTGGTGGAGCCGCGACATCGTCTGCACCGTCTTCGTGCCCAATGGCTGGCGCGGCAGGATCCTCTCCGCACATTCATCGAGCCAAGGTAAGAGCGATGCGTCGCTCGATACGACGGGGAGTGACAGCACACCTTCTTGGAAGGCGATCACGTTTTGTCTCGACTCGAAATGGAGATCCGTCGTTCCGAAGTATCCTTGCAGGGGCGAAATGTCTTTCGGGGCGGTATGGGCGAATTTCACGTACATCGCGCGGATCGGTTCTCCCACCAGCTCTCGAATGACACGCAAGATCGAACCAAGTGCGAACTCGTTTCCTTGCCGGCCGACGCAGCGTTCGTCACCGGGAATGAAGTGGGCTACGAAAATTTCCCCGTCGGCTCTCTGCACGTCGAGATCCACCGGCCTGGCGACGATCAGACGCCGATACCGTTTGACGCGCTCGAGCGCGTCCGCCGCGTTGGGGGAGCTGCGCGCCGCGAGCTCCGCGATCCCGAAACAGCCGCGCCTACCTTCTCGGGCCACGCGGAGCCCGAGAAAGTCGTCGCCCATCTCCTTGGCCGCGACGTCGACTGCGGATCGATACGTTTCGAGCGGGACGGCGTCCTCCTGGAAGAGCCCCGTGCTCGGCGACGGAATCTCGAACTCTCGTTGAACGCGATCGATGAGCGCGCTCGCACCATTCGCGTGCATCCACGCCATGAGCAACGGAAGACAAGGCGTGGGCTGATGGGATACGCGATGCGACATGAGCTTCTCCATGAATGAGCAAGCAAACAACAATGCCAACGACACTATCGATGAAGAATGATATCGCCACTTCCATCACGTCAATCAGGGAGGCGGGCCGTAGTTCGACCGTTCTCGGCTTCGAACGGCTTCGTAGGTCGGTCCTCCTCGCGAACGCTCGCTTGCTCGTCGAAGGCGTCCTGTGCGTAGAATGCGCTCCCCAAGAGGCCGAGGAAGCTCTCGTTGATCGGATGAATCAGACCATAGACGCGCGGTGCGCGGTCCGGCATGTAGAACGTGCCGAAGAGGATATCCCAGATCGGAAACACCGAACATAGATTCTTGTCGAGCCCCTCCCTCTCGGCCGTATGGTGCCAGTGATGAAACATCGGGCTCGCGAGGATGTACTTCCACGGCGCCCGATTCCATGCACGCACATTGATGTTTGCATGCGTCAAGATGCCGACCAGCCCGAAGAAGGTGGCGTCGTAAACCGCCACGATCTCGAACGGAAATCCGAGCAGCACCAATATGCTGCCGCGAAATACGTGGTGCATGAGGCCCTCGATCGGATGGTTGCGGCAGAACACCAGCCAATCCATTTCGCGCGCACTGTGGTGGGCCACGTGAAATCGCCAGAACCATCGCGTATGGAGCGCGCGGTGAAGCCAATATTCGAGGAAGTCGTGGACCACGGTGAGCAGCGGCAGCAGGGCCCAGAGCGGCAGCGCGGCGACGATCCCGTAGCCGCGCATGATCTGCCCCGTATCCCAGCCCGGTATCAGAGGTCCGAGCACGAACGCCACGAACGCCGTTCGAATGGGCGGCGCCAGCGGGACCACGATAACCAGGCCCGCGAAAAAGAACAGGTAGTCGATGATCGCATCACGCCGGAGTATTCGCTTCCTCTCCTGAATGGGAAAGGCGCGCTCCAGAGGCACGAAGACGAGCGCGCAGAGCGGGATGACGACGAGAAAGCCGACCAATCTGGCGACCGGGCTCATGGTATGCCTGCGCGCTCAGCGCTTTCCTGGCTTGATACGTGGAATTACCTCTTCACGGAACCGCTGCATCGAGTCGCATATGGCGCTCATGTCCGGGCCCGCCGTCTCGAAGGCGCAGACGATGTGGCCAATTCCGGTCAACTCGACCGTTCGCTGGAGACGTTCGATGCAGTGGTCGACGGTGCCGATGGGGTTCAGTCGAAACACCCGCTCGACCCGCTGTTCGGGCTTCCAGTCGCCGCTCATCATGCCCTCTTCGTACCGGCGGTGCCAGACTTCGTAGTTTGGCAAACTCGACTTCATGGCCGAACCGAACAACATGCTCGCGCGGAGAAATTCTTCGCCATACCAAACGAGGTTGTCCCGCTGCCGCCGCATGTCCCCGTCCTCCGCCACGCCGCACAGCAACGACAAGACGTGATCGATCTTTGCCGTGTCGTGTCCCGCGCTCGAGGCCACGTCGTCGTAGAGCTCCAATTGGGACAGCTTCTTCTCGTCCTCCAGCGAGTACTCGAGCATCATGGGAAGGCCGAGCTTCGCCGCCCACTCGATGGTCGACGGCGAGCTACAAGCCACGTAGAGCGGGGGGTGCGGCTTGGTGAAAGGCTCGGGGTAGACGGGGACCTCTTCGAACCGAAGAAGATCGCTCGACGCGGAGCAGCGGCCTCGCGTCCACGCCGACATCATGACGTCCGTCCACTGGTACAACATTTCGTGATTTCGGGACATGTCGGTGTTGAAGACATGAAAGTCCTTCACGAAGGAGCCGCGCCCGATTCCAAAATAGAAACGGCCGTCGCTGAGCTGATCGAGGACCGCGACCTTCTCCGCGAGCCGCACCGGATGGTCTACCGGAATGATGCTGATCGCCGAGCCTACCTTCAACCGTTTGGTGCGACCCAGGATGTACCCCGCCATCGTAATGGCCGAGGGGCAGAGCCCGAACTTGGTAAAGTGATGCTCCAAGAGCCAGACAGCATCGAAGCCGAGCTGCTCGGCGCGCTCCGAGAAGGTGATCGCGTTTTTCATCACCTCGCGCTGTGCCAGCGCCCCGTATTGCGCCGTGGTCAATAGTGTTCCCCACTTCAGCATTTGTTTCTCCTGCGCCTATGCGCGCTGTCGCTCCAAGGATGCCTCGCTCGAACCGCTCTCACGGAATGAGGTCCGAGAACTTGTTCTGCTCCAATAATTCGGTTTGATCGACCCGCATGGTGACGCTCTTCGGGTGAACGGATCCGGGCAGCTCCACCGATCCAAAACGCACGAGGCGCTGCAGAGGATAGAAACCATCGTGTGCGCCCCCCTGCCGGAATAGATTGTTCATGCCGACGTCGACGATCCGGCTCGCGCCTGCCCCGATGTACGCGTCGCGAACCTCGGCGGCGCGCGCCCATGGGGCGAGCGCGACGGTTTGGACGGCCCCGTCGATGAATGGGGTCACGTCCTCGATCGAGGCAATCGGGTGAACGAACAGGGTCCTTCCCAGGGGATGGCCGGAGATCTTCGCCGGAGGGCATACGACGATGGACCAATCGTGGTCGTCCGCGGTGTAGACCTCGGCCCCGGAGAAATCCGCTTCCAGAACCGAAAGTGACGCGTGCGCGCGTTCGTCGAAGTCGTGATAGCCCCGGGGGAGCATACGCTGATACGTCCCGAAGGCCGCGCGCAAATGAGGAATGATGGCCGCCGTAGGTTCTTCGGTGAAAACCTGCTGCACGGAGAAACACGCGCGCTGATCGTACATACAGACGTCGTGCGCGAGCGCTCGGGCGGTCGCTTCGAGGTTCGTGCCGGCGCCGACGACGGCCACGCTCCGCCGCGGACCAAATCGCAAGATCTCCGCTTCCGGGCCGACATGGCGCAGCGCCCATTTCATCGTCTCGGGACCTCCCCACGCGCAAAGCGCGTCCGCGTCTGCCACGAGCGCGCGCTCGAGGGCGCCGTCGTGCCCACCCGGCCAGTGCACGACGCTCATGGCGCGCGCGACGGGATGAGCGGGGTCGACGTCGAGAAAGCTCAACGCGAGCGCGACGGGCGTAAACGGATCGGTGGACGACGACTTCACGACGCACACGTTCTTGGTAATCAGCGCCCGCAGGATCGATCCGATCCCCGCGAGCGGGACATTGCCCGCGAGCACGTGAAGGGTCCTGCCGCGTGGGAACGCGCGGACGTCGGCCTCCTCGCCGGCGACCCATCGATCGAGGATGTGGCGATCACCGAGCTCGGCTCGAATGAGGTCGTATAAATAGACATGAGACGACAACCACATCGCGATCCAGTCGGCTTCGTGGTTCGCCATTTCGTCGGAATAGCCGAGCCCCGCCACGAGCTGCCGGACGTAGACTCGGCGCCGCGCGTACTCGCGCGATTTCCAGTTGCGGCCCACGTTCTTCAGGAACGCGAAGATCTCGTACGAAGGGACGTCGCGCAGCAACATGCGATCTTGGGCGAGGATGGCCGCAGTGACGTCTTCCGTGATGATCGGCACGAGGACGGATTGGCCGGTGACCAGGCGGATCTCCTGCGACGCCTCCTCCGTCGGCGCGCGTCTCCGCCCGCACACGATGAAAGGCATACTCTGGCTTGCCTTGCTCATTCTCTACCTCGACATCGGCGGCGGCGGCGGAAGACGCGCTCGGACGAACGGGCTCGCCAGCAGTCCAAAGAACGTGCGATCCATCGGCTCTCGAACGCCATATTCGACGGGAGCGCGGTCCGGCAGGTAAAAGGTCCCGAAGAGAAGATCCCAAAATGGAAATACCAGCGCCATGTTCTTGTTCAGCCCCTGCTCCTCGCACGCGTGATGCCAGTGGTGATACATCGGGCCCACCAAGAGGTACTTGAGCGGGGCGCGGTTCCATATGCGGATGTTCACGTTCGCGTGGGCCAGGAGACCGACGAGAAAGAAAAAGCTCGCGTCGTAGATTACGATCTGCGGTGCCGAGAACCCCACGAGCAGCAGAGCGCCGCCGCGCATCGTGTGCATCACCACCGTTTCCATGGGATGCACGCGAAACAAAACGGCCCAATCGATCGCGTCCGCGCTGTGGTGCGGGCGGTGGAATCGCCAAAGCCACTTCGAGTGAAGGAGCCTGTGAATCCAATAGCTCATGAAATCTTGGCACAACGCGAGAAGCGGAATGACGGCCCATAGCGGCATCATCGCGATGGGGCCGTACCCTGTCATGATTTGGTCGGCGCTCCACCATGGCACGATCATTCCGAGCGCGAACCCCACCACCGCGGTGCGCAGCCCCATCACCAGGGGCCCCACGACCCCCGCGCAGCAAAAGAACAGATAGTCGAGCAATAGACTGCGAACCGGTCGCGTCGCGCGTCGATGAATGGGGAACGCGAGCTCGAGCGGCACGAAGACGAGCGCGCAGACCGGAATGATCGCGAGGAATACGAGGACTTTCAGCGCGAGGCTCATGGGACCCGACCAGCTTTACGCGACGCGCGCTTCGACGGCGCGCGACTCCGGAGCGAGGAACACACCCAGCCGATCGAGCTCCTCCACCGCGCGGAGGCTCCTCGAACGCACCTGCGAAGGCGATCCTGCGAAGTCTTTCGGAGCAAACGCGAGGCGCTCGAGCGACTTTTGGATTCGGTAATTTTCCAGCAGACCGACGTGAGGATTCAGTGTGGACTGAAACGGCATTTGCCATAGCACGGCCACGGCCCGATCGTTCTTCCATCGAACTTCCCGCAAGGTGCGCCGGTGGAGGTCACGCGCCGTCGCGATGTCCATTCCGTGATGCTTCCACGCCGAGTCGGGATCATCGATGTTCTCCACGACCAGCCCGAACCGGGCCGCATCGTTCCACACCGGCATGGTCTCGTCGATGAGATTGAAGGGATTCAACATGAAGTGCCGCGCGAACTCGTCCACGAGGAACCGGTGTGTCTCTTCGTATTCCTCCGGCGTCTCCCCGGGATAGCCGATCATGAACGAGCCCCGGTAGTCGACGGTGTCGCCCTCGGCGAGGAGGGCGTTCGCCCTTCGATTCTGCGCCGCGCTCACCTGCTTGTGCATTCGGTCGAGGGATGCGTCGCTCATCGACTCGAAGCCGATGGACAGCGACGCGCAATGGGCCTCACCCAACGCCGAGACCACCTCGCGATCTTTGATGACGTTCGCGCGCGTATACGCGTCCCATGCGACGCCGACGGCGGGCAGCTTCTCCAGCAGCTCGCGAAAGCGCGCCGGCGGGATCGTGAACGTCGAATCGAGCGACTTGATCAGGGATGCCCCGTTCTCCCGCGCGTATGCGGCCCAATCCGAGCAGATCTTGTCCGCCGATTTGTATCGCCACTTCGGCGACGCGGCGGGGAACGAGCAGAACTTGCAGGTGAAGGGGCAGCCGCGCATCGATTCGTAAGGGACGATCGTCCGGCTACCGGAAAAACGGGGCGATGGGTGCTTCTCCACGTCGATGTATGCGAACTCGTTGACGTGAATGGGTCGCATCAGGCGCCCGGGCTCGGACATGACGAGGTTCGGCACTTGGCCGAGGGCTGCCTTCCCCTCGAGCGCGTCGAGCAGCATGGGAAACGCCAGCTCGCCATCCCCCCGAACGATGTAATCGATCCGCGGCAGATCGCGCATCAAGCGCATGTATTTGAGGTTGCTGTATTGGCCGCCCACGACGAGCTTCGCCATCGGAAATCGCCGTTCGACCCACGCGACGGCCATGTTCATGGCGCGCCAATTGCAAATGAACGTGGTCGACAGGGCGACGACGTCGGGCGCCGTGGTCTCCGGCTCGCGCGCTTCGGACCAGACGTCCTCGAGGCGAAAGAGCTCGTGCTCCCGGCCCGCGCCATCGAGGATCGATGCCAAGGTTTGCGAGGTCAGATGCGGCTCGCTCTGAAAGCGAGGGCGGAGCAGCGGCTGGTCCGAAGACCCTTCGCGGTAGCGGAAATCGCTCGTCGTCACCACCCGGCCGAGGCCATCGTGCACCGCCGCCGTCGTCTGCTTGCGGTCGAAGAAGGTACCACCGAGGATGTCGCTATCCCAGAACGACGCCGCCGGCCAAATCGGCCCCAGACCCGACAATAAAATGATTTTCAATTTCTTCTCCACGTAGGTCCGACCATCACGCTCCTGCGAGGAGCGGGCGCATGTTTTCGAGTGCATCGAGGAGCCGATCGACGTCGTCCTCGTCGTTGTAACATTGCAAAGACACACGCAGCGCGTCACGCACTTTCGTGTACGTGAAAAGCGGTTGACAACAATGTACGCCGTCTCGAACGAAGACGCCATAGGTGTCCGAGAGGATGGACGCCAGCCGCGCGGCGCTCATATCGGGGTTCCTCGCCTTGAACGACAGAATGGGAATGGATGGCGCGTCGTAGTGGAATGGGAGTTCGATCACGTCCGAGAGCCGTTCCAGGCCGCTCCGGCATCGCGCGGCCAACCGCGCGACATGAGCGTTCATTTGCCCCTCCTCCGCGCGCTCCGCGTAGTCCAGAGCTGCTGCGAACCCGATGACGCCTTCGATGTTGGCGGTGCCGGCCTCGAACCGCCGCCCGTCCGGGAGATACGAGATCTCCTGGCCGACACGATCGACCATCCCGCCGCCCGTCGAATAGACAGCGAGTCGCTTCGAGGAGTCCTCTCGCCCCCACAGGACGCCCACGCCAGCGGGGCCGAACATCTTGTGGCTCGAGAGCGCCATGAAGTCGCATCCGAGCGCCTCCACGTCGATGCGCAGGTGCGACGCAGCTTGTGCACCGTCGACGACGGTGATGAGGCCATGCTTTTTTGCTAGCGCTACGACTTGCTCGATGGGCTGAATGACGCCGGTGACATTCGAAGCGTAGGTCAGCGCGATCACGGCGGTCTTGCGCGAGATCGCGTCCTCCATTCGATCGAGGTCCACCCTGCCATCCCGAGTCATGCCGATCTCGCGAACGCGCGCCACCCTGCGCCACGGAAGGTAGTTGGAATGATGCTCGAATACGGGGACCAGAACTTCGTCGTCCCGAGAGAGGGATAGACCGTGCGCGACGATATTGATGGCCTCCGTGCAGTTTTTGGTGAAGACGATCTCCTGTTTGAGCGCGTTCAGGCGCCGCGCCGTTCGCTCACGCGCGTGCTCGAACGCCGCCGTCGTCGACTCGGCCCACGCGTATTGACCACGGTGAACGCTGGCGGGGAAGCTGCGATAGGTGTTTGCTACCGCGTCGATCACGCAGTTTGGACGGAGCGTCATGGCGGCGCTGTCGAGGTACGCGCAGGTGCCGGTGGCCTGCGCGAGCGCTGGAAAGTCGGCTCTCCATGGTGACGTAGACATTTATTCGCACCTCAGGAGGGAGAACTTCCCGGACCGGCCGGGGCTTATTTGACGCGACCGTGCGAGCTCGATGCGCACATTGCCGAATAACCCGGTGAGCGCGCAGCGTAGGTCCTTCTCCTGGAGAGGCGAGAGCGGCCCGTGATCGCTGCCCACGTAATGAAACGTCAATCGACGGTCGCGGGTCATGGTCACTTGGTAGAGGAGAATGTCATTGGACAGCGCCGCGAGCGCTTCATCCAATTCACCGGGGGTTACGGGGTCGCCCGCGTCGTTCGCGACCGCTTCGCGAACGCGCCCGCAAAAGTAGCGCACCTCTTGGCCCCCGTCTTCGAGCTTGACCACGTCGCCCAGACGAAATCGGACGAACGGCATGAACGCGTTCTTCACGGACGACGCGAGAATTTCGTAGGTATTGCGCCGCTTGCAAAATGGCACCAGCTCGATCGCCGATCGCTCCGAGATGCGCGTGAACGGCTCGTCCGACTCTCGGTGATAGAGCCAGCCGAGCTCGGTGGTGCCGTGGAGCTCGGTGACCGGGGTGTGAATGAACTGCCCGATGTAGCGCTTCACGTAACCCGTAATCATCTCGTACGAGAGCTTCAAAATCTCCGGCTGGAATATGGGCGTCGAAATGCCCAGCAGCGCCGCCTTCTGCAGCAGCAGCGCGAGGAACGTGGGATCCGCGACCAGCATTTTGGGCTGGAACTCGGAGAGCTCGATCAAAATGCGCGTGACGTCATCGCGTGTCCAATGATTCGGATCGTGAGCGCTGTTCAGGTACAGCGTGGTCCCGATGACCCGATCCGCGAATCGTGGATTTTCCGCGAAGCACACGGCGGCCGAGCAATCCATGGTCGTGAGCACCGCGCTTCGATCCACGCCCACACGGAAGCCGCGCAGGCGCGGTACGGCGCGACAGGCGCGCTGGTGCTCACCGACCCACCAGTTGCTCGGCCTCACGATTTGCACGCGCTCGCCGGTGGTCCCCGAGGACGTTGCATATTCCACCTCCCCTCGCTGGCTGGCGGTCGACAATCGCTCCGTCATCCAGCCGCCGGGGAACTGCCCGATCAGCGAGGCCCGCTCGAGGATCGGAAAAGAATGTGCGTCCTCGAATCGAAACTCCGGGGCGCGAGCTCCGTAGAGTCCCCGGTACAGCGGCAGCCTCCGTACGAGGTCCGCGGCCTCTTCCCAGGGATCGCCTGTGTTCGAGCTGCTCGGATCGAGCGTGGTTTCGCGAAGGTCACTCAGCATCGGATGTTCCAGTGGTGTCGGGCGTCGGGTCGAGAGCAGCGATGGAGTCACTCGTCAATCATGGGGAGCCGGGAGCGCTCGGGGGGGTTCGGTTTCGACAATTGAAACAGCGTGACCTTGTGGGCGTCGCATCCTTGGCATATCGGCATGTTGCCGAGCTCTTTCGCGCGATTCTGGATATGTGTTTTGATGTCGTGCGTATCGACGTGCCCTACGACGGACGTGAGCCCGAAATCTTGAAAGCAGCCGCCGATGTCACCTTTGTAACTGATGGTGACGCTGCTCGCGCCGATCGGACAATAGCGCGGGTTCTTGAGCTTGTTGTAGGCGATCTCGCCGAGAAATCGGGCGCGCCCGTACTCCGACCACACTTCGTCCTCCGAAGCATCCAAGGCGAGCTCCGTGAGGAGCTCTTGCCGGCGCTCCCTCGATTGGTTGGTCTCGAAGTACCCTCCCCGGTTCCACAAGGTCAGCAACTTGAATCGACGAAACCCGAGCTTGCGAAGGTGCTCCACCGTTTGCGGTAAATGCTCGTAAATGGTCGGCCCGCCGGTCAGATGAATGACGGTCTTGTGCGCCGCGACCTCCGCGAGCGCCGCGATGTTTTTCCAAATTTGAGCGTGCTTGAGCCCGATGTGAATCTTGTCGAACGTCTCGCGGACGATCGAGCTCACGGACACGCGAATGATGTCCAGATGTTTTTCGAACGCGAGGATGTTCGCCGGGGTCATGGTCACGCCCGTGGTCACGATGCCCGTAGTAATCTTGGGACGGGCCATGATTTCGCACAATTCGACGAACTGCGGATGAATCGTGGGTTCTCCCCGCCCGGCCATGTCCACCTCCCAAACGAAAGAGGGATCCAACATCGAGACCACCTTTTCCATGGTCGCGAGGCTCATATTCCCCTCCGTCCCGATGAGGGAGCGCGGGCACATCGCACAAGAAGCCGGACACGAAGGCGTCGCCTCGATGTTGATTAGAACTTTTCGCATGAGGGTCGATCCCAGTTTCTATTGCCGCGCGGAGCCGTGACCGGCCCGGCGGCGCGGAGGTGAATGAAATTCGTGAGCATTTCCAGCTTGCGGTCGTCGTACGCAAATACAGGATGAATGTCGTCCATGGTTTGGATGGTGTTGACCCCCTTCTTCAAGCCGACACCCGTGAAGACGCCCAAAAAAGGGTTCACCTCGATGACGTAGAGCCTCCCCGTCTCGGCGTGAACGACCATATCGACGATCGTGCAGTCGATGCCGAGCGCGCGGGCGGCGCGCTTCGCGAGGGCGATGGCCTCTTCGGTCGGGGGCAGCGGGATCATCTCCGCGCCCGCGTGGACGTTGGTCTTGAAGCGATGATTCTTTCTGCGGCTGTAGCCTCCGACGACGACTCCGTCGAGCAGGTCGACCCGCGTATCGTGTTCGTGAAACGGTATGAATTCTTCCAGATAGAAATTGGAATAGACGTCGGCGACGCTCCCGATGAAGTCGGCCAGCGGCTCCGCCGCGTCGAACTTTTGAACGCCATGTCCACCGTGTCCGCGCCGTCTCTTTACGACGACCGAGCCCCACAGCGCGAACAGCTCGTCCAAGGCGCGACGGGACACGGCGGCGGGCACCAGCGCGGACCGCGGCACCGACAGCCCTGCACGGCGGAGGGTGCAGTTGGCGACGAACTTGTCCTGTGCCCGATTGAAAGCATCGAAGCCGTTGATCACGTGCACGCCAGAGGCTTCGAGCGCGCCGAGCACCTCCCTTTGATGGTCGCTCTGTTGATCGGCGTTCATGTGATAGAGCATGTCCAACCGAGAGAGATTGCGCCCGTCCGCCGTGAGGACCTCACCGTCGACGACGCGACACTGGCGCATGTCGAAATCACTGGTGACGGCGTGCCCGAAGGCCGCCAATCGTGCTTCGAGCTCGGCCAATATTTCGTCGCCGCCTTCGTTGCGGTAGAACCAAAGTCCGATGTGGCTCATCTCGTACGCTCGCCGGGCGAGGTGCGGCGGGGCGCGTCCTCGGCGTGGCAACAGATCTGGATCTTGTTGCCGTCCATATCGCGAAAATACGCACCGTAATAATGCTCGTGGTACTGCGGCCGGAGGCCGGGCCGGCCCTCGTCCCGGGCGCCGCTCTCCAGCGCAATCGAATATACCGCGTCGACGAGCGCGCGAGCCTCCGTGAGGAACGCGACGTGGGTGCCATTTCCAACCGTCGCCGCACGTCCATCGTACGGGAGGCATACCCAGAACATCGGCCGTCGCGGCCGCCCGTCGGGGGTCAGCCCACCCGTACAATACCCCACGTAACGCTCGTCCCGATGCACGAGCACGGCTCCAAGCGGCGACAAGACATGCGAGTAAAAAGCTTCTGCGCGCGCGAGATCGTTGGTGCCGATGGTGATGTGACTGAACATCTTCAGACCTTGCTGGTGACGAGGGGCGGCGCGACGGGCAAGTGTTTGCGGCTCTGCGCCTTCTCCCGAAGGTCTTTGGTGAAGTCGAGGACCCTGCGCCGGAGAGGGCTATAATCGTATCTCTCCATGAGGTCTTTGCGCGCGTGGCTCCCTTCGAGCAGAAGCTCGGCGTTCTTTTGCTCGAAGAGCTCGAGCACGTTCTTCCCCACGAAGCGCGTCCCGACACCGTCGGCGTGGAGCGCGCCGAGCCGCGTGAGCACGAGCGCGTCGCCCTGCTCCTCGACGAGCGCGAGCTCTTTCAGGATGGCGATGTCGTCGGCGAAGTACTCGAATGGATCGATGCCGAACCGCTCTTTCATCACCGGGCGGGAGATGCCGCTGGCCCGAATCGACATGATGGCGTTGCGCCGGATCTTGTCTTCCTCGGACAGAGCCCAGCCGACCCAGACCGGCGACTCTCTCGCCTCGCATTTTCTCACGTAATCCTCGATCTCACATACATTGTAATAGTGAGTCCCGCCGAGGTAGCCAAAAGCGCTCACGCCGATGCCGAGCAGGTTCAGGTTGTCGATGTTTTCGAACTTTCCTGCCTGCTGCTGGGAGGCTATTCCGTTCTTCTTCGAATAGTAAAATACTGGACCATACCGGTATCCCGCCTCGTCGAGGAGCACGTGATCGCAAATGAAGTGCATCAGGATACGATCCGACGCATCGGGGAAGATCTCTGGCTCCTTGAGATAGTGGTAGGTGATGGGGTCGCCCGACTTGAACATGAGCGGGAAAATGTTGAACTTCGGCGTGCCCGCGGCCACCAGCTTCGTGAGCGTCTGGTGCCACGATTCGAGCGTTTGATACGGGATCCCGAAGATCAGGTCGAGCGAGACGTTCTCCTGCCCGCGCTCTCTCAAGGCCGCCAGGAGATCGAGGACGTCTTGGTCCGTGTGTCCCCGGTTCAATTTCGCGAGCTCCCGATTGTCCATCGATTGAACGCCGAAGACCCACCGGTTCACGCCGTTGGCGAGCATGCTCTCGAGGCGCTCGTCGCAGTCCGGGCGGCGGACCAGGTTCGGGTGGAGCTCGTACGTTATCTCCGCGTCGGGCGCCACGTCGAAATGGCGGTGTATCCGTGCGAAGAGCTCTCGAACTTGAGCGGCCGTCAGGTAGGATGCGGTCCCTCCGCCGAAATAAATGGTTCGGACGCGCCTCGCGCCGCCGAGGCGCTGCGAGAGCATCTCGAGCTCGAGGTACATCGCGCGCAGGTAGCGCTCGACCCGATCCTCGGAAGGGTTGATCACCTTCGCGAAGTGGCAGAAGCTGCAATATTGATCGCAGAATGGGATGTGTACGTACAGGCTGAGATCGTCGGACGCGCCGGCATACATCTCGTCGGGCGCTATCGGTTGCATCGCCTTGAGCGGCGGATAGACGCTGCCCAATACGTAGTAGTCGAGAGGTTTGATGTAAACGTGAGCTTTCTCGATTTGCTCGAGATCCATCGACTCTGCTTGCCGCCTCGCATATGCGATTGCGTCATCGAACGCATGGGTGTTGGACATAAAATCTCCGCTCGTCCCCGCGACGCGAGTCGAGATCGGGAACGGTATTTTGATGGCGTATCGCGACGTTGCCTATTTAGTGATATATAATCGCGCGGTCGGGCTTGGCCAGTTAATTTCGATTCGAGCTACGCAATGAAGGTGGGGGCGTCTAAATTTTCAATAGCTTCGGCAGATCTTCGAGGAGCGCGGCGTCGGACGCCGCGCGGTCGCGTCCGAAAGCGATGACGTCCATTTTGCCCCAGCGGGCGAGCGGCTCGACGTTGTAGAAGACATAGCGGCCGCTCCGCGTGACAGGGTCGAACAGCTGACCGCCGATGGCCTCGAGGATCTCCGTGAACGGGACCCCGGTGAGTCGGGTGGCGGTGAAGTCTTGCGCGCGATAGGTAGCGCGGCGCGGTGCATGGGCGAAGAGCCGGTCGACGAGGTTCATGGGGGTCGACGTGCCGCCCCATCGACCATTGCAGTCGACGAAGAGGACGCGAGGCGAAGTCTCGAGATC
Source organism: Sorangiineae bacterium MSr11954 (assembly GCA_037157815.1). Classification (NCBI taxonomy): domain Bacteria; kingdom Pseudomonadati; phylum Myxococcota; class Myxococcia; order Myxococcales; family Pendulisporaceae; genus Pendulispora; species Pendulispora albinea. The sequence goes on from CP089984.1 coordinate 7,022,148, forward strand.
CCCTACGACGACGTGATCGAACGAACAGCGGCCGACGTAACCTAGGTACTGGAGCGATCGGGCCACGGAGATGGCGGCATCGCGGATCATTCGATGGACACAGTGAGGCAGAGTCGATGGGCGGCTTCCGATGAAGACGCCATCATCGAGAATTTGTTCGAAGATACCATCCAATCGAGGGGCTCCGCTGCCGAGCGGGGGGATCCAGAGTTGGCTCGACGGGGAGACGCTGCTGGTCTCCCATGCCACGGCCAGTACGGGTTCGTCCTCGTGTTCCCCCGTGCGTCGAAGGAATGCTTCGACCCGCTCCAGGACCTCGAGGTGCGAAGCGAGGAGGAGCTCCGCCCCGTCGAACACCTCGTTTCCCATTCCGGAGACGCTGCGGCTTCGTTTGAGGCCGACCCGCGGGTGTCGCTTCGCCAATTCGACCAGCGCGGCGGCCAGGGCAGACGCCGATCGCGCGACGCGTGTCTCTGCGAGCGCCTCCGCACCGAGGGTACGCGAGACGATCTCCGAAAAGAGTCGTTTATCGTTCGCGAGCCACGTGATCGGCGGCGGCGGGCCGAGCACGGTCGTGGGGCGCGAGGCAGCGTCGCGCAAGCGGCCCGCGAGCTCCCACACCGCCTCGTGAGCCATGTAGGGGTGAACGACGACATGGCTCGCTCGCCGCGCCCGTTCGACGATACGCGACCACGCGCGGCTCGCGGTCGCCGCGCGTGCAACATGGATCGGATTGGCCGGTGCTTCCACGACGACGAGCTCGGGCCTCCCCAGACGCAGCTTCGTTCGACAATACTCCTCGTATCCTTCGCAGGCATCGGTGACGGTTACGAAGAGGTCACCGTCGCCGGACCGAACGCGGGCGCGATGCTGATAGAACTCGATCCCCGTGATGCCATCCAAGAGGGGCAGCGCCGAGAGATCGTCGATGTGGAGCGCGAGGCCCCCGCCCTTCGCGTCGTGAAGACCTCGATAGCGTAACGCGCCGAACGGCGTGAGCCGTGGTTCCAGGTCGAGCTCGCGCGAGAGCTCATCGAGGGCAATGCGAGTTTCGGGGCTCATATCGTCAGCGTGATTCATGGCGTCTGAGCACGCGCGTCCGGTCAGGTCGTCGAGGTGTGGTGTGTGCGGCGAACCATCTTCAGGGAGTCGAACGAGTCCGCAGGGACGTGCCGAATTGCGGTCGTTCGTTCGAGCCGTCGCTCCACGAGAGCCTGCTCGACGATCTGCTCGAAGGCGGGCTCGCGGATCGAGCCGGCGGCGAGCCCGGACAGCTCGAGAGCGGTCGCCGTGGTCCGCTGGAAGAATACCCGGGCGACGGCCGCGTTGCGCCCGAGATCGTGGCTGCTTCGTTCGAGGTGGATCAGCCGGCGCGAACCCGCGCGGGCGGAGGAGAAGACCCTCTCGAGCTCCGACGCGTCGACCCACTCGTCCTCGGGGCTGGCGAAGCAGGCCAGCGGCCGGTCGACGGCCTGGAGCGCGCGGACGGTTCCTTCGACCGACCACCAATCCTTCTCCTGCGCGTCGGTCCAGAATCCTCGACTGCGTATGTAATGGCCCTCGAACTCGACATACGTCGGAAGTGCCTCGACGGGCGTACCTGCGATATCGTGATTCCAGACCGCGTGCAATGTTCTTCGTACATTGACGACGCCGACCGCGAGCAACAAAAACGCAATACCGGGGTGACGCGACGCCAATTGATAAGCCACACGCGCCATCAGGCTCATGGCGATGACGCCCACCTCCGGCACCGCGTGTCGCGCGCGCACCCAGTCGACCACGGCGTCCATGCTCTCGAGACCTGCCGACATCGAGAAATCCAACATGGTTCCATCGCTCAGGCCGACGTGGTCGAGCGAGTCGTAGCGGTAGACGGTGAAGCCATTGTGCGCGAGATACACGGCGAGCGGCCCCAAATGGTCCATCCTCCGCGCGAACCCCGGAGCGAGCACGATGGGGCGAGGGGGAGTCGGTTGGGAGGTCGACTCCAGCGCCCAGACGGCGATATTTCTCCCGCGCGCGCTGCGGACGGTATGCTCAGTGAGCACGAGGGAAACCGCGTCACCGTGCATGAGAAACCTCCTGCAAGGTGCGGTCGATCGATAGAGCACAGCCCCGTTGCGCGGACGTACGGGTACGGCGGACGATCCTCACGGTGACGCCCTCTCGACCGCACTCGCACATGCCCTCGCGCGTCACACCTACATCGTCGGAGACGATGAAACATGGATAGCTCGTCGCGGACGCGTCCAAATACGACATCAGGCCCATCTCGCCTCGCGGTTGAACGTGCAATCGATGCGGGTCGCGGGTGGTTGCGTGCACCCAGGGAGGAACATGCTTCCACCCGGCGCGGCACTCCATCAATACGGCGTTGAGCTCCACTTGATTGAAGGCATCCCGCATACGCGTTCGGTCGGACATGCCGAACGCGGTGGCGAGGCGTTCTTCGAGCTGCGCGCGGTCGATGGCGGTCCCGGAGAAGCGCTTCCAACCCCCCGCGGTAATAGTCGTCAATCGATCTTTCGAGTCGATGCGAACGTTCTTCGAGGTCACCGCGTCGGCGAGCTCGAGCAGCAGGAAGGGCGGGCCGACGAGGATGACGTCCTGCCCTCGCTCCACCGACGAACGAAGTCGTTCGATGGCCTCGTCGACCAGGAGCGTCGCTTCACGGACCATGCAGGTCGTTGGATAGAGGAGCTCGATCAGGCTCATGACGTATCCAAACCAAATATCGCCCGCCTCGGCGCGGCTGGGCCCCAGGTTGATCACCGTAGCTTCGTGCTCGTACCAATCGTGAACGAGCGGCATGGCTGCTTTGACGGATCCCAGCAGCCTCTCGAGCGTGACACGGTCGCGCGGCACCTCGCTCCGAGTGCCGCGCGTACCGCTGCTGAGACACCACTTCTCGACGGCGCCATCCTCGACAGCAAAATTCCGCCAGCGCTTGAATGCGGCAGTCGGGTAGACCGGCACTGCATCGATATCGAGGTACACTCGCTCGAGTATGTCGGGTCCGCCGCGCCGCTCCGCAAATGCGCGATATGCGGTGCACCTCTCGAGATGGAACGCGAACGTCTCTGCGACGAACGCGCTGCGCAATTGGCGTTGAGCCCTCAGCGAAAGATCGAAACAGGTGCTTTCATCGAATATGACCGCGTCGAGGGTGCCCGAAGGCCGAATTTTTTCGAGCGTGAACGAAAATGACACGGGGTGTCTCTTTTGAATGGTATTAAAAATTCGAGGTTTGATCTGGTGGCAATTGTGCTGGGCCGCTGGGCCGCTGGGCCGCGCTGGGCCATCGTGAGCGGGGCCTCCTCGAGAGAGGAGCCAGGTTCGAGCGCACATGGCACGTCGAGAGGGCTCGAAGGCTAGGTAAATTTAATTCATCGAGTAAGAACGAAGAGGGTTCCAGAAACATGATTGGATGTGGTCGATAACACATCGAAATTTGCCGCACACTTCCGGGCGCGGGTGATTGTTTCTCGTGCACGCACGTCTGCATGCCACCTTTCGCGTTCGCGTTTCGCGCGAAGTGGGGAGCGCACCATCGCACCCCGTATTCATATGAATGGCTACCACATGCGGACAGTCGGCGCAAGCTCGTGAGGCGCGCAAATGACTATGACATGGGTCGATGACAACGAACATCAGACTCATTCACCGTGGCGTAAAATGCCAAATCGAATTGTCGCGATATGCTTGGCCACACGCGCCGCGGCTGTTCAAATTGCATAATTTGCCGAGGTTGCGACACATGACGATATCATCGAACGCCAACGGCGCCATGGCTGGCGGCGAATTCACAAACAGGTGGAAGGTTCTCTTTTCGTTGATTCCGGGGTCGTTTCTCATTTACCTCGATATGACGGTCGTCAATGTGGCCCTGCCGGCATTTCGCGAGCAGTTCGGGCTCGACCTCGGCGGCCTTCAATGGATTATCAGTATCTACGTTCTAGCCATGGGGGTGAGCACGCCGCTCTCTGGCTTTCTCGCGGACGTTTGGGGAGTCAGGACCACGCTCGTCGCCGGGCTCGGTGCTTTCGTGATTGGCTCGGTGCTCGCAGGGTTGGCGCCCGGGCTCGGCGTGCTCCTCGCCGGCCGCGCCTTTCAGGGCATCGGAGGCGGGCTGGCGTCGCCGCTGGCCAGCGCCCAACTGTTGCGGGCGTTCCCCCCGAGCGAGCGCGGGGTGGCGTTCGGCGTATTCGGTCTCGTGCTGATCGTCGCGCCGGCGACCGGGCCGCTCGTCGGAGGTTGGTTCGTCGATGCTGGGCAGTGGCGGTGGGCATTTTTGATCAACATCCCCGTCGGCGCGCTCGGGGTTTATCTTTCCTCGCGTCACCTCGTGGACGCGCGCGCGAAAAGGAGACCGGCGTTCGACGCTCTTGGAGCCCTCACATGCACGGTGGGTTGCGGGGCGCTCCTCTACGGGTCGTCGCTCGCAGGGTCACTCGGGTGGGGCGATCCAGCGACGGTGCTTTTTTTCGCGATCGGCGCCGCGTGCGTTGCAGTGTTCGTTCCGCACGAGCTCTGGAACACGAAGGCCCCACTCTTGGACTTACGGCTCTATCGATCGGGCACGTTCGCGAGCTCGAGCTCGCTCGGCCACATCAGCGTCGTTGCCCTATTCGGTGCGGAATTTTTGTATCCAATCTATTTGCAGATGCTCCGCGGATTATCGGGGGTCGCATCGGGTGCTATTCTTTTGCCGATCGCGCTCGGCGCGGGCCTGGCCATGCCGCTTGCAGGAAAGCTATACGACCGAGTCGGCCCTCGTTTCGTGGTGGCCCTCGGGTACGCGCTTCTCGTCTTCAATAGTTGGCAAATGTCGCAGCTGGACGCGGCCACGTCCACGCGCTGGTTGGTCGCGCTATCGGCCGTACGCGGCGTCGCCATCGGGCTCACCGCGCAGAGCACGTTCGCATCGGCGATGTCCGTCGTCGCGCCCGAGGCGGCCCCGCGCGCGACCGCGCTCATCACGTGCACGCGCTACGTCGTGCAAGCCATGGCCGTCCCGCTGCTCGCGACCGTGGCATCGACCCGTCTCTCCCATCCAATCCCGTGGGCGCACGTCCACGCGGCGGCGGGCGACACGGGTGTCCTCGGTCTCTGCGACGCGATGCGCGCCACCACCGCGACCATGGACGCCGCCTGCACGGAGAGCCTGCGCGGATTGTCGCGCGCCTATCGTGCGACATGCGGTTTCGCGATCGTGGGCTTGGCGGTCGCGGTGTTTCTGCCGGGCTGGCCGGGGGAGTGGCCTGTGCTCCAACCGATATCGCGACGCGTCGCTCGCCGTTGACCGGGCGCGTCCCGCGGCATCATCGAGGCGAGCGACGAGCTGCAGATTAAAGGCTGGTGGGCTGGTGGGTACGTGGGCGCTTCTCGTTGCAACGTGGTTGCGCGAGGGTCGAAGTTACCCCTTCCGTCACCGTCGATTCGCCCGAGCCGCCGCGCCGCACCGGGTGGTTTCGCATTGCAGTTTTGGCCATTTCGCGCGCGCCGAAAGAATCGCTTCATCTCCGGCTTCAACCAATGGATCAAAAGAGGAACCGCCGCCGGAAGACGACAGTGGCTCGTCATACCAATCACGATCAATATTGAATGATAGGTCCAGACCCCGGCCTCTTCGGCAAGAAGAATGCAACTCCATAAGAGAGCGCGAGAAGAGGTCCGATCACCAAGAAAGCCCAAGACCGGTACTGAGCTTCATCCCCGAGTGAAACACCTATCGCGCCTAAACAAGTCACGCCAATGTAGAGCAGCGCCATGCACGTGATGTATACAATGTACCCGCGCCATGCTCGCGGCGTAGACTCGACACAGGCACCGGGCGATTGAAAATCCGCGGAACCAGGGTGCAGGTCAACTTATTCACGGTTTACGAGCATCTTTACTTTATGGCTTTTGAAGGCGCCACGTCATTCTATTGTTCGACTGCGAGCGCGACGTAGCTTGCACGTCCATCGTACTGTTTGATGGCTGGAACGGGGGAGGTTCACATGAACATATCAATGATTACTTGCGATAGCAGTCCTCCATGCTCACCGTTTGCGCGGCAGGTACGTCGTTCTTAGCCATCGCGGGAGCTGCGACACATGAACATCGGCATCATCCGGACGGCCGTGCGGGAATCTTCGAGTATATCTTAGAACCTCGAGGCTTTGTCTCTCACCAGCGATTCATCCCTGGAGGACGTGGATATTCGAGCATAGGGCGGACTATGCGGATCCGCTCCAAACGGTCGAGGAGGTTTACACGGATTTCGGGTACCCGCCGCGCATCGCCGCCTTCGTCAGGTACATGCCTTCCGATGATCCCGACCTCGGAAGCCGCGAGTCGAACGAGCGGCGCTTGCACGAGAAGTGGAAACGCTATCTCGAGGAGGCGTCCGGCGAGTACACGCCATCGACGTAACCGCCCATTCATCGGCAGAAGCGCGGCGCGGGGTTGCCCCGCACCGCACAGCGCCGGGCGCCGAGCTGAATATTCGCTCCCCTTCCAAAAGCGGACGCGACAATGTGTCCCGGTCCGCATCATCCTTGCCCAAGGGCCCAGACGGGTTGTGGTCTCGCGCTGCGCGCGCCAAATGGACGGGCGCCAAGGTCAGCGACGGTCGTTGCGATTGTAGGAAACTTGGCGGCCCATCGTCGGGCGCCCGCTCCCCTGAGCTCCCTGGAATTCCGCCAAATCCGCGCCGAACCGGGGGCTCGGCTCCCTTCGGCGGCTCCCAGACGTCATGCTCCGCTCCGTCCAGTAACGGTCGACGACCCTTGCAGGCCGTCCGATCGTCTACACCCGCCCCCGCGCAGGGCGCCTGAGGCCGTGCGCAGAGGGGCGTCCTTCGCTACACTGCGCGCGCCCATGTCCCTCACCCAGCTCCGCGTGCCATCGCGCTCGCCCCGTTCGTCGCGCACGCGCGCGTTTCTTCCGACCACGAGGGAGGAAATGCAGGAGCGGGGCTGGGATGAGCTCGACATTCTCATCGTCAGCGGCGACGCGTACGTCGACCACCCGGCGTTCGGCCCGATTCTGATCGCGCGCTTCCTCGAGGGACGCGGCTACCGGGTGGGGATCGTGTCGCAGCCGAGCTGGAGCTCGCCCGAGGACATCGCCCGCATGGGCCGGCCGCGCCTCTTCGTGGGGATCAGCGCCGGAAATCTCGACTCGATGCTCAACAAGCTGACGGCGCAGAAGAAGGTGCGCTCCGTCGACCAATATTCGCCGGGCGGGCAAGCGGACAAGCGGCCGAATCGCGCCACCATCGTGTATTCGAATTTGTGCCGGCAGGCGTTCCCCGGGCTGCCGATCGTGCTCGGCGGCATCGAAGCGTCGCTCCGGCGCATTGCCCATTACGACTATTGGTCGAATCAGGTGCGGCGCTCCATTTTGCTCGACGCCAAGGCGGATCTTCTCGTCTTCGGGATGGGTGAGCGGCCCGCGTGGGAGATCGCCCGAAGACTGGACGCGGGCGAGCCGATTGCCAACTTGCGCGACGTGCGCGGTACGGCCTATGCGCTCTCCAACCGCCGGGCCTGGGAGCCACTGCTCGAGGACAAAAGCCGGTATGTGAGGGACGGCAAGCTGGTGGTGCTCCCCTCGTACGAGGAGGTTCGCGACGACAAGGAGGCCTTCGCCCGCATGTCGCGCGCGTTCCAATACGAGACCAACCCGCACAATGGCCGGCCGCTCCTGCAGCCGCACGGCGATCAGGCGGTGTATTTCAACTCGCCCGCCGAGCCGCTCTCCGAGAACGAGATGGATGGGCTCTACGATCTGCCTTTCACGCGCCTTCCGCACCCGAGCTACGCCGATCCGGTCCCCGCGTACGAAACGGTGAAGCACTCCATCGTCACCATGCGCGGGTGCTTCGGCGGGTGCACCTTCTGCAGCATCACCGAGCACGAAGGGCGCATCATCCAGAGCCGCTCGGCCGATAGCGTTCTGCGCGAGGTGCGCGCGCTCTCCCGCATGGATGGCTTTCGCGGCACCATCACCGATCTCGGCGGCCCCACCGCCAACATGTACAAAATGACCTGCAAGGACGACGAGACGGAGAGCGCCTGCCGCCGCCTCTCGTGCGTGCACCCGGGGATCTGCGAGAACCTGAAGACCGATCACGAGCCGCTCATCGACTTGATGAAGAAGGTCCGCACGGAGAGCGGAATCAAGAAGGTCTTCATCGCGAGCGGCGTTCGCTACGATCTGGCCGAGCGCAGCCCCGAGTTCGTGCGGCAGCTCGCGCAGCACCACACCGGCGGACAGCTCTCGGTCGCGCCCGAGCACCACGACGACAAGGTGCTCGACAAGATGAAGAAGCCGCCCATCGTGAGCTACGAGCGCTTCGCCGAGACGTTCTGCCGCGCCAGCGAGGAGGCGGGCAAAGAGCAATACCTCGTTCCGTATTTCATCAGCGGGCACCCGGGGTCCACCTTGGCCGACGCCATCGAGCTCGGAATTTATTTGAAAGAGCGCGGCATGCGCCCGCGGCAGGTGCAAGACTTCATCCCGACGCCCATGGCCGTGGCCACGACCATGTTTTGGACCGGGATCGATCCGCTGACGATGTCACCCGTCTATACCGCCACCGATCTGCGCGAAAAGAAGATGATGAAGGCGGTGCTCTTCTATTGGGATCCGACGCATTGGCCGCTGGCCCGTGAAGCCTTGCGGCGCGCGGGGCGCAAGGATCTCATCGGTCACGGACCGCGGGCGCTCGTGCCCCCCGACGACGGCCGCCCGCCCCATGCACCTCGCCCACCGGGTTTCGGCCATGCGCCCTCCCCTGGGCGCAAAGCGCACCCTTCGCAAAAGGCGCATTCATCACACCCCTCGCATAAGCCGTCCCCTTCGTCAAAAACACACGGCAAGGCAGGCCCCCGCTTCGCACGCTAAGCGCGCGCCCGCGCCGTGCTGCAGGCAGCGTGCTCAGCCGCTAATGCGAAGCGTCAGAGAATGGCTCAGTCTGATGAGGTAATCTGCCTCATGCTTGAAGCCCCGTGGCGAGTTGCCACGCAAATCCGGGATTTTCCTTTGCTCGTGGAAGCCTAACCGCACGAATCGTTCGGCACGGGCGCTGCTATGGCAGCCTCACCATGGATCGCTCATCTCCCATCGTCGTTGGCATCGGTGCCTCCGCCGGCGGACTCGAAGCGCTCGAGAGTTTCTTCGACAATCTGCCGAGCAATACCGGGATGGCGTTCGTCGTCGTCCAGCATCTGTCTCCCGACTTCAAGAGCTTGATGGATGAGCTCCTCGCGAGGCACACCGAGCTGCCCATTTGTTTGGTCGAAGATGGCATGGCCATCGAGCCCAATCACGTCTATTTGATCCCGCCAAAGAAGGAAATGATCGTCGCGGAGGGGAAGCTCCTCCTCAGCGAGCGGGATCGCCAGCAGGAGCTCACCCTCCCCATCGACGTCTTCTTTCGCTCCCTGGCGCAAGATTGCGGCAAGCGCGCGGTGGCCATCGTTTTGTCAGGCGGAGGCACGGATGGATCGCGCGGCATTCGCGATGTGCACGAGGCCGGAGGGCTCGTCATCGTGCAGGACGTGGAGAGCGCGCAGTTCGATGGAATGCCCAAGACGGCTCGGGACGCGGGCGTCGCGCATTGGGTGCTGGCGCCGAGCGAGATGCCGCGCGTCTTGATCGAGCACGCCGCGGGTCACACCCCGCTCCTCGCGCCCGTATCGCAAATACCCGCCGGCACGGAGGAGGGGCTCGCGGCCGTCTACGCGCTCCTCGAGAGCCAGTTTCAAATCGACTTCAAACATTACAAACCGAGCACCGTCACCCGCCGCATCGAGCGGCGGCTCCAGCTCGCGCGCGCCGAGCACCTCGACGAATACGTGGAGCGATTGAAGCGCGAGCGCTCCGAGCTCGACGTGCTGTACCGCGATCTCTTAATCGGCGTGACCCGCTTCTTTCGGAACGAAGAGGCGTTCGATCTGCTCGAGCAACGCGTCTTGCCCGAGCTCCTGCAGCGCGGCCCGCGCGACACCCCGCTGCGCGTGTGGGTGGCCGGCTGCGCGACCGGCGAGGAGGCCTATTCGCTCGCCATCGTGCTCCACGAGCTCTCGAATCGGTTCGGAAACCGAGCCGTCAAGATCTTCGCGACCGACGTGCACAACGGCTCGCTCGAGACCGCGGCCCGCGCGCTCTACGACGAAGAGGCGGTCGCGAACGTGCGCGCCGACCGGCTCGAGCGCTATTTTTTGCAGCGCGGCAAGAGCTTTCAAGTCGTGCCCGAGGTCCGGCAGATGATCGTCTTCGCGCAGCACAACGTCATCAAGGACGCGCCCTTCACCCGGGTCGACTTGATAAGTTGCCGCAATCTCCTCATCTATTTGCAGCCGCAGGTGCAGCAAAAGGTGCTCAGCCTCTTTCACTTCGGGCTGAATCGGGGCGGGGTCGTCTTCTTGGGCCCCAGCGAATCGCCCGGGCCCTTGGTGCACGATTTCCAACCCGTCGATCGGTATTGGCGCATTTTTCAAAAATACAGCGATGTACGGATTCCGGTCGAAGCGCGCCTCAAACCCTCGAAGCTCGCCGACCCGCCCCTGTCATCGGGCCCGCACCTCGCGGGGTTCGGGCGAAACTCGTTTTCGAATTTGCTCGGTACCTATGACGCTCTGCTGGACGAGTTCATGCCGCCCAGCTTGCTCGTCAGCGAACGGGGGGAGCTGCTCCATTCGTTCTCCGGGGCGAGTCGATTTCTGAAGATCCACGATGGCAGGCAGGGCCTCGACATCTTCGATCTGGTCGGCTCCGAGCTGAAGATGGTCCTGGTCGGAGGCTTGAAGCGCGCGGTGCACGAAGCCTCGCCCATCGTCTTCAAAGGCGTGCAGCTGGATGGCGGCAAAGAAGGTCCCTTCAAGGTCACCTTGCGGCAGATTCGAAATCGCACGGCCAGCCTCCCCAATGTCCTCATTTCGTTCGAGGCCATGGATGGCCCGCACGAGCCTCGCGTCGCGGATTCGCCCAAGGAGATCGACATGGGCCGAGCTTCCGAGGCGCGGATCGCCGCCATGGAAGCGGAGCTCTCGTACACGAAAGAGAACCTGCAGTCGGCCATCGAGGAGCTCGAGACCAGCAACGAGGAGCTGCAGGCCGCGAACGAGGAGCTCCTCGCGTCCAACGAAGAGCTGCAGAGCACCAACGAGGAGCTCCAGAGCGTCAACGAGGAGCTCTACACGGTCAACGCCGAGTATCAGCGCAAAATCGGGGAGCTGACCGAGCTCACGAACGACATGGATAACCTTCTGTCGAGCACGGACGTAGGCACCATCTTCCTCGACCGCGATTTGAAAGTCCGCAAATTCACCCCGCAGATCGCGGAGAAGTTCCACCTCTTGCCGCAGGACGCCGGGCGCTCGATCGAGACGTTCACGCACGACATCGATCACCCGGGCCTCATCGAGGATTTGAAGCACGTCTTGACCACCGGCGAGCGGGTCGAGCGCGATCTCACCGCCCACCGTGACAATGCTTTCTTCCTTCGCATCCTCCCTTATCGCGCGAAAGGCGCGGTGGACGGGGTGGTGCTCACCCTGATCGACGTGAGCGGGCTCAAAGCGGCGGAGGACGCGCTGTTCCACGAGCGCTACCTCCTCGAGAGCCTGCTCTCGAGCGTGCCCGACGCCATCTACTTCAAGGACTCCCGCGGACGGTTCATTCGCGCAAACAAGGCGCTGGCCGAGCGGCTCGGGCGGACGAACCCGCGCGAGGTGGTCGGCAAGACCCTGTTCGAGGTGAGCGGCCCCAAAGACGCCTTGGGCCCGCCCGAGCTCGACGAGAGCGTGCTCCGCACGGGCACCGCGCAGCACGAGCGGCTCGAGAAGCACCCGGGGACGAATGGCGTCGACATGTGGAACCTCGCGACCCGCCTCCCCCTCCGCGATCGCCAGCGCAGCATCGTCGGCGTCATCGGCATCTTCCGCGACGTCACCGAGCGGACCCACGCCGAGGAGAAGATTCAAGAGTCGGTGCGCCGGCGCGATCAATTCCTCGCCATGCTCTCGCACGAGCTCCGCAACCCGCTCAGCTCGATCGTCATCACCACCTCGCTCTTGAAGCAAGAGGACGTCGACGGCGAAGCTGGAGAGCGCGACAAGCTGATCGAGATTCTGGATCGGCAGTCGCAGCAGATGGCGCGGCTGCTCGATGATCTCCTGGACGCGAGCCGGGTGACGCAGAACAAGATCACGCTCCGCAAGCGCGTGGTGGATCTGGCCGCGGTGGCGAAAGACGCCGCAGACGCGGTCCGCAGCTTGATGGATGCGCGTGGCGTGCACTTCGAGGTGAAGATCGACCCCCGGCCCATGAACGTGGACGGCGATCCGGCGCGGCTGCAGCAGATCCAGGTGAACCTGCTCAGCAACGCCGCCAAGTACACACCGCACGGCGGTCATGTGACCTTCGAGGTGGCCCCCGGCTCGGGCGCGCAGGCGCAAAAGGCCATCATTCGGGTGCGCGACGATGGGGTGGGCATCCCGTGCGACATGCTGGAGACCGTCTTCGACTTGTTCGTACAATCGAGCCGCACGCTCGATCGATCCGACGGAGGTCTGGGGCTGGGGCTCACGGTCGTGCGCTCCTTGGTCGAAATGCACGGCGGCACCGTCACGGCGCACAGCGAGGGCGAGGGCAAAGGGTGCGAGTTCGTCGTGACCTTTTCCCTGGTCGCAGCGCCCGCCGACAAACCCCGTCGTTCGAGCTTCGCGGGCCGCTCGCGCGAGGATGGCTCGCGCCCGCGCGTGGTGATCATCGAGGACAACGCCGACAGCCGCGAGATGCTCTCGAGGGTCCTGGAGCTGGCGGGTTGCGAGTGCAAGAGCGCCGAGGATGGTCCGAGCGGCATCGCGCTCATCGACGCGGTCGGCCCCGACGTGGCCGTCGTGGATGTCGGCCTCCCCGGCATGGATGGCTTCGAGATCGCGCGCCGGCTCCGCGCCAACCCGAAGTACGCGCGCACGTACCTGGTGGCGCTCACCGGCTACGGTCAGGGCACCGACCGCGCCAAAGCGTTCGAGGCCGGCTTCGACGAGCACCTGGTGAAGCCCGTTCGCATCGACGAGCTGCTCGGGCTCATCTCCCGCCCGAACAACTCGAACAACTCGAACAAGAAAGGAAGCAACGGCAAGGTCGACGGCGTCCAGCGCCTGCCCGTATGGCGCCCCGAAGACCAAGACGGATGAGCGTCACTTGCACGCTCGTGGAAAAATGAAATTGATTTGCATTTTCATCGTGATGGGCCACCTTGAAACCCGCCATGAAGCCGCAATCCGTTCGCCTGGGCGCCGTGCAGGAAACCCTTCTCATTCCGCTCTACGGGCGCGCGCAGGAGACGCGAAAGAAGCGCGCCCTCCTGCGCGATCCCAAGGCGGTGGCCATGGTGGACGCCATCGACTACGACTTTCGCAAATTCGATAGCGCGCGAAGCCTCTATGGGTCCGTGCTTCGAACGGCCATGTTGGACGAATGGATTCGGGCGTTCATCGCTCGAAACCCGGAGGGGACGGTCATCGAAGTAGGGGCGGGGCTGAATACGCGCTTCGAGCGCCTCGACAATGGAACGATCCACTGGGTCGATCTCGATCTGCCGGACTCGATGGACCTGCGGAGAAAGTTCTTCCAAGAGACCGAACGACGCCGGCTGGTCGCCGCGTCGGTGCTCGACGAGGACTGGAAGGCCATCGTCCGAGACGCGCCAGGGCCCTACTTTTTCGTGGTCGAAGCGGTGTTCATGTACCTCACCGGCGCCGAGGTGCGCCATGCGCTGACGAACATCGCCCGCGCCTTCCCCGATTCGCGGATCGCCTTCGACACGGCGGGCCGCCACATCTTAGCCAACCAGCATCGCCACGACGTGATGAAAAAGATGGAAGCGCGCTTCACGTGGGCCTGCGACGAGCCGCGCGAGCTCGAGTCGCTCGGTCTTCGCCTCTTGGACTCGCGCACGCTCTTGAACCCGCAGCCCGATCTGGCGGCGCGGCTCCCGTTCGCGCACCGCTATTTGATGCCGCTCATGTATTCGTTCATTCGCAAAGCCATGCGCGCGTACACGATCAACCTGTTCGAGACCGCGCCCCACTCAACGGAGGCGGCGGCGCGCCCATCGCGTGAGGCGCCGACGGCGGCGTGATCGGGAGTCGTCATTTGACGATGGGATTTTGCGCCTCGAACGGCGCGCGGATGCGCAGGCGGGTGCGGCCGAGCTCTTTGGGAATGGGCTCGAAGGGAGACGCTTTGCGGATGGCGTCGGCGCAGTTGCGGTCGAACTCGTCGATGCCGCTCGGCCGCAGCGGCGGCCAGGAGACGCGGGCGGAGCCGTCGCGTTCGATGGTGAACTCCAGGATGACGAGGCCCTGTTTCAGCTCCAGCAGGGCGCTGCGTGGAAAGGCGTTGGCCCACAGCGGGTGAAGCTTCGCGTGCAGGCGCCGGAAGTAGGGCATGACCCGCGGATCCCTCGAGTTCAAATCGAAGTAATCGCCCTCGCCGGTGCCGAGGGGCATGGCGTGGGAGCCGATGCCGGTGGCCGCGCCCGCGCCGGGTGCGCCGCCGCCGCTGGTTCCGCCGTTCCCCTCGCCGGCCATGCCGCCCGCGGTGCTCGCGTGAACGATGGAGCGCACCGCGGCGGCGACGGATTGATCGCTGTCCACGTCGTCGCGCTCGCGCGAGTGCTCGGTGGCGGGGATGGTGACCGGACCCAAGGTCACGTCGGGCCGCCCGCGCGCGACATTCGCGGAGGCGCGGTGATCGGGCCCGACCCTGCCATCGTCGACGCCGATGCCGGGCGAGCTCGCGTGCGAGCCCTCGCGCGAGGCGCCGACGGGCATGCGCACCAGGTCCGGCCCCGGCTCGTGCTCGGCGGCGCCGAGGTGCGCGCCGGCCACCTCCGCCATGTGCGCCGCGCGCGCGCCCAGGCTTGGATCGCTCGGCGTGGGCGCTCGGCGCTCGGCGCGATCGCCGGTGCCCGACGCGAGGAAGGTCAGCTCCATGGGGTGCGTGGTGGCGCGGCGGTCCTCCCACGAGGCGCGATCGGACGCGGTGCGCAGGCGCTGCTGCTGATCGCGATCCAAATGGCTGATCAAATCCGGGGTGAGCGACAAGCGTTCGTCGCGATCGCTCAAGTGCGTGGCGGGCGAGGGCACGCGCCCCGTTCCACCGTGGCCAAGGCGGCCGTCGTCGATGCGGGGCACGGTGGCGCCGCCCGAGGGGTGCGGCACCGTGCCTTCTTTTTCGAGCACCTCATCGGCGGTCAATGTCCCCTCGGAGACGATGGGGAGCTCCACCGCCAGAGGCGCCAAGGCCGGCGTCTCCTCGGGATTTTCCGCCGGTCGCGCGCGCAGCGAGTGGTACGCGAGCCAGCCGATGCCCAAGACGATCCCGACATGGACGGTGATGGACGCACCCCAGCTCAGGGCCTGAGCCATTCCCGGGGTTCGGAGCAGGGGCGAGAGGAACGACGATCGAGCCAACGTGCTCGGAAAGTATGCGCGCCCTCAGCTACCCGCGCCACCCGCACGCGATGGGGCAGCGAAGGATCGGCGGAACGCTCGCGCCGCGTTGGCGCTGGTGGCCTCCGCGATACGCGCGATGTGCACGTTGCGCAGCTCGGCAAGGCGCTGCGCGGTGTGGATCACGTACGCGGGCTCGCACGATTTTCCGCGCAGCGGAACGGGCGCCAAGTACGGGCTGTCGGTCTCGACGAGGATGCGATCCTCCGGCGCCCACGCGGCCACATCGTGCACACTCTTGGCGCCTTTGAAGGTGAGGATGCCCGAGAACGACAAGTAGAACCCCATGTCGAGCGCGCGCGCGGCGAAGTTTCGATCTTCGCTGAAGCAATGGATCACGCCGCCCACGTCCCTCGCCCCCTCCGCCTCCAAGATGGCGAGCGTATCGTGCGCGGCCTCCCGCGTATGAATGACGATGGGCTTTTGGACCTCGCGCGCGAGACCGATGAGCCGCGCGAAAGCAGCGCGCTGCACCTCGCGGGGCGAGTGATCGTAGTGGTAGTCGAGGCCGATCTCGCCCACGGCCACCACCGATGGATCGCGCGACAGGCTGGAGAGCTCGTCGAAGGAAGCGGCGTTCAGGCTGGTGGCGTCGTGCGGGTGGATCCCCACCGCGGCCGCGACATACGCGGGGCGCGCGCGCGCGAGCTCGACGGCGTGCCGCGCCGGCGCGAGATCGGCGCCGACCCCGACGACGACGAAGCCGGCCACGCCAGCGGCCTGGGCGCGCGCGATGGCGGCCTGGCCGCTGTCGGGGAAATAACCGGGATCCAGGTGGCAGTGCGTGTCGACGAGGGAGGTCACCCCCTCAGTCTACGCCAGCGAGCTTCAATTTGCTGGCGCGCGAGCGGCCTACGAGCGCGAGCAAGGTGGCGCGCGCGCACCAATCGGCGGTCGATCCCATCACCACGCCCACCACCCCGAAGTTCAGGGTGATGGCGAAGAACCAGGTACAGGCGAGGCGGACGGCGAGCGAGCCGAGCGCGCTGATGAACAACACGTCGCGCGTGAACCCTGCCCCGCGCAGCGCCTGGCCGATAACGACCGCGCTCGCCATGAAGGGCTGCGCCAGCGCCAGCACCGGCAGCGCGCTCACCCCCACGGCGATGACCGCCGGATCGGAGGTGAAGACCGTGAGGACCGGCCCGCGACCGAGGGCGAACACCGCGCCGAAGAGGCTCAGGAGCACCACGCCATCGCGCACGGCGATGCGCGAGCTGGTCTCGGCGGCGGCCGGCTGCTGCGCGCCCAGCTTCTGCGCGGAGAGCGCGGCGGCGGCGATGCCGAAGCCGTCGGCCGAGAGCCAACAGATGGACTCGACCGCCATCAGCGCTTGGTACGCCGCCATCGACGCGTCGCCCAGCCGCGAGATGATGGCGACGAAGAGCATGAACCCCGTCTGATAGAGGATCCGCTCCATGAGCGAGGGCCCCGCCACCCGCGCCATGTCCTTCGCCTCGTCGAGGTAGTCCCCGAGGCGCGCCAGCGGGCCGCGCAAGGAGACGCGATCGCTCGCGCGCAGCAAGGCGGCGATGGTGAGCGCCGCCTCCAAGGCGAAGGTCAAGGCCGTGCTGATGGCCGCGCCGCGGGTGCCGAGCGCCGGCAGCCCCAGCCCGCCCAAGATGAGCAGCCGATTGAGTGCAATATGCACCAAATTGGAGAACACGCCGATGGCGAGCGGGGTGCGCGTATCGCCGCCCGACTGCAGGACGGCGATGCCCGCGGTGGCCACGAACACCACCGGCGACGCCGCCATCGCGACCTCCAGGTAATCGCGCCCGGCCTCCACCACCTCGGCCGACGAGTTGGGCGCCAGGACCTCGATGCGCCCCACGAACAAAGGCGCGATGACCGCGAGCAAGAGCCCCATGCCGAAGGCGGTGGACAGCGAGGAAATGGCGGCGCGGCGCGCGCGTTCGCGATCGCGCGCGCCCACGTGAAACCCCACGCGCGCGATGGTCCCCACCTCGAAGGCCGCGAACACGCTCCACACGGACCACTCCAGGGGCCCGGCGATCTGCATGGCCGCGAGCGAGGTGGAGGAGTGGTGCCCGAGCATGATCCGGTCGACGACGAACACCATCGTCTGCAGCAGCGAGTGCACGATGGCAGGCCCTGCGAGCGCTCGAACCTCGCGGGTGAGCGCCGCCTTTTCGACAACCGACGTCATGAGCTCCGATGAGTGTACTTGAGGTCAAGCTCGGCGGAAGCGCGCGCGACCTCGGCGGAAGCGCGCGCGAACTTACGAAACGTCGCCGAAACGTCTTCGTACGAGCACGCTCATCGCGTCGGCGGCGCACTCGCGACAATAGCCAAAGCGCGCGATCATCCGATCGATGGTGCTCTCCGTGTTGCGCCGGCGCGTGTCGTCGAGCCCGGCACCTTCGTCGCGCACCAGCCGCTCGATGTCGCGCGCACGCTGGGCCACGGCCGGGCGGCGCTCGCCGAAGATGCCATCGCGCATCCGCTTCAAATGGTGCGGGAAGATGATCGACGGCTCGATCTTTTGCCCGGGGTGGTCGATGGCCCAGGCCGCGATGGCGCTGATCATCTGCTTGCGCATCTCCTGCGGCTCGCCCTTGACGTCGAGCAGGCGTTCGACCTCCCGCATCATCTTCTCGTCCGGCTCCTCGTACTCGCCGGTGACCCGGTTGCGGATGCGCTCCTTCTTCACCCACACGCTCACGTGCTGGATGTAGCGCTCGAACAGCTCCGCATAGCGCTCGTCGTCGACCAAGCCGCTGGTCGAGTAGAGCTCGTGCTCCCAGCTGTCGAGCAAGCGCGCGTGCAGCGCCTCCTGGAAGGCGCGCACGTCGTGGTAGGCGCCGGCGATGGCCTCTTGCTGGAGCCACTCGAACTCGCCGCGCCGCTGGCAGAGGTTCTCGATCTCCTCGAGCACCGCGATGGGCGAGAGGCATTTGTACTTGGGCGACTGCGCCGCGTCGAGCAGCACCACCCGCATCTCGCGCGGGCTGGCGCCGATGCGCCCTTCGTAAATGGGGTACGGATCGCTCTCGTCGAACACGTCGGGCACATTGGCGCGCAGGATCTTCTGCGCGTCGGTGTCGAGGCGCTCGGGGATGCGCCCGGTGGCGTACAGATCGAGCTTCTCCACCGCGGTGAGGGTCGAGAGCGCGGCCCCCAAGGTGCGGCTGTAGCGATCGGGGTTCGGCTTGCGCATGCGCGTGAGCACCGCGAACATGGCGGCCATCATGGTGGCGTGCGGCGCCACGTGACGCTGCACCTGGGGCGCCACGTGCGCGTCGTAGATGGTCTGCTCCTGGATGTAGCTCCGGAGGTACGGCGTGCGAACGAGCTCCAGGCGGCCGCGGAAGCTGGCGAACTCCGGGTGCTCGCGGAAGGCATCGAGGTGCAGCTCGTTGGCGCTGCCCATCATCACGCAATTGAGCTGCACATTTTGCTGCGAGAGCGCGACCTCGCCGGTCTCCACCGAGAGCTGCAGGTACTTGAACGCGTCGAGCGGCCGCTTGAGCAGATCGCTGAACTCGAGGAGCCCGCCGGCCGCCTCGATCAGCTCCCCTTTGGCCTCGTAGAGGGTCACCGCTTGGAGCGACGCCGGCAGGGCCGCCAAGGAGCGATCGGCGGTGATCTGCCGCTCGCCGGCGTCGACGCTCATCTGCGGGCCGATGGTGACCGCGCCCGTGCGGTACCGCTGCGAGATGAAGTAGCGCTCCACCTGCACGTGCTTGAGGACCTCGGTGTACGAGCCGTCGTAGCTCGAGAGCAGCGCCTCGAACACCTGCTGGCTCTTGTGCGAGAGCTGCCCGCGCAAAATCCAGTCGCTCGGGGGCTCCTTGGTGGCGGCGAACAGCCGCTCGAGCAGCTGCTTGCGCTCCTCGAGCGGAAAGAGGAACAAAGGATGGTCGCGCACCTCGACCAGGAGCTTCGCGTCGATCTCGTCGTCGGCCAAATGGGCGTACGTGGACGAGCCGCCGCTCTCGGCCTTCTTTCCGAAGCCGAGCGAGCCGCGCACCGTCTTGTTCGAGGGGAAGACCCAGTTGAAGCGGTAGAGCGCCCCCACGTCGAGGGTCGAGTAGTGCTCGAGCGCGCGCATCAAGCACCCCACGATGGTGCTCTTCGCCGATCCGTTGGGCCCGTGGAGCAGCACCAAGCGGCTCGGCCGGCCCTCGCGCGCGAAGTTGGAGAGCGAGCGGTACATCTCCTCCTGCACGTGCTCCTGTCCGATGAGCGCGCCGCGCGGGAGCGGCTTGCCCGGCCCGCCGCCTTCCCACGGAAGATCGAAGAGGTTGTAGCGGGTGAACTTGCCCCACGGGTGCTCGATCTTGGTCGTGCCGTAGTGGTCGAACACGTCGCGCAGGTAGCGGCTCGCGTCGCGCGCGTAGCGCACGGGATCGGTCGCGAAGAGGTCGAGGTATTCGGCGAACGAGAGGACGCGGCGGCCCGTCTGGAACCGGCGCTCCACGTTCTCGGCGACGCGGCGGATCTCGGCCCCCAGCTCGCCGCCGCCCAAATTCATCTCGGGCTTTTCCGTTCCAGCTCCGGATTGATGCGCTTTCTTGTCGTCCAGGTCTTGGGTCATGGGGCTTCGAAAATACTAACCCAATGCGGTGGGAGCGGAACGTCCCCTTCGCAACCCGCTTGTTTCTTCGCGGTTCGTGCGGGCCTCGAGCGCGCTTCCCCTCCCTCGAAGCGCGCCCTTCGCACCTTCATTTCAGTACAGACGGATTTAAGTCTCCCCGAAGCCGCGCGTCAGGGTCCCACGTGCCCCGGCTTGTCGCCGCGGAGCAACCCCGCGACCCAATCGGGGAGCGCGACGTTCTGCACGGTGGTGGAGAAGAACGCGTCGGTGGTGAGGAACGTGTGCGTATCGCCGGAAACGAAATACGTGCCCGCGTTGCCCGCGGGCTTCAAGTACACGTCGCGAAGCTCGAGCAGGCCTTTGGAGAATTTGGCGCCGTCGTACCCGAGCGGGATGCCGTCGAGGGCCGCGCAGTTGTTCTCGCCGAACGACATGAATTGCCGAATCGACCAATCCTGATTCGACGAGATCAACCCGAATCGACCTTTCGGAAACTGGCGAATGACATACGGCACCGCGTTCACCATCCCGCCGCCGACCGACGCGTCGGCGCCCCCGCAGCTGCGGCAGCCCGACGGCAGGGTCGCGTCGAGGTTCCAAACACCGCGCAGCCGCTTCTGCAAACACGGCGCAAAGTAACTATCGGACAGGATCGGTCCTGCGTCGTCGATGAGCACCACGGGGCGCGGGCAGAGCGCGGTGGCGACCCGATCGTAGCTGACGGACGCGCCATAGCCGCCGGCGCTGCTGCCCGTCAACAGGACCTGATCGACGTCGGAGAACGTCCCGATGATGCGCTTCAAGTACGCGTTCATATTGGCCACCCCGGTGAACCGCTGATTCGGCGGGCCGGAGGGGACATTGGCGCTCTCGACGCTCCCGCCAAAAATGTCGCCCGAGCAATATGGGATGAAGACGGCGCTCCAATCCTTGACCGGGTTCTTGGGGTTTGCATCGTTCATGATGCCCCAGTGCCCGTACGTATCCTTCCACGAGTCGAAGCCTCCGCGATCGAAGCTCGAGGCGGTGAGCCCGCACGACGCGCCATTGAAACAGGCGCCTCCTCCTTGAAGGTAGATGAAGAGCTTCTTCGAGCCCGGCTTCAACCGCACGCCCATGCCGGTCGGTTTGCCGTCGCGGCATTTTGCCTCGGGGACGGGGATCCACGTCCACGTATTGGGCAACGTGATGATGGGAATACCGGGTTGCGACGGAGGGCACGTGGGCGCCTCGCCGAAGGCACCGCCCGCGTCGTCCCCGGAAATGTCGATCACGCCGCCGTCGCGATCGGCCCCGGGTTTTGCTTCGCTGCCGCTGCTGCACGCAGCAGCCCCGAGCAGCATGGCCAAACATGATAATAGCGCGACCGCGGAGTTCTTACCGCTTGCGCTATCGAGCTCGGATGATCCCCCCCGTGTTCGCACACATTGGAGAATAGGACATATCCCCTTTTCGTCCAATTCAAGCGGGCGAAGAAATCCCCATACGGATAAGGCTCACAATCGGGCGCGAGCATAAGCCGTTTTATGGCTCGAGGGCGCGTCCTGCCCTGCTCGAGCCGTTTCCCATGTTCGCGCCATGGCGCACGCCGCGCTCGATCACGTGGTGATTCACGTCTCGAACTGGGAGCGCTCCAACGCGTTCTACCGGCATGTCCTCGGCGCGGAGCCGCTCGCGCGCGGCGCGGGCCTATCGCGTGGCCGTGGAGCTCGGGCCGGTCGAGCGCTTCGGCGCCCGCGGCACGGGAACCAGCCTTACCTCCGTGACCCGGACGGTCGCCCCACCCGACGATGGCGGGTGGGGCATCCTCGAACCTTAAATCTCGCTCAACTCGAGATAAATCAGCTCGAGAGGTCTCATTTCGAGAGAGAGATCACTTGGAGGCGGTGGCGGGCTTCGACGGGTTGGTTTCGATGTTGGGGAGGAAGCCGGTGAGGAGGCCGATGAGGGGGAGGAAGGAGCAGACTTTGTAGACGAAGGTGATGCTGGTCGCGTCGGCCAGGCGGCCGAGGACAGCGGCGCCAATGCCGCCCATGCCAAAGGCAAAGCCGAAGAAAAGGCCGGCGACGGTGCCGGTTTTACCCGGCATGAGCTCTTGGGCGTAGACGATGATGGCGGGGAAGGCAGACGCCAGAATGATGCCGATGGGGACCGTGAGGACGCCGATCCAGAAGAGGTTGGCGTAGGGGAGGAAGAGGGAGAACGGGAGGACGCCGAGGATCGATACCCAGATGATGTACTTGCGACCGAAACGATCGCCCAGCGGGCCGCCGATGATGGTGCCCACGGCGACGGCGCCCAGGAAGAAGAAGAGGTGGATTTGGGCGCTGCGTACGGAGACGTGGAATTGGTCGATGAGGTAAAAGGTGTAATAGCTGGTGAGGCTCGCCATGTAGAAGAACTTGGAAAAGATGAGGGCGAGCAGGACGGAGATGGCCCCGAGGACGGCGGCGCGGGAGAGTTGGGGGCGGTCGTCGCCTTCGCCCGCACCCTCACCTGCGAGCGCGGCTTTGCGCGGATGGGCGGCGCGGCTCTTGTACCAGTGGCCCACCTGGGTGAGGACGAACATGCCGAGGAGGGCGGCGAGGCCGAACCAGGCGACGCTCGCGCGGCCCCGCGGGAAGATGATGATGGCCGCGAGCAGGGGGCCAATCGCGGAGCCGGCGTTGCCGCCCACTTGGAAGAGGGATTGTGCGAGCCCGTGGCGCCCGCCCGATGCCATACGCGCCACACGCGAGGACTCGGGGTGAAAGACCGAGGAGCCGGTGCCGATGAGGGATGCGGCAATCAGCAAAATGCCGAAGGAGCTGGCCACCGACAGAAGGACGAGCCCGACCAGGGTGAAGCCCATTCCAATGGCCAAGGAGTAGGGGCTCGGTTTGCGGTCGGTGTACAGGCCGATGAGGGGCTGGAGCAGCGACGCCGTGAGCTGGTATGTAAACGTAAGTAGTCCAATCTGACCGAAGCTGAGGTCGTAGGACTCTTTCAGCATCGGATAGATGGCCGGCAGCAACGACTGCATCATGTCGTTGAGCAAGTGGCAAAAGCTGATGGCAGACAGAACCGTGAAGGCCGTCTTGCTAGCTTGGCGCGTGGGGCTTTGCAAACCTGCGACCGTCTCGTTCAACGTGGTCTCCTCATGCCGTTCGCGTTTGTTCGCGATGCGCGCGGCAAAGCGCCGCCCGCGCGGGCAAAGCGCGGTTCGCTCTTGGCAAAGCGCGGGCTAGCACCACAATAGTCCGTGCGATGAGGCCTGCCGGCGTGGATGGGTCAAGTTGTTGCGAGAGTGGGCCATCATGAGAAATGCGTCCTATCGCGAGGACTACGATCGGCTCCCGCAAGCCATCATCGCCATCGGCAACGAGTACCCGGCGAACCATGTCGTACAGCCGCACTCGCACCGAAGGTCGCAGCTTCTGTACAGCGCCTCGGGGATGATGCGCGTCACCACCGAGCACGGTGCGTGGATGGTTCCCCCCGAGCGCGCGGTGTGGCTCCCGGCGGGCGAGCTGCACAGCGTGCAGTTGACCATGGGGCCGCTGACCACGAGCAGCGTCTACATTCTACCGGACGCCGCCCCGGGGCTGCCCACGACATGCCAGGTGGTGGGCATGTGGCCGTTGATGCGCTGCTTGCTCCTGGAGGCCATCGATGTCCCGCTCTCGTACGATCCCCCGAGCCGCGATGGGCTGGTCATGGCGCTGCTCCTCCAGGAGCTTCGCCGGCTCAAACCGGTGCTGCCGCCTTCCCTCCCCTTCCCGCGCGACGAGAAGCTCGGCGCGATTTGCAATCGCATGCTGGAGCAGCCCTCGGCCCACGACACGATCGATCATGTCCGCAGCGAGCTTGGAATGAGCCGGCGGGCGTTTACGCGTCTGTTTCGGGTGGAGACGGGAATGAGCTTCGCGGCGTGGCGCCAGCAGGCGTGCTTGTTCGCGGCGATGCCGCGGCTGGCCACCGGGGAAGCCGTGACGACGGTCGCGCTCGAGCTTGGCTACGAGAGCCCAGCGGCGTTCACCAGCATGTTCAAGCGGATGCTCGGCGCCCCGCCAAGTCGCTACTTTCAATCGATTGGAGCACCTTTGCGCGGCGGCTCCGAGGGGTAGCTGGATTCCTGGCGCGTTCTGATGCACCTTACGGGAATGCGCCCGAGCCGATCCACGAACCTGCGGATCGCGCTCTTGCCGGCGGCGGCGCTCCTTGCTCTCGGGGTTCGGGAGCTTCGCGCGGCCACACCGGAGGACGCGCCGCCCGCCTCGCGCGAGCAGGTTCGGGTGGCGCTGGCGGCCCTGGCGCCGGCTTTTTCGAAGCCGGCAAAGCCGCGTCGCTTGGGCGCGGGCGCGCCGGGGACCATCGAGAACGTCATCGGGCGGTTTGCCCCGGGCAGGTTTCACCCGGTCGACGACGGTGCGCTCTTGCCGAGCCGCCCATCGCTGCGGTGTCCGAACGAGATGGTGCCCATCGCAGGGCGCTTTTGCGTGGATCGGTACGAGGCCTCGGTCGAGGAGCGGGCGGCGGATGGATCGTGGCGGGAGCATGCCCACTACGAGCTGCTCGAGCCGGGACATATGTATATTGCACGCAGTCGCGCGGGGGTGATGCCGCAGGCGTACATCAGCGGGTTTCAGGCGGCGGCGGCGTGCGAGCAAGCCGGAAAGCGGCTGTGCAAGCCGGTGGAGTGGAGGGCCGCGTGCGGCGGGAGCGAGGGGTATGCGTTTCCCTACGGCCCCACCGTGAAGCCGCGCGCGTGCCACGACCGCGGGGCGGCGCCGATGCTCGTTTACCATGCGGCGGAGATGAAGCGCGGCTGGGGGCTTTTGGAGCTCAACGATCCGCGGCTCAATCAGCTCGAGGACACGGTGGCAAAGACGGGCGCGTATGCCTCGTGCATCAATGATTACGGTGTCTACGACATGGTGGGGAATCTGCACGAGTGGACGGCCGATCCCAACGGCACCTTCCAAGGTGGATATTGGCTGGATACCGAGCAGCACGGCACCGGCTGCGCCTATCGAACCATCGCGCATGGCTTCGATTATCACGATTATTCGATTGGCTTTCGCTGCTGCGCCGACGGCGGAGGTGCGCCGCTCGCGGTGGCCGGGCCTTGACGACGAGACGAAACGAAGGAGCCTCCATGTCCGAACGACCGTTGCTGATGATCCCGGGACCCATCGAAATTTCCGATGCCGTGCGGCAGGCGGCGAGCGGACCGCCCCCGGGGCACCTCGCGCCTTCGCTCATCGCGGCCTTCGGGCTCGCGCTGCGGCGGATGCGTCATGTGTGGCTGTCGGGGGCGTCCAGCCAGCCGCTGGTGGTCTCGGGCAGCGGGACCCTGGCGATGGAAATCGCCGTGCTCAATACGATGCAACCCGGCGATCGCGCGCTGGTGTTGCACACGGGTTATTTCTCGGCGCGCATGGCCGACATGCTGGCGCGGCGTTCCGTGAACGTGGACGTGGTGCGCGCGCCATTCGGCCAGGCGCCCGAGACGTCGGAGGTGGAGTCGGCCATCGCGCGCGCCAAAGAGGAGAAGCGCCCGTTCAAGGCGCTGTTCGTGACCCACGTCGACACGTCGACCGGGGTGCTGGCCGATGCTCGTGCGCTCTGCGGGGTCGCGCGCGCGAATGGATTGTTGTCCATCGTCGATGGCGTGTGCGCGACGGGCGCCGAGCGCTTCGAAATGGAAGCGTGGGGCGCCGACGTTTATTTGACCGCTTCGCAAAAGGCCATTGGTCTTCCGCCGGGGCTCGCGTTGTTGGTGTTCAGCGAGCGGGCGCTCCAAGCGCGCGCACGGCTCGAGGTGGCGCCGCCGCTGTCGGCCGACCTCGATGCGTGGCTGCCGATCATGCGCGCGTACGAGGCGGGGCAGCCGAGCTACTTCGCCACCCCGGCGACGCCGCTCATCGCGGCGCTGGCCGTGGGGCTGGGGGAGATCCTCGGCGCCGAGGGCGCGGCGGAGCCCGCGGGGGCCGAGGCGGCAGAGCGCGCGATGAACGCGCGCTTCGCGCTGCACGAGCGCGCGGCGAAGGCGATGCGAGCCGCGTGGGCGGCGCTGGGGCTCGCGTTGGTCCCGGCGCGGGAATCGATCACGGCCCACACCTTGAGCGCGATCCAATATCCGGCCGGCGTGGACGTCTCGGCGGTCGCGCGCATTACCGCGCAAGGCGTAATCGTCGCGGGCGGGCTCGATCCGGAGAACAAAGCCAAATACTTCCGAGTCGGCCATATGGGCTATTCCGCGACACAGCCCGCCCATTTGCTGCGCACCATCCGCGCCGTAACATTGGGCCTCGGCCGCTCCGAGGACGAAGCCCGCACCGCCCAGCGTGCGGCCGAATCGCTGCTTTAGCGAAGTAGCCCATGCTGCGACCACCATGGTCGGGACGGCGCCGCGGGCGGCGAGACCACCTCCGCGACGGCGACCATCCATCCACCCCGCGACAGCGAGAAAACCGTCCCTGTAAGAACGAGACGC
The DNA here is from genome assembly GCA_037157815.1 of Sorangiineae bacterium MSr11954. Classification (NCBI taxonomy): domain Bacteria; kingdom Pseudomonadati; phylum Myxococcota; class Myxococcia; order Myxococcales; family Pendulisporaceae; genus Pendulispora; species Pendulispora albinea. The sequence continues at coordinate 7,048,708 of CP089984.1, forward strand.
CCGCGGCGTCGAGCTCCCTCCTCCCTAGGAGGAGGGCCGGGGTGGGGGCGCCGTCACTCCTGAACCTCCCCCTCCGGATCGAACCGTTCGAGCAACTCGTTCCGCCACTTGAGGATCTGCGCGACGTAGAGCCCGTACTTCGACGCCAATTGCTGAATCGCGTCAGGAGCCCGAATCGCGGCCACCGCCATTCGGTCCTTGAACGCGCGCTCGGCGCGCGCGGAGATGACGACATCCAGCCGATCTTTACCGACTACCGTGGGGACCGTGCGCATTGGAAAAATGACCCCAAGACAAATGGCACCGTCGGATTGGCGGACGATCTTCCGGCCTAGGAAGCCGTCCGTATCGACGACTTCGGCGTAGAGATATCCATTCGGCAAATGGTCGGTCGCCGTCAAAACGATATCGATGTTCATCGGCCCTCCTATTTGGGTTTCTTCGCTTCTCGTTCGACAATCTCCAAACCCTGGGCCAATGCCATCCGCAATACGTCGGCTCGTGTCATTTCCAGCCCTGGACGCGACAATTTGGCCGCGATTCCGTCCGCCCTTTGCAACCATTCGGGAGGTACTCGAATCGAGATTTGTGTCGCGTTCGGACTGGGCGGACGAGGCATACGCCTAACTCTAGCCCGTGGGGTTCGACGCACGCGACCTGTATGTATCGGGATTCAATATGAGTCAATGCATGGGCTGACGAATTTGTGACTTGCGGTAGAAAAGTCACTAATCTTGGTCGGCGCCGGCAAAGGATCGATTTCTAGTTTTGGTGCGCGACTTGGTCGTCTATGACCAATTCGACTTTTCGCCCGTGCGCGAAAAGTCGATAGGCGCGGGGCAGTGCCCGATCTCGACGAGGGCCCGACGCGGAACGCGTACCATCGGCACGTCGCGCGCGGCGCCATACGCGAGGCGCGCGACGATCGTCCCCACCCGAGGCACACGACCGCCGCGCCTGAACAAATCCACGCCGCCCGTCCACGGGACGCCCTCACGTCCGGTCGCGATCGACGACGACGGCGTCCGCGCAACAACGCAGCGCCCTTCAACGGACAAAACAGGCCCGATGCCGCAGCCGACTCCCCCCGCCGGGAGCCGACCACGCGTTCTCCCGCAACCATGCGCAGCCGACTCTCCCCGCCGGGAGCCGACCGCGCTTTCCCGGACGACGACGCAAACGCCGCGTCTATTTTGACGGCGACCGTCGCCCGAACCCCCCGCAACCATGCGCAGCCGACTCCCGCCGGGAGCCGACCACGCGGTCTCGGGCGACGACGCAAACGCCACGTCTATTTGACGGCGACGGTCGCCCGAATCTCTCGCAACGATGCCGCAGCCGATTTTCCCCGCGGGCGAGCCGACCACGCGGTCTCGAACACCGACCCAAACGCCGCGTCTATCTAACGGCGACCATCGCCCGAATCTCTCGCAGCGATGCCGCAGCCGATTTTCCCCGCGGGCGAGCCGACCACGCGGTCTCCGACACCGACCCAAACGCTGCGTCTATTTAACGGCGATCGTCGCCCGAACCTCCCGCAACCATGCGCAACCGACTCTCCACGCCGGGAGCCGACCACGCGGTCTCCAACACCGCCTCAAACGCCGCGTCTATCTAACGGCGATCATCGCCCGAACCCCCCCGCAACCATGCGCAGCCGACTCCCGCCGGGAGCCGACCACGCGGTCTCCAACACCGACGCAAACGCCGCGTCTATCTAACGGCGACCGTCACCCCCGCAACCATGCGCAGCCGACTCCCGCCGGGAGCCGACCACGCGGTCTCGGACGACGACGCAAACGCCGCGTCTATTTGACGGCGACCGTCGCCTGAATTTCCTGCGACTCGAGCTGACACTCCTTCGCGGAGCACACGCTCATCTTGTACGTCCCCGTGATGGTCACGTTGCCCTTGGCGGTCGGCTTGAACTTGACCCGCATGGTCGCGATCTTTTCGCCGTCGACCTTGAAGTCGCCTGCGCTCTTGGAGAACACGTTCTTGCCGGCGGCGTCGGTCCCCTGGAACTCGATGCCCGCGCCCTCGGCGGCCTTGAACTTGTACGGATATTCTTTGTTGATGTGGAAATCACCGGCCGCTTCCAGACGGAGAACCACCGAGCAGGGCGCGCCGGCCTTGCAGTCGCCTTCCGGCGTGGCGTCGAGCTTGAAGTTCTTTCCGTCGACGTGATTGCTTGCGGCAACCGGGATCACCTCGGCGGAGCCTGTGCCCGTGCCAGTACCAGGAGAAGCAACGACGGGGGCGGCGGTGGTCGTGGTGTTGCCCTTCGCGGGGGCGGCTTCGCTGTCGCGCGAGCAGCCGGTCGCGATGGCCAATACGGTGGCGGCGCCGAGGGCCAAGCTGCTCAGCGCGAATGAGAGGGAAGCGTGTTTCATGGTTCTTGCGCTCAGCATGTTAACGTCTCGTCGCATCGGACACACCCTTCTTCCTTGCTTTCCTTGCGAGAAGTACATTGCATCGCCTCGGTCGCGGCGTCGACCGACAAATCGGGACTTTCGACGAGGTCGCTATTTTCGGTCGGCGGCCTCCGGGGCCACGTAGAGCTCGAGACGGGGCGGCGATGACGAGGACGCCTGCGCCAGGGACGAGCCGTCCTCCAAGCTCGCTCCCACGGTGGAAGCCATAGCAAACGCCATTCCGACGTCGGTGGAGTTGTCGGCCATAATCACGATTCCCTGGTCCTGCGGGTCGCGCTGAGCCCAGCGCTGCACGATGGCCCGAACATCGATGCGTACGAGGTGACGCGGCGCGGGCATGACGCGCGTCGAGGGGGTTCGAGCTTCCTCGAAGCGGGGCTGGAAGGACCAGGAGATGGAGCGCGGCTCCCACGGATCGATGACCCGCGCCGCGTGCAGGACGATGGGCGTGGGGTCCGGTTGGGACGCGAACGACCGATCCAATAAGACGTAGGCCTCCAGGATGGACGTCTCTTTGGCCAGCGGGACCGCAAAGCGCAGATAGAGCCGGCCATCGCCGACGCCCGCGCGACCCAACGTGAAGACCGGCGCAGCCGCGCCATCGGTGGCCGGCTCGCCGCGCTGCACATAGGCCATCGCCACCGGCGCGATCAGATGGCGCCGCACCTCTTTCTTTTGAATGAGCGGGACCCCGTTCGGATCTTGGCAGCGCCCCACCACGCACGCCTGCGGCGATGCGCACTCGTTGGATGCAGCGCACATGTGAGGGCGTGCGACGCATGCTGTCAGGCCCGTGAGACACAATGCAGCTACGGTGGCCAAGGCGCCCGGTTTCATCGGTCGGACGAAAAGCTATCACGGCGCTCGCCGCGCGAAGAAACACGAAGAAACGCGGAAAAACCACAAACTGCGAAAAAACGGAGAAAAACCTGGATAAAGTCGGACCCATCATGGCCCCGGTATCCGCCCCGCCATCCCCGCCGCGCCCTGCTCCCGACGCCCAAGGACCGCTGCTTCGTGTGCGCGATCTCGTGACGACCTTTCGCGGTGACCATGGAACGGTCCGCGCCGTGGACGGCGTGTCGTTCGATGTGGCGGCGGGGCAGACCGTGGGGGTCGTCGGCGAGAGCGGGTGCGGCAAGAGCGTGACGGCGCTGTCGCTCTTGCGGCTCATTCCCTCGCCGCCCGGGTACATCGAGTCGGGGACCATCGAGCTGCGCGGCAAGAATTTGCTCGCCCTGCGCGAACGCGAGATGCGCGACGTGCGCGGCAACGAGATCTCGATGGTGTTCCAGGAGCCGATGACCAGCCTGAACCCCGTCTACACGGTGGGCGCGCAGATCGTGGAAGCCATTCTGCTGCACCAGAAAATGTCGCGGCGGGAAGCGTACGCGCAGGCGCGCGAGCTTTTGCGCCATGTGGGCATTTCGTCGCCCGAGACCAACGTGGACGCGTACCCGCATCAACTCTCGGGCGGGATGCGGCAGCGCGTCATGATCGCCATGGCGCTCGCCTGCCGCCCTGCCCTGCTCATCGCCGACGAACCGACCACCGCGCTCGACGTGACCATTCAAGCGCAGATCTTGGAGCTGATTCACAAGCTGCAAGGTGAGCTCGGCATGAGCATCCTCCTCATCACCCACGATCTGGGGGTGATTGCAGAATACACGGAACACGTGATCGTGATGTACGCCGGGCGCATCGTGGAGAGCGGGCCGGTGCGCGAGGTGTTCGCGCGGCCGCGGCACCCGTACACCCACGGGTTGATGGCGAGCGTGCCGCGCCTGGGGCAGTCGAGGAGGAGCAGAGTCGCGCGGCTGCCGACCATCGACGGCATGGTGCCCGATCTACGCCATCTGCCCGGGGGGTGCCGCTTCGCCGATCGCTGCAAGCTGGTGATCGACGCGTGCCGCGAGGAGGAGCCGGAGCTCCTGCGGGTGGATGCGGAGGTCGCGTCGGAGCACTTCGCCCGGTGCATCCGATGGCAGGATACGGGGCAGGAGACAGCATGAGCGCGGAATCGAAGAGCGCCGAGACGCGGAGTTTGGAGACGCAGGGCCCCGAGGCGCGGCCTGCCAATCCGCCGCGGACCTTGGTGGCCACGGAGAACCTCACCAAGTATTTCCCGGTGCGCACCGGGCTGTTCGCGCGCAAGACGGAGCTTTTGCGGGCGGTCGACGGGGTCTCGCTGCGCGTGCGGCGGGGCGAGACGATGGGGCTCGTGGGGGAGAGCGGCTGCGGCAAGAGCACGCTCGGGCGATTGATCCTGCGGCTGATCGAGCCTACGTACGGGAGGGTGGTCTACGACGGGCGCGAGATCGGTCGGTATTCGGCCTCCGAGATGCGTCCGCTGCGGCGCAAGATGCAAATCATCTTTCAAGATCCTTATTCGAGTTTGAATCCGCGCATGACGGTGCACGACATCGTGGCGGAGGCGATTCGTATTCACAAATTGGCGAGCTCGCGGGCCGACGAAACGAGCATGGTGGTGGACCTCCTGAAGAAGGTGGGCCTGCGCTCGGACGTGCTGCGGCGCTACCCGCACGAGTTCTCGGGCGGACAGAGGCAGCGCATCGGCATCGCGCGCGCGCTCGCGGTCCAGCCCGAGTTCATCGTGTGCGACGAGCCGATCAGCGCGCTCGACGTGTCCATCCAGGCGCAGATCATCAACCTGCTGGCGGAGCTGCAAGAGGAGCTCGGGCTCTCGTACCTGTTCATCTCGCACGATCTTCGGGTGGTCGAGCACGTGAGCCATCGCGTGTCGGTCATGTACCTCGGAAAGATCGTGGAGCAGGGCGCCTCGGAGGGGCTCTACGAAAACCCGTTGCACCCGTACACCAACGCGCTGCTCGCCGCCGTGCCCGATCCCGATCCGGCGAAGAAGCGCCTGCGCATCGTGCTCGAGGGCGACGTGCCCTCGCCCACCGCGCCGCCCGCCGGCTGCTCGTTCCACCCGCGCTGCCCGCGCATCCTTCGCGGCACGTGCGACAAAGAGGTGCCGCCGCTGGCGGAGATCGAGCCGGGGAGCGGACACCGGGTCGCGTGCTTCAATCCGCACGGGGTGTCGCCGGGCTCCTTGCGAGCACCGATGGAGGGGCGCGGCGAGCAAGACGCGACAGACGCGAGCGACGCGACGGACGCGACAGACTTGCGAGAGGCGACCGACGCGACGAACGGCGCGGACAGGGAGGCGACGGCGTGAGCGTGTCGTGACCGAGGCGATCGATCGCGCCTTCGGGATCACCCGCCATCGGGCGCCGAGACGAGATTGTGTCGATGGCGAAACATCCGCATTGCCATCTTTTGCGTGGAAACGATTTGGGCGACCGTCGCGCGGAGGGGTCGCTTCATTAAGGTCGGCGAGGCGCCGCGCATCGGGCCCGCGAACGAAGTCGCATCACGCGCTGCGTCACGAGCATGGGAGCGCCCGCTCGAAGAAGGGCTGCGCATCGAGGCCGAGCTAGGGCAGTATGCGATCCGCAGCCAGGATCCCGTCGAGGAGCGCTGGCGTTCGCAGACGCGAGGGCCCAACTTCGCGCAAGGCCACGGACTACGAGAATCCCACCCGAGCGAGGAAACGACTCGATGCATCACGAACGTGCCAATCGAACGAGGCGAGCTTCCGTGGCCGCGTTTTTCGCACTTTCGACCGGGCTCGTTGCCGCGGTGGGTCATGCGCAAACGCCCCCTTCGCAAGCGACTCCTTCGCCGCCGCCGCCAGCGGGCGTCGTTTGGTCCGGTCCGGCGGCGGGGCCCGACGTCGTCTATTTGAAGGATGGGCAGAACCTGCGCGGAACCTTGACCGAGCTGCGGATTGGTCAGAGCGCGACAATGCAGTTGCCGCAGGGGCAGAGCGCCACCATTCGATGGGATGGCATCGCGCGCATCGAGCGAAATGGCCAAGAGATCCCGCTGCAAGCGCCCATCGCGCAGCCGGCGCCACCGGTGCCCCAAACGGGCCCCGCGCCGGAGACGCTCGCGTACAACTCGGGCGAACCGATCCCAGCGGGATACCACGTGGAGACCAAGCCACGCCTCGGCTTGCTGATCAGCGGATCGATCCTGACGGGCATCGGCGCGCTCGGCATCGTGGCCATGGAAGCCGGCGGGAACAAACGCGAGGAGAAAACCGCCTTCGACGTGGTATGGGGACTACTCTTTTTCGGTCCTGGCTTGCCACTGCTGCTCGTCGGATTACTGTCGCCCTCGAGGACCTTGCGCCGCGACGCGAGTCAAGCGTTTTGGAATCCTCCGCCTTCGGATAAATCCCACCTGTTTGGTTCTTTTAAGATCGGTTTTGGCCCCACGAAACACGGGGGCGGACTACTCACCATCGGTCGGCAATTCTAGCCGCGCCCTCCTCTAACATACCCCCCGCTATGGCCATCGAAACGAACTCCCACATCACGCACCGCGATCCGAGCGCCACCGAGAACGGGCCGAGCAACGGTCTGCACTCCGAGCTCGATCACCTCGTTTCCATGTACCGGCAGATGTATCTCATTCGCCGGATCGAAGAAGAATCCGCGCGCGCCTATGCCCAGGGCAAGATCGGCGGCTTCCTTCACTTGTACATCGGACAAGAGGCGGTCGGCGTCGGCGCCATGGCGGCGCTCAAACCCGAAGATTACGTCGTGACCACCTACCGCGATCACGGCATTGCCCTCGCCAAAGGGATGAGCCCCAACGCGCTCATGGCCGAGCTGTGGGGCAAGAAGACCGGCTGCTCGCAAGGGCTCGGCGGGTCGATGCACATGTTCGACGAGCCCACCCACATGCTGGGCGGCTACGGCATCGTCGGCGGTCACATCCCGCTGGCCGCGGGGGTGGCGTTCGCCTCCAAGTATCGAGGGGACGGTCGGGTCACCCTGTGCTTCTTCGGCGAGGGCGCCGTGTCCATCGCCGGCTTCCACGAGGGCGTGTCCTTGGCCGCGCTGTGGAAGCTCCCCATCGTGTTCATCTGCGAGAACAACGAGTACTCGATGGGCACGCCGCTCTCGCGCACCATGAGCGTGGAGGACGTGACCACCAAGGCCATCGGCTATGGCATGGCCAGCGATCGCTTCTTCGCCGACGACGTGCAGGAGGTCGAGCGCCGCATCCGGCAAGCGGTCGATCGCGCCCGCGAAACCTCGCTTCCCACCTTGGTGGAGGTCCGTACCTACCGTTTCCGCGGCCACTCCATGAGCGATCCGGCCAAGTACCGCACGGCCGCCGAGCTCGAGGACCGCAAGAAGAAGGATCCGGTCATCCGCGCCCGGGCCAAGCTGCTGAGCGACGGCTACCCCGAGTCCAAGGTCACGGCGCTCGAACAAGAGGTGGAGGACGAGGTGACGGCGGCCGTGAAGTTCGCGGACGAGAGCCCCGATCCCGATCCGTCGATCCTCGAGGCCACCACCTACGACGGTCCGTTTGCCAGCTGACGGCAGGCGCTCTCTACAACGACGACAACGACTACCGTACGGACAACGAGAAGAGCATGGCCCGGAACATTCGATTTCGTGAAGCGCTGCGCGAGGCAATGATCGAGGAGATGGAGCGCGACGAGCGTGTCTTCCTCATGGGAGAAGAAGTGGGGCACTACCAGGGTGCCTACAAAGTCTCCGAAGGGATGCTGGACAAATTCGGGGAGAAGCGGGTCATCGACACGCCCATCGCCGAGGGCGGCTTCGCCGGCATCGGCATCGGCGCGGCCATGGTGGGCCTGCGGCCCATCATCGAGTTCATGACGTGGAACTTCTCCGCCGTCGCCTTCGATCAAATCCTCAACAACGCGGCCAAGCTGCGGCAGATGTCGGGCGGGCAATTCAACTGCCCGATCGTCTTCCGTGGCCCCAACGCGAGCGCCAAGCAGGTGGGCAGCCAGCACAGTCACGCGATGGAGCACTTCTACGCGACGGTGCCGGGGCTCAAGGTGGTGGCGCCCGCCTATCCTTCGGACGCGAAAGGCCTGATGAAGGCGGCCATCCGCGACGACAACCCGGTGCTGGTGATGGAGTCGGAGACGCTCTACTCCGTCAAAGGCGAGGTGGCCGACGATCTCGACGTGATCCCGCTCGGCCGCGCCAACGTGGTGCGCCAGGGCAAGGACGTGACCATCGTCGCGTACTCGCGCATGACCCACGTGGCGATGGATGCCGCCGCGCAGCTCGAGAAGGAGGGGATCTCGGCCGAGGTGGTGGACTTGCGCTCGCTCCGTCCGCTGGACGAGGACACGATCCTCGACTCGGTCGAGAAGACCCACCGGTGCGTGGTGGTGCACGAGGGTTGGCCGTACGGCGGGGTTGGCGCCGAGGTGGCCGATCGCGTTCAGCGCCTCGCCTTCGATGCGCTCGACGCTCCGATTTTGCGCGTGACCACGCTCGACGTGCCCATGCCGTACAACGCGAAGCTCGAACAACTCTGCATCCCCCAGCCCGACCGGGTCGTCGCGGCGGTCAAGCGCGTGGTTTATCGCGGGCAAGCGTAGCAATCTCTTCCACAGGGACTGACGAAGATCATGGCCAAAATTCTGGATATGCCGAAGCTCTCCCCGACCATGGAGGAAGGGATCCTCACGTCGTGGCACAAGAAAGAGGGCGACACCGTCAACGTCGACGATCTGCTCGCGGAAGTCGAAACCGATAAAGCCACCATGGAGTTCCGCGCCTTCGACAAAGGCGTGCTCCTGAAGCTGCTCGTCGCCGACGGCGCCGAGGTGAAGCTCGGGCAACCCGTCGCCATCCTCGGCAACGCGGGCGAAGACGTCTCGGCGCTGCTGGCGCAAGTCGGCGGCGGCGCGGCACCGGCGGCGAAGGCCGCGCCGGCGCAAGAGTCGGACGCGCAGGCGTCGGACGCGCAGGCGGAGAAGTCGGGCGAGACGGGGGCTTCCGGCGAGAAACCGGCAGCAGCGGCCGCCGCGCAAGCTTCGGCCCCGGCGCAAGCTTCGGCCCCTGCGCAGGACACGTCGGCACAAGCCGCAGCCGCAGCTCCGGCTCCGTCGGGAAAGAGCCAACCCCGCGAACGCGGCTCCCTGCTCGATCGCACCGAGCGTGAAGGCGCACCGCGCGCCCGCAGCGCGAGCAGCTCCAACGGCCCCCGCGCCTCCGAAGGCGGCCGCGTTTTCGCGTCCCCGTACGTGCGCCGCGCAGCCCGCGAGCGCGGCATCGATCTGCAAGGTGCGCAAGGCTCCGGCCCGGGCGGCCGCATCGTCGCGAAAGATCTGGAGACCATCGCCTCGGGGGCCGCCGCCCACCCCGGCGCTTCCCCTGCAGGGGAGGGCGCGCAAGCCAACGGCCACGCGGTCAAGCCGGCCAGCCCGGCAGGCCCCGCAAGCCCCGCGGCCCCCGCAACCCCCGGCCTCGCCCAGCCGGAGGCGCACCCGCTGTCGATGATGCGCAAGACCATCGCGCGGCGGCTCAGCGAGTCGAAGAAGAACGTCCCGCACTTCTATCTGACGATCGACGTCGAGGTCGAAAAGCTCGTCGCCTTCCGCGAGCAGATCAACCGCGATCTGGAGGCCTCGGCCGCCAAGGCCAAGACCGAGGAGAAGCCGCCGAAGATCAGCGTCAACGACTTGCTCGTCAAGGCGTGCGCCGTCGCGCTGGCGCGGGTGCCGGAGTGCAACGCGCAGTTCACCCCGGAGGCGATCCTCGTTCACAAGCGCATCGACATTTCGGTGGCGGTGGCCGTCTCGGAGGGCCTCGTCACCCCCGTGGTGCGCAACGCCGATCAGAAGAGCGTCACCGCCATCAGCAGCGAGATCCGCGAGCTGGCCGGGCGCGCCAAGGCCAAGAAGCTGAAGGCCGAAGAGATGCTCGACGGCACCTTCTCCATCTCCAACCTGGGCATGTTCGGCATCGACTCCTTCTCGGCGGTCATCAACCCGCCGGAGGGCGCCATCCTCGCCGTCGGCCAGGTGCGCGAGGAGCCCATCGTCCGCGATGGACAGATCGTCGCCGGCAAGAAGCTCGCGATGACGCTCTCGTGCGATCACCGCGTGATCGACGGGGCCATCGGCGCCAAGTTCCTGGCGGAGCTGCGAAGCTTGCTCGAGCACCCGATTCGCATCGTCACCGGCTGATCGCGGAACGTCGCAGTGCTGAAGCTCGGCGTCGCCGCCCTCGCGCCATTGGTCTTCCCCATGCTCTTCGGAGCCATGGCGCCGCGGCGACCCGATGCTCCGCTGCGCCCGGAGCGATGGTGGCGCGGGCTCGACGCGCGGGCCGCCGCACCGGCCACGGGCGTGCAAGCGCTTCGCACGCCCCCGGCCGAGCGGATCCGCCTGCCCGGTGGCACCTTCGTCATGGGCTCGCTCTGGTTCGATCTGACGCGCGCCCTGCAGATGTGCCGCAAGGAAATCTGGGGCGCCGAGTGCGATAGCGTGCAGCTGCAGCGCACGTTTCGCGCGGAATTTCAAGCGCACCAAGTCACCCTTTCCCCCTTCGAGATCGACCGCACCGAGGTCTCCGTCGGCGCCTATGCGCGCTGCGTGTCGGCCGGCGCATGTGCCCCCGCGGGGTTTCCGCCCGGCGATGCGCGCTTCGATCGCGCGGAGCTGCCGGTCACCTTCGTGCGCTGGGAGGACGCGAACATCTACTGCGAGTGGGCCGGCGGACGGCTGCCCACCGAGGCCGAGTGGGAGTTCGCCGCGCGCGGCACCAACGGGCGCCGGTTTCCATGGGGCTCGTTTTACAACGCGCATGTGTGCAACCACGGCGCCTTCGGCCCCGACGAGACCGACGCCACCGACGGCTATGTCGGGCTCGCACCCGTGGATGCGCTGCCCGATGGGCGAACGCCCGAGGGCGTCTTCAACATGGCGGGCAACGCGGCCGAGTGGGTCTCGGATCTGTTCGAGGACGACGAGAACGGCTTCGGCTACTCGGCCATGCCGCAGACGAACCCCAAGGGTTCCAAGAACGGCACCTACCACGTGGTTCGGGGCGGCTCGTACCAACATGGGGCCGCGTGGATGCGCGCCACATACCGTACGTACAGCTTTGCAGGTCGCGGGCCGCACATTGGCTTTCGGTGCGCTAAAGATCCCCGGTAATGCGCATCGCACATTTTTCGGACCTTCACATCTTGTCGCTGGCCGGCGTGCTCCCGCACCGCTTCTTGAACAAGCGGCTCTCGGGCTATGCGAACCTGAAGCTCAAACGCGGTCACATTCACCGCCCGGCCTATGTTCGCGCCATCGCGCGCGAGATCGCGCGAACGTCGATCGATCACGTGGCCATCACCGGCGATATCACCAACCTGGCGCTGGAGCCCGAGTTCGAGGCGGCGCGCGCCCTGCTGCAAGATGCGTTGGGTCTCGATCCGAAGAACGTGAGCGTCGTCCCCGGCAACCACGATCTCTACACGCGCGGCGCGCTGCGCACGCGGCGCTTCATGCGCTACTTCGGGCCCTTCGTGGAGAGCGACTTGCCCGAGCTCGCCGTCGACATCGGCCTCGGCCGCTTTCCGTTCGTGCGGCTGCGCGGGCCCCTCGCCATCGTGGGCTTGTCGAGCGCGGTCCCTCGCCTGCCCTTCGTGGCCGCGGGGCGCATCGGCGAGCGGCAGCTCGATGCGTTTGCCCGCGTCCTCGCGCACCCCGACGTTCGCTCGCGCACGCCGGTGGTACTTTTGCACCATCCGGTACAAAACCCGCCCTCGCGCCTGAAGACGCTCCTCGAGGGGCTGGAGGACGCCGACGCGCTCACCGCGCACGTGCAGGGCTTCGCGCACGGGCTCATTCTGCATGGCCACCTTCACCGCAGGCAGCAGCGCCACCTCGAGACGCGCGCGGGCAAGCTCCATGTCGTGGGCGCGACCAGCGCCTCGCTCCACCACGACACGCACGAGAAGATGGCGAGCTTCAACGTTTACGAGTTCGATGATACGGGGAAGCTGGTCGAGGTGGAGTCGCACATCCTCGAGCCGGAGACGGAGACATTCCGAGTCACCGAGGTCCCCCACGCCACATGGTCGTAGCGGACCCGCCACGGTCGTGCGCCGCGATTCCTAGCTATTCTTCTCGAGAGGGGCGCACGACCTTCCGAAGCAAAGCAGCGGGGAGCTCGGAGGCGGATCGAGCCGGAGCTCGAAACGAAACCCAACGACGAAAACAGAAGGGCTCTACGTTGCAGGTGCGCCGGGTAAAGCGGTGGGTCTTACGACATTGAGCGCCTGCAAGCCTTTGGGTCCCTCGCGGACCTCGAACTCTACGAGCTCATCCTCCAGAAGACGGCGGCGCCCGTCTCCCGTGATTTGGGAGTAGTGAACGAACACGTCGGGGCCACTGTCCTGCTTGATGAACCCCCAACCCTTTTCATCATTGAACCACTTCACTTTTCCAAGTGCCATGGGAACCCCTCCACCCTGCGCGTAACGTTATGAGTCACACGCGGCGCGCGTCAAGAAACGAAGAACGCATCTAGCGCTTCTTTTGATCCTTCTCCAGAGCATCGAGCTCTTCGAGATTCGCCTTTACACGCGGATCGGTAGAGTCGATGGCGCGCGCCTTCTCGAGCGCGGCTCGCGCCTCAGCGCGAGTTTTGGGATCGCGCGCAAGCGCTGTGGCCAAATTGATCCATGCGCTTGCGAGCTTATCGTCCAACTGGATGGCCTGCCGATATTCGGCAATTGCTTCGGCAACTTGGCCTTGTTGTTGGTACGCGTATCCAAGATTCGTGTGAAATGTCGCGCGCTGCGGATCGAGCGAAATCGCTTTTTTGAGCTCGGCCACTCCGCGCGTGAAATCGTTCTCGAAGAGCAGCGCCGAGCCGAGATCCGAATGCGCGCGCGCATCGCCATCGGCGAGCTTGACCTGCGCTTCGTATTGTTGAATGGCGTCCTTCACGCGCCCGGCCATGAGGAGAACCGTGCCGTAATTTCCACGGCGCGGGGCGCTCCCAGGATCGAGCTCCACCGCGCGCGCAAGCTCCGGCAGCGATTCGCTTCGATGTCCTGTCGCCAGCAGCGCAACGCCCAATGCCGAGTGCGACTCGGGCTCATTGGGAAGCAGCGCCACACCGCGACGGAGCGATTCGAGCGCGGCCGGCGCATCGCCCGCCATGAGCAGCGCGCGTCCGAGCTCCACTTGCGCCGCGCCGAGCCCCGGCTCGCTCTGCACCGCGCGCCGCAACTCTTTGGTGGCGGCCGCGATTTCCTTGTTGCCCTTGCCCGCGCCAAAGTCCGTCGGCAGGTTCGCGCGCGCGATGCGCACGCGCGCCAGGCCCACCAAGGCCGGCGCGGCGCGCTTGGGTGCCTTGGCCGCGGCGCGCGCAGCCTCGTACTGCTTCGCGGCCGCCGCGATGTCGCCGCGCTCGAACGCCAGGTCGCCCTCGAGGAGCAAACGGTCGACGGGATCGTCGCTGTTCGGTGGCGCGAGCGGCAAGGTGGTGGGGCGCGGCGGCGGAAACGATGGCGCGGCATCCGCGCTCGAGGCTGCGCCACCGCTGGCGCTCACGGGGTTTTTGCCCGCGCTCGGATCGCGCGGTCCGCTCGGTCCCATGGCGCCGGCCTCCGGCGTTGCGGGCGCCGCGATGCCGCTACCGTTGTTTTGCGCGGGCTGCGGTGACTCCGGCGCGGGGGCCGCGCCACCGCAAGCCGCGGCGGACAACGCGAGCGGCGCGACCAAGGCGAGCCGCGCGGCAAACGCGAACGGCGCGCGCGGCGCGAACGGCGCGCGCGGCAAACGCGACGGGCGCGGACTACTCGTGCTTGTCGTCGTCGTGATCGGCCGCATGTCGTTTGACCACCGCGTACGCGTGCGCCATCACGTCCCGCGCCGCCTCGAGCGCTCGTTCATCGGAGCGCGCGGTTCGGAGCGTGATGACTTGTCCTCCTGGCGCGCCGCGGGAGGGGTTCTCGAGGAGCACCTGGCACGCCGCGCGCACCGCCTCCGGCACGTCCCGCTCGCGCGAGAGCGCCGACAGATGATCGATGTAGCTGCGCCCCCACGCGGGGTTCGGCACCACGATGAGGGCCGCGTTCAGCGCCATGCCCGCCGCGCGCTTGGCCCCGGCGAGCCCGGCGCGCGCATTGTGTGCTTTGAACGCCGCCTCCGCCGCGCGGATCTCGTGCAGCGCCGCGGAAATCCATTGGTCCGGCGAGAACTTGTACAGCCAATGCGCGGGATCGCGGACGAAGGTGCCCACGTGAGGAGTTATAGAGCAACCTTCGTCCAGAAAGAATACGCCCGCGGGCTCGTCGCGCTGCATCGGCAATTCCCAGGTCTCTCCAGCTTTTTCCAGAGTTCTCGAGGTTTTCCGCGGGCGGAGCGCTACTCGCGCCGGAGGTGGCGGGTGGTGTGCTCGCGACCGTCGTAGCGCATCATGACGGGCTTGGCCTCGACGTGCGTGGTGAGGTTCACCGGGCGCTTCCAGATCCGCACCAGGCTGCGCAGCACCTCGCGCGCCCAGTCTGCGCGGAGGTCGAGCCCTTGGTGGTCGTGGCGCAGGAGCAGCTCGCCGCGGTTCTCGAAGTTGGCGTCCTCCACGTAGATGAAGGGGTTGCCGCCGTTGGTGAGCTGGAAGAGCAGCTTCTCCTTCACCGCCTTGAACTCGCGCGTCTCGATCTCGTAGCGCTCGTTGCGATTGGACCACTGATACGAAAACATTTTGTGGTCCCGCACGAAGTCGGGGGTCAAAAACTCGTCGATGAACGTAATGTCGTTGTAGAGCGCGCGCACCTCGAAGATCTTCTTCTTCCCGAGGCCGAGGCGGAGATTCCAATTCTTCTTGGCCGCCAGATCGTCGCAGTCTTCCCACTCTTTGCCGAACTGCCCGCGGTCCCACCGCTCTTCGATGTGGCGGAAAAGCTCGATACCCAATTTGTAAGGATTGAGCTGGCCGCGGCTGGTGGCCAGAACGCCGGCCGCGTGATCGGCATAATCGATGATCTCCGAGGCATCGAGGATCTTCTCGGTCATCAACTTGGAATGCCAATACGAGGCCCAGCCCTCGTTCATGATCTTGGTCTGTATTTGAGGCTGGAAGTAATAAGCCTCTTCGCGGACCACCTCGAGCACGTCGTGCTCCCAGCGATCGAGCGGCGCGTGGTCCAAGAGGAACTTCAAGACGTCTCGCTCGGGGCGCGCGGGGAACTTCTTCTCTTTCTCCTTCTCGGCCTCGATCTTCTGGCGCTGCTGCTCGAGGTACTCCTCGGGGTTGATGAACGACTCCATGTAATCTTTGGAGCGCAGGCGCGGTATTTCGGTGGCCTTCTCCTCCACGTCCGGATCCTTGGTCGCGCGCGTGCCCTTGAACGGGGCGTGCGGATCGATGAGGTTCTCGAGCGAGAGGCAATGGTCGATGAACTCTTCGACTTTGTTGATGCCCTGCCGCGCCACGTGCCGGCGGATGCGCGCGCCGTGGTTGGCCATCTTGTCGATCCAGCGGCGGTTGGGATCGTAGTCCTTGGGGCGGCTGGCGGGATCGGTGGTCTTGCCGCCGGTGTCGAGATCGGTGGAGCGGAAGGCGTAGTTGTTCTTGAAGAAATCGACGTGGCCGCACACGTGGGCCATGACCAGCTTCTGATCGACCAGCGAGTTACCCTCGAGCAGATAGGCGTACGAAGGGTTGTTGTTGATGACCATCTCGTAAATCTTCGAGAGGCCGTACTCGTAGCTCTTGGCGAGCCGCTCGTACTCCATGCCGAACCGCCAATGCGGGAAGCGGTTGGGGAACCCCATGTACGCCGCGATTTCGTTCATCTGGTCGTACGTGAGGATCTCGAAGACGATGGGGAAGAAATCCAAGCCCTGCGCGGCCGCCAGCTTTTGAATCTTCTCTTGCTCGACGCGCAAATACTGAGGAAGCGCTGTCCGAAGGGCAAACTCGCTCATGAATGTCGCTCTCGCCTTTCTCGCTCGTGACTCGTCACGCGCCCTTGCCCAAGAACTCCTTGATGCTCCCGACGATGGCGTCCTTGTCGCGGATCTCGCTGGTGATGACGCGCTCGTCCTTGGAGAAGTGGTCGCGCAGATCCTTGATGAACTGGCCCGAGCCATAGGGGCTCTCGACCTGGCCGTAGGCGAACATGTTCACGCGCGGCAGGACCTTCTGCTTCAGGAGCTCCACGCAGTGGAGCGTGTCGTCCATCGACCAGTTGTCGCCGTCCGAGAAGTGGAAGGGGTAGATGTTCCACTCCTCCGGCGGGTAGTGATCGTCGATGAGCTGCGCGCAGAGCTTGTAGGCGCTCGAGATCATGGTGCCGCCGCTCTCGCGCGTGTGGAAGAAGGTCTCGCGATCGACCTCGCGCGCCACGGCGTCGTGGATGATGTAGCGGCTCTCCAGGCCCTTGTACTGGCGCTGGAGCCACGTATCGATCCAGAAGCTCTCGATGCGGACGATCTCCTTTTGCTCGTCGCCCATGGAGCCGGAGACGTCCATCATGTAGATGATGACCGCGTTGGCGACGGGCTCGGCCTGCGTCTTCCAACTTCGGAATCGCTTGTCGTCCGGGATGGGCACCACGATGGGCCGATCGGCCGAGTAGGAGCCCATGGAAATCTGCCGTTTGAGCGCCTCGCGGTAGGTGCGGCGGAAGTGGCGCAGCGACTCGGGGCCCACGCGGCGGATGCCGGTGTAGCGGTCCTTCTCGTTGATGATCTTGGACTTGCCCTTGTCGCGAATGTCGGGGAGCTCGAGCTCCTCGCCCAGGATGGCGGCCAGCTCGTCGAGGGTGACGTCCACCTCGAGCACGTGCTCCCCGGCACCCTCGCCCGCCTTGCGTCCCCCCTCGCCCTGTTCGTCTCCTTGATCGCCGCCGACGGGATCGCCGGGATTGCCGTCGCCCTGACCGGCGCCGCCTTGCTGGCGATCGCTGTATCGAAAGCGAGGTATCTCGATCTGAGGGATGGGGATCGAGACGAGATCCTTTCCCTTTCGACCTATCAGCTCACCCTGCGAAATATACTTCCGGAGATTTTGCCGAATCCGCCCGCGCACGATGTTGCGAAAACGCGAGTGATCCTGGTCGATCTTGAGCGACATGTAGAACTAGAGCTTTTCACATGGCAGTGCCTGAATCAAACCCAACCCTGACGATCCCATCTTTCCCGTCTGCCATGCGACCGCGCGGGATCGTTTCAGGCCTTCTTATCCAGCGTGATGCGCGCAATCCACACACAAAGGAGCGCATTGAGCGCGGTCCACACCCGCAGGAGGGTCGCACCCAAGGGGAACGAGACCTCCGCAAAGAGCGCCAGGGTGGAGAGTAGCGCAGCCGAACCCACCGCGATGCCGCCGATGGTGGGCCGCAGGCGCTTGGCGCCGAAGAAAAATACGGTGAGGACCATGGTGGGCAGCGCCGAGGCGAGCGGTAGCCAGCGATGGACGTTGGTCCCGAGGATCAAATCCCACTCGCCCAGCGGGCGCATCCCGAGCTCGACCACCCAGCGGAACGGCCCCGCGAGCGCAGGGAGCCCGAGCAGCGGCGCAAACGGGACGAGGCCCACACCTGCGAGCAAGGCGCCGAAGAGGGTGCCAGGGCCCGCGGAGACCTCGCCGCCGCGCTTCTTGATGCGGCTCGCGACCAGCAAGAAGACGCCGAGCAGCGCGACCAGCCGCGCGATCACGTGGGTCCAGTGCACATGGGCCACCGCGGCGCCGGTGTCGAGCACGCCCGCGCCGTAGAGTTGGGGATCGTCCTTTGGCTTGGCGGTCTTGGCCAAGGCGCTGCGGATCGCTTCGGGCTCGGTCACGCCGAGGCCGACGAGCATGGCGGCCGATCCCGCCACGTGCGGCGACGCCATGCTGGTGCCGTTGAAGGTGCCAAAGATTTCGCACTTGTTTCGGCCGCCCTCGCAGATGGTCTGCTGGGTGACGGACACGCCGGGCGCGCCGATCGCCACCTGCGGGCCGCGCGAGGAGAACCAGGCGATCTTGTCGTCTTGGTCGGTGGCGCTCACGGCGATGACGCCGGGGTAGGCCGCGGGGTAGCCAACGGATTTTCCGCTGTTTCCGGCCGCGGCCACCACCACCACGCCCTTGGAGAGGGCATGGTTGACGGCGTCCTTCAAGATACCCGCCGGCGCGGGACCGCCGAGGCTCATGTTGATGACCTGCGCGCCGTTGTCGGCCGCGTAGCGAATGCCTTCGGCCACGTCGGCCAGGGTTCCCCAGCCGTGGCGGTTGAGGACTTTGACGGGCATGAGGCGCGCGCAATAGGCGAGGCCGGCCACGCCTTTTTCATTGTTCGTGGTCTGCGCGATCGTCCCGGCGACGTGGGTGCCGTGGCCTTGATCGTCGTACGCCTCGGGCGTGTCGTTGACGAAGTTGTAGCCGCCGCCGCAGCGGGTGCCGGTGAGATCGGAGCCGCGGGAGAACGGGCCTTTGTCGTAGCAGGCGACGCCGGTATCGATGACGGCGACCGTGACCCCTTCGCCGCACGCATAGTCCCACGCGCGCTCGGCGCCCACGCGCTGCAGGTGCCACTGCTTGGACGCGTAGAGCGGATCGTTGGGGACGAAGGACGCGCGGTAGACGGCCATCGGCTCGACGTGCTCGACCCGCGGATCGCGCGCGAGGCGCTCGATGATGCCCGCTTCGTCGGCGGGCGAGACCTTGGCGATTTCGATCTTTTCGCGGTCGCTGAAGATGCTGTTCGCGCGCAAGGACAGGCCATAGTTCCGCGCCAGGTCGGCGATGTCGGTCGCGGTGGCATCGTTGCGCAGGTCGACCGCGATCTCGCCGGCGAGGTTTTCGGCCGTCGGATCCAGCTCGGAGTCGTCCCGATCCGCGGCGCGCGCGATGCCGGGGGTGGCCAGCATGAGCGCGGACAATGCCGCCAGTGACGCCGTCGTCGTCCAAGTCTTGTTCATAGGAGCTCCTACGGGGGAAGTTTGCGTCGGATCTGGCCCGTACGCCAACGCGCCGGCCGAACGTTCGCAGTTTTTAACGATGTGCCGGAGCCGCCCGAGGGCGCAGGCTCAGTGTTTCGCGCCGTTTCGCGCGGGATTTGACGCAGGAGGTCGGGCCTTGGGCTCCTTGCGGTCGAGGTCGCGAAAGCGCTGCTCGGGGCCGCGCGGCCAGTAAAAAACGACGCCCGTGAAGTCGGAGCCGTCGTCGGGGCGAAAGGAGTGCTTGGCGTTGGGCGGGATCACGGCAATCTGGCGCGGGCCGAGTCGCTTCGGCTGACCGTCGACGGTGACGATGCCGCTGGCGTGAACGGCGCAGAAGACCTCCCAGCTGCCGTCGTGCACATGCTCCGCAACGGGGACCGAGCCCGAAAGGCGGCCCACGAAGGCGCCCGTCAGCTCGCGCTCCACGTCCAAGTGCGCATGCATTTTCCCGGCGGCCCAGGTGAGCTCGGGCGCGGCGCTGGCCCGCACGGTTCGGTGGGCGAGGAGCGGCGCTGGCTCTTTTGGCGGCCGCGGGGTGCATGGATCGGTGCGGACGGCGGCCACGAGCGCGAGGCCGGTGCCGGACACGGAGAGGGAGCCCTCGCCTTCGGTGACCAGAAAATCGCCGGGGGCTAGCTCATCGCCGCGGGCGCTCCCCTTCCCTCGCACCACGCTGACCACGATTTGCTCGCACGTTCGCACCGCCAGCGGGGTACCGTCGGTGCGAAGGTCGATGAAGGTGGCCGTCACCGGGGGGGTCGAAGCGCTGGGTGGAGCGGATGCGTCGACATCGGGAAAGGGCGACGAAGGTGATGGCGCCACGGTGAGCGGGGGTCCGACCACCACGCCCACCTCTTCTTTGTGTCCGCACTGGCTGCACCACATCAGCGCGGAGGCGAAGACCGCCGCGATCCTCGTTCCGAACGACGCGAGCGGCCCCATCGTGATTAACCTATACCTCGGGGGCGCGTCGTACCAAGCTCGAGGCTGGAATCAACGAGGCGGCGGCGCGGGATGCGAGCTCGCTCACGGTGCGCGGTACGCCACCGGCCTCGCCGTCGATGCGGGCGGCGGCGGCTTGCGCCTCGGCCAGGCGCTCGGACAAGAGGCTCTTGGCCGCCTCGGGATCGCCGGGGCGGAGCACGCTTTTGACGAACACCTCGGCCGCTTTGTAGGAGCTTCGAACCAGGGGCGCGCTGGCGGCGAAGGCAAAGCCGAGCTCCTTCGCCTTCTGCTCGTAGCGCGCGAACTGCTCCGGCGTGACATAGCGGTCGACGGGGGCGTGCTTGGGGGTGGGGCGCAGGTACTGTCCGATGGTCACCAGGTCGACGCCTGCCGTGCGAAGATCGGCCAGGGTCTCCTCGACCTCGTCGTCCTGCTCGCCGATGCCGACCATGATGCTCGACTTGGTGATGCGCTCCGGATCGCGCTCCTTGACGCGGCGAAGGACGGCCAACGACTGCTCGTAGCTGCAGCGAACGTCGCGGATGCGGCGCTGCAGGCGTTTGACCACCTCGATGTTGTGCGCCCAGACGTGGGGCTGGGCGTCCACCGTGGTGTCGACGTACGAGAGGTGCCCGCCGAAGTCGCCCAGCAAGGTCTCGATGAGAATATCGGGCCGCAGCTCGCGGAGCCGGGTGACCGTGCGCGCCACGTGGGAGGCGCCGCCGTCCAGCAAATCGTCGCGGTCGACCATGGTCATGACCACGTACTGGAGGCCCAGGCGGGCGATGGCGCGGGCCACGTGCTCGGGCTCCCGCACATCCACGGCGCCGCGCGGATCGCCGGTGGTCACCGCGCAGAAGCGGCAGCCGCGGGTGCACACGTCCCCGAGGAGCATGACGGTGGCCGTGCCCTCGGACCAGCACTCGCCCACGTTGGGGCAGCGAGCCTCTTCGCACACGGTGTGCAGGTCGAGCTCGCGAAAGGTTTCTTTCAGGCGGCCATACGACTCGCCGCCGGGGGCTCGGACTTTGAGCCACGGTGGCTTGGGGGCAAAACGCGGGGGTTTGTCGGCGCTGGTGGGGACGGACACGCTGCGAACGTAGTCCCGGGGCGCCATACCGTCAAATGCCCCGGCGCAGACAACGTTCGCAATCGCCGTTCAAAACGGGCGTTTGCTACCGGCGCGCGCAGCACGCGCGGCGAGCCGGCTCGCGAGCCGTGCTACGCGTCGCGAAAGAGCTCGTCGACGGAGGCGACGGTGACTGCGCGGCGGACCCACCGCTCGAGCACGGCGAGGTCCGAGCACGCGAGGATGCGATCCCGAGCATCGTCCGGGACGTGGATCTGGCGCGCTTCCAGGACCGCAACCACCGCCTTGGCTTGGCCGGTGGCTTGGCCCTTTTCCATGCCTTTTTCCATGCCCTTTTCGATGCCTTTTTCCATGCCCTTTTCCGTGGCTTCCGCAATGTCCTCGGCCATCAGGCGCTTGTACGTTTCGCTCTTGAATTTGTAGCCGGTGAGGTCCATCGCGATTTCCAGCGAACCTCTTACGCGTCGCGAAAGAGCTCGTCGACGGAGGCGACGGTGACTGCGCGGCGGACCCACCGCTCGAGCACGGCGAGGTCCGAGCACGCGAGGATGCGATCCCGAGCATCGTCCGGGACCTGGATCTGGCGCGCTTCCAGGACCGCAACCACCGCCTTGGCTTGGCCGGTGGCTTGGCCCTTTTCGATGCCTTTTTCTGTGGCTTCCGCAATGTCCTCGGCCATCAGGCGCTTGTACGTTTCGCTCTTGAATTTGTAGCCGGTGAGGTCCATCTCGAATTCCAGAATAGCACGGTCTCCGGCGTGGAGGGCCGAGAGGACCAGGTCCAAGTAGAGTGTACGACGCGGCTCCGGCAATGCGAGCGAGACGGTCGCTCGAGCGGCCGAGCGCCCCACCTCGAGCCCCCGCTGTGTCTTGCCGTGGACCAACGCCGAGAGAATGGCCAGCTCGAGCGTCGCGCGCGCCTGATCTTCGGATGTCACCACCGGGATATCCGAGGGGCCAATCACGAGGGGCGTGAACGGGGAGCCGACTTGCACCGTCTCAATCGGCTTGCGTGCCCATCGCGCGATCGCCTCGGTCTCGGCAAGAACGACGAGCACGATCTGACAACGGAGCTGCGCATGAAGCGCCGCGTTGTAGAGAGGCCATGACGCCCGCTTGTCCGGATCTTCGCCGCGCTGAATCTCTCCGACGATCCCCATCACCGGCCGGCCGCCTTGCCGGAGCGTCATCACCAGATCCGCGCGGAACGCAGCAGGAAAGACTTGGGTGAAGTCGGCCTGCTCGATGCGCGCTTCGGTGTGGGCCGGCACCGCGACGCCCAAGAGATCGCGCAGCAACTCGGCCACGAGCTCGGGATGTTCGCGCAAGAGTAAGAGCGGAGCTTCGTGCTCGCGGGTCGGCATGGATAGCGACGCTAGCAGCCTCGTCGTCGCTGGGCGAAATGACCGACCCCGGCGGGGCCTGGAGCCCAACCGGGGTCGCGAGGGTCGAGCTACGGCTCGTTCAACTTCGGTTACGGCTTGTTCAACGCGGTCATCTTCTCTTTCGCGGCGATCTGCACCTTGGCGCCGTCGATGACGGAGTCGCCGGGGTGCAGGATCACGCTGTCGCCGGGGTTGAGGCCCTCTCTGAGGTAGACGTTGATCCCGTCGGTGTCGCCCACGTCGACGGGCGCGAGCGCGGCCTTGCCGTCGCGGACCGCGAAGACCATGGTCTTGCCGCCGCGGAAGACCAAGGAGTCGGAGGGCACGGTGATCGCCGGGGGGGTGGCGAGCTGCAATTTGGCGCGCACGAACACGCCCGGGTAGAGCACGCCTTCTTTGTTGTCGACCTCGATTTCGGTGAGCATCGTGCGGGTCTTGGGATCGAGATCGCGCGAGAAGCGGGTCACGTTGGCTTGCAGCTTCTTCTCGGGGAACTGATCGGTCCACAGGGTGACGGGATCGTTCTCGTGCACGAACAGCGCTTCGCTCTGCGCCAGGAAGATGCGCACGCGCACCTTGTTCATGTCCGCGATTTCGACCAGGGGGAGCGCGGCTTGGGAGGAGGTGGCGGCTTGCAGGAGCGAGCCGGGATCGGCGTAGCGGGCGGTCACCACGCCGTCGAAGGGGGCGCGGATGACTTGGTAGCCTTGCAGCACCTCGATGCGTGCCTGCTGCGACTGGGCGATGGCCCGATCGGCGGTGGCCTTGTCGAGGGCCTGCTGGGTGACCAGGCCCTGCTTGGCGAGCGCCTGGTAGCGCTGCTCGACCAGCTGCTTGTTGTTCAAGTCGGCCTTGGTCTGCAGCAGATCCTGCTCGGTCTCGGGCGACTGCAGCACGCCCAGCACGTCGCCCGCGTGCACCCGCTGGCCTTTGTCGGTGCGCACCTCGCGCACATAGCCGCTCACCTTGGCGTAGAGGGTGGCGCGGCGAAGGGGGAAGACTTCGCCCATCAAGGTGATGCTCCGGCCGCCCGTGCTCTTGGCCACGGGCGCCGTTTGGACCAGCACGCCCTGGGCGATGTCGGCTTGGCGGGCGTCGCGCTCGGTGGCCTCGGCGGTGCGGCGACGGGAGGCGATGACGACGACCCCGATGACCGCCGCGACGACCAGGAGAATACCAACTACGTGAAACGATGCGCTGCGCTTCTCTTGCGGCGGCAGCGCGGCCTTCGAATCGGCTTCCATCAGGACGGACTCCCTTCCACATTCGGAGAGTGGCCGGCGACGGCCGGCTCGTAAATCGCACTGGCCTCGAGGTCGAACTTCGCGTCGAGCTTGTGCTTGGTCGGCGCCTTGCGGCGCAAGAGCGAATACATGAGCGGCACGATGAAGAGCGTGACGCCGGTGGCCACCAGAAGACCGCCGATGACGGCGCGGCCCAGCGGTGCGTTCTGCTCGCCGCCCTCACCGGTGCCGAGCGCCATCGGGATCATGCCGAGGATCATGGCCAGCGCGGTCATGAGGACCGGACGAAGGCGCGTTTTCCCGGCTTCGAGGGCGGCCGCGAGCGGCCCGATGTCGTTCTCCGCGCGCACCTCGTTGGCGAAGTTGACCACGAGGATGCTGTTCGACACCGCCACGCCGACGGCCATGATGGCGCCCATCATCGACTCGACGTTGAGCGTGGTGTGCGTGATGGCGAGCATCCACAGCACGCCCGAGAGCGCGCCCGGCACCGCGAACATGATGATGAACGGGTCCAGCCACGACTGGTAGAGGACCACCATGAGCACATAGACGAGCACCGCGGCGAGGATCAGGCCCGTTCCCAGGCTCAAGAACGAGGAGTTCATGCTCTCGCTCTGCCCGCGCAAGTTCAACTTGGTGTTGGGCGGCAGCTCCTTGAGCTCGGCCATCGCGCGCTTGATGTCGGTCGCCACGCTGCCGAGATCGCGCCCCTCGACGCTGGCCTGCACCTCGACCACGCGCTGCACCAAGGAGTGCGAAACGAGCGACTTGGTCTGAATGGGCCGGATCTGCGAGACGCCGCCGAGGTACGGGGTGACCCCGGGCGAGAGGCTCCCGCCGCCGGGTCCCGAGCCCGTCTCGGTGATGGCGTGGTTGCCGGTGGTGAGCGGCAGACCTTTCAGCTCCGCGACGGAGCCCATACGGTCGATGGGCGTCTGCACCACCACCGAGTAGTTGACGCCGTTCTGCGGGCTGACCCAGAACGACGGCGACACCAGGGAGCTGGAGCTGAGCGACGTGAGCAAGTTGCTCGAGATGTCGCGCTGCTGCAGGCCCACTTGCGCGGCGCGCTCGCGGTCCACATCGACTTGCAGCGCCGGGTGATCGAAGACCTGCGGGATGCGCACGTCGACCACGCCGGGGATGGCCTTGAGCTTTTGCTGGAGGACCTTGGCGACCTCCATGGACTTGTCCATGTCGCGCCCCTCGATCTCGATGTCGAGCGGCGCCGAGAGGCCGAAGTTGAGCACCTGGCTGATGATGTCCGCCGGCTGGAAGTACAGGTGCACGCCGGGGAAGCGCTGGGCGAACTCCTGCCGAAGCTTCTTCTGGTACACGGCGGTCGGCGCGTGGCCGTGGTGCAGCGAGACCAACACGTCGGCGTCTTGCCCGCCCACGCTGTCGGTCTGCACGAAGGCCAGGTTGTAAAAGATGGGCAGGCCGATGTTGTCGTTGATGTTGTCGAGATCCTTGGGCGGGATCACCTCGCGGATGGTCTGCTCCACTTGGGCGAGCAGCTGCTCGGTCTCCTCGATGCGCGTACCGGAAGGAGCGCGCACGTGCAGGCGCATCTGGCCCGCGTCGACCTGCGGGAAGAAGTCCATGCCGACCAGCTTCCCGAGCGGCAGGGTCACCACCACCACCGCCACGCCGATGCCGATGGTGAAGGCGCGGTGCTTCAGCACCAAGGAGAGCACCCGCGTGTAGCCGGCTTGCAGGCGATCGAAGCCGCGATCGCGGGCGCGGTTGAAGCGATCCCAGAGGCCGGGGCCGTCCGCGTGGAGCTTCTCCTTCTCCATGAGCATGCGCGAGAGGGTCGGCACCAGGGTTCGCGAGAGGACGTACGAGGCCATCATGGACATGACCACGGACAGGGCCAGCGGCACGAAGAGGAACTTGGCCGGCCCCGTGAGCATGACCACCGGGAAGAACACGATGCAGATGGTGAGGGTCGCCGCCAGCGCGGGGGTGGCGATCTCCTCGGCGCCATCGAGGATGGCCACCGTGAGCGGCTTTCCGAGGTGGCGGTTTCGGTGGATGTTCTCCACGGCCACCGTGGCGTCGTCGACCAACATGCCGATGGCGAGCGCCAGACCCCCGAGGGTCATGATGTTCAAGGTGTTGCCGGTCAAGAACAGACCGATGAGGGCCGAGAAGATGGCCAGCGGGATCGACGTCGACACGATGATGACGCTGCGCCAGCTGCCGAGGAACAGGAGGATCATCAAGGAGACCAGCAGCGAGGAGACCACCGCCTCGTGCAAGACGCCCTTGATGGCCGCGCGCACGAAGGTCGACTGGTCGAAGTCGATCTTGATCTCCATGCCCTCCGGCGCCGCCGCCTTGATGGAGGGGACCAGCTCCTTCGCCGAGTCGACGACGGCCAGGGTCGATGCGCTGGCCTTCTTCAAGATGGCCAAGTACGTGGCCCGCTGCCCGTTCACGCGGACGATGTTGTTCTGCACGGCAAAGCCGTCGTGCACCTTGGCCACGTCGCCGAGGAAGACCATGGCGCCGCCCACCGTCTTGATGGGCATCTTGTTGAAGTCGGCCACCACGTCGGGGCTGTTGTTGAGCGCGACGTCGTACTCGGTGTTGCCCATGCGCGCGGCGCCGGCCGGCTGCGTGAGGTTCGACTGCAGGAGCGCGGTCACCACGTCCTGCGCCGACAAGCCGTGCGACTGGACGGCGCCCGGATCGACGTCGACCATGATCTGCCGCTGCTTGCCGCCGTACGGTGCGGGGGTGGCGAGGCCGGGCACGGTAAAGAGGCGCAGGCGGATGAAGTTGATGCCGTAGTCGTAGAGCTGCTGCTCGGTGAGGGTCGAGCTCGAGACCGTCATCTGCGCGACCGGTACGTTGGACGCGTTGTAGCGGACGATGGTGGGTGGCTGCATGCCGGGCGGCATCAAGCGGAGGGCCGTCGAGGACACCGAGCCAACCTGCGCGATGGCGCCGCCGATGTCGGCGCCCGGCTCGAAGTAGAGCTTGACGATGGCCGTGCCGCTGATGGTCTGGGACTCGATGCGGGAGATGCCGTCGACCGTGCTCGAGTAGGCGCGCTCACTCAAAAACGTGACGCGCTTCTCCATGTCGTCGGCCGACATGCCCGGGTAGTTCCACACGACGAGCACGACCGGGATGTCGATCGTCGGGAAAATGTCCGCCCGCATGCGGGTGATCGAGAGCGACCCGAGGAGCAGGATGACGAACGAAAAAACGGCGATCGTGTACGGACGCCGTAGCGCGAGGCGAACTATCCACATGGTAGGGGCATTGCCGGTCGGGGCGCCGGGCGCTCCGAGAGCCTTCGAAAAAAGGGGTTGCGAGGTGGATAGTGTCGGGTAGTTGTTTCCGCAACGGTTGCGAAAGCAATTATTGAGTCCCACCTTCTGGGCAGGCTTACTTTCCGGTTAGAATCGACTGCTCGTGTTGACAACCTCGTTGGGCAAAACGCCCCAACGCCAGCCGCCCCGAGGCCCCCCGGCTCCACCATGGTCGAAGTGAAGGATTCCCCGCAGGTACAAACGAGCTCGGTGCTTTTGGCCGAAGAGATCAGCCGCCTCATCCTTCGCACCCGAAAGCGACTGTGGCACATGATGGCCGCCACCTTGGAAGAGCGCGGGGAGTCCAGCTTCGACTGGCCGGTGCTCTGTTACTTGGCGCGAAACGGGCCGAGCTCGCAGCGCGATCTCGCGTACGGCGTTGCGCAGCACCCCGCAGGTCTTTCGCGGCTGATCGAGGAGCTCGAAGGGAGAAAGTTGGTGCGACGCCGGGTGGATAAGAACGACCGCCGGCGGCAGCTGGTGGAGGCCACCGCCAAAGGCAAAGCGTGGGTCGATGATTTGACGCCCCACGTGTTCGCGGCGTTCGACCAGGCGCTGGGCGGTCTCGAGGACGACGAGCGCCACGTGCTTCGCAGCTTGCTCATCAAGTTGTTGGCGGCGCCCACGCCCGAGTGAGTCGTGGTTCGAGCTTGCTCGAGCTCTAGGGGAGCGAAGGCGCGAGGCGGGCCAGTGTTTCGGCGGTCAGCGGGGAGGCGGTGCCGCGTTCTGTGTAGAGTGCACGAATGAGGCGGAAGGGGGTGACGTCGAAGGACGGGTTGTGGGCGCGCACGCCGTCGGGCATGATTTGGACTTCGCTCTCGCCGATGGAGACGTGGGAGACTTCGCGCTCGCCGCGTTGCTCGATGGGGATATCGGCGCCGCTGGGGCACGCCAGGTCGACGGTGCTCCAGGGGGCGGCGACGTCGAAGGGGATGCCGTGCAGCTGGGCGAGGCAGGCCACGCCGTAGGTGCCGATCTTGTTCGCCACGTCGCCGTTGCGGGCGACGCGATCGGCGCCCACGATGACCTGGTCGATGAGGCCGCGCGCCATGAACGATGCGACCATGGAGTCGGTGATGGTCTCCACTTGGATGCCGTCTTTGTGCAGCTCCCAGGCGGTGAGGCGCGCGCCTTGGAGGAGCGGGCGCGTCTCCGCGGACAGGACGCGGATCTTCTTGCCGGCATCGCGCGCCGCGCGGATGACGCCCAAGGCGGTGCCGTAGCCGCCGGTGGCCAGCGCGCCCGCGTTGCAGTGCGTGAGGACGGTGGCGCCGTCGCGCACGTTGGCGGCGCCGAGCGCGCCCATGGCGCGGCACGCGGCGACGTCCTCCGAGTGAATGGCGCGCGCCTCGGCGCCGAGCGCGAGCACGCGTTGAATGGGTGCTTCGCCGGCGATGCGGGCGACGGTGCGGGCCATGCGATCGAGCGCCCACGCCAAGTTCACGGCGGTGGGGCGCGTGCGGCGGAGCAGCTTGTCGGCCGTCTGCATGGACTCGAGGAAGCGCTCGCGGGAGCCTTCGATGAAGCCGGCGGCGAGCACCAAGCCATAGGCGGCGGCGATGCCGATGGCGGGCGCGCCGCGGACCTTCATGGTGGAGATGGCGTCAGCGACTTGTTCGACCCGCGAGAAGATCTCGTAGCGCTCGATCCGCGGAAGGAGCCTTTGATCGAGCATCACCACGTGGCGATCGCCGGGCATCAGCTCCGCGGCGGAGAAGAGGCTTCCGCTCAGGGGCTCCGGGTGCGGGTGGGCGCGACCGGTCTTCAGTGTGGGGATGGGGGTTCCGCCGCCAATGCTGCTCACGAGAACGTTCTTACACGATTCTCGGTGCGCCAGATAGACTGGACCACCCTCACCCGAGATGCCAAATTTGCGTGAAGCATGCGCGTGGGGAGAGAGCCGGACGACGAGGTTCACGGAGCGCTTCGTCAGGTGGAAGAACGGTACCGCGTCCTGTTCGAGAAGGTCCCGGTCGGTGCATTTCTGTACGATCGTCACCTCCGCGTCACCGAAGCGAACCCTCGTGCGCTCCAATTGTGGCGCCATCGGCCGGAGCTCCCCTTTGCGGGGTTGGACCTGACGACCGCCCGGGATTTGCGCTGGCTCCCCGCGCTTCGATCGGTCTTCGAGGGAGAAACCGGGCGCTACGAAGGCCCCTACCGTCCTTTCGAGGACATGCCCGGCGGCGAGCTCGCGATCGCGCTGCACGCGTGGCCCGTTCGCGATGGCGACGGTGCGATCGGGCACGGCATGGCGTTCGTGGAGGATGTCACCGAGAAGCAGCAGCTGGCGCGCAAACTCAGCGAGCGCACCTTGATTCAAGCGCGCCTTTTGCAGTCGGACCGTATGGCGTCGGTGGGAACGCTGGCGGCCGGCGTGGCCCACGAGATCAACAACCCGCTCGCCTATGTGAAGGCCAACCTCGACGTGCTCGCTTCACGGCGCATTCCGCAGCTGGCCGTGCTCGTACGGGCGCTCGAAGAAGAGCGCATCGAGACATTCGACGGCGACCAGGCGCAAAACGTCTATGAGCTCTCGGAGCGGATCGCGCAAATCGGATCCATGGTCGATCTGGCGCGCGAGGGCTCCGAGCGGGTGCGCACCATCGTGCGCGATCTCAAGACGTTCTCGCGCGCGGACGAGGAGTCGATGACCCCCATCGACGTGGCGCGCGTGCTCGATGCCTCGGTGAACATGGCGTGGAACGAGATCCGGCACCGCGCCCGGCTCGTGAAAGACTACGGCGACGTGCCGCCGGTGGAGGCCAACGAGTCGCGCCTCGGGCAAGTGTTCCTGAACCTGCTGGTGAACGCGGCGCAGGCCATCCCCGAGGGGCGCGCGAGCGAGCACGAGATCCGGCTGCGCACGTTCCTCGATGGGTCGGAGCGGGTGGTGGTGGCCGTATCGGACACGGGCTCCGGGATCCCGCGCGACACCTTGGGCCGCATCTTCGATCCGTTCTTCACCACCAAGCCGATGGGCGTGGGAACGGGGCTCGGGCTCTGGATCTGCCAGGGCATCTTGACCGCGCTGGGCGGCGAAATCGCGGTGGACAGCGAGCCGGGGCGCGGTACCACCGTCACGTGTACACTTCCCCAACGCTACGTGATGACCCATCAGCCCCTTGAAAAGAGCGATCCACCGCCGAGCACGCGCCGCGGGCGCATCCTGATCGTCGACGACGAGCCGGCCCTCGGTCCATCGCTCGCCATCGCGCTCTCCGACGAGCACGACGTGCTCTTCACCCGCAGCGGGCGCGAGGCGCTCGAGCTCCTGGCCAAGGACGACGGGTTCGACGTGATCCTGTGCGACTTGATGATGCCCGATCTCACCGGCATGGACGTCTACGAGAAGCTCGAGGAGACGCGCAAAGACCTCGCCGATCGCATGATCTTCGTCACCGGCGGCAGCTTCACCGCCCGCAGCGCCGACTTCGTCGCGTCCATCGCGCCGCGCATCCTCGAAAAGCCGTTCGACGTGCAACGGCTGCGCGAGATCGTGCGGGCGCGGCTCGGCCGCTGACTGCGCCCGCTCATGGTCCTTCCCCTGCAGGCGGAGGCGCGGGAGAGAGCGCCGGATCGGCCGCGGGGGCGGGCTTCTCCATCCAAGCACGCAGCTTTGCGACTTGCGCCGCGGAGGCGCCAAGCTCGGCGGCGTGGTCCAAGGCGCGGCGCGCTTCGTCTTTGCGCCCCAGCTTCGTGAGGGACCACGCGCGCCCCAGCTCGGCGGGGCTGTAGCGCGGGTTGCGGGCGAGCACGGTGTCGTAGGCCGCGAGGGCGGATTTGGGATCGTTTTTCATGACGGCGACGGTGGCGAGACCGAGCGCGTTGGCCGCAAAGGTGGGATCGACCGCGAGGCCCTCGCGGTAGGCGCGCTCCGCGGACGGAAGATCGCGCAGGTGGACGCAGACGAGGCCGAGCGCGTGCCAGATTTCGGCGTCGCGCGCGCCGCGGCGGATGGCTTGCTCGAGGCGAGGGCGCGCCTGTTCCACCTCGCCCCAGCGGGCCGCGCGCATGCCGCCCTCGCGCGGTCCGGCGGGGGACTCGGGCGCGACGGTGGCGGCTTCGTCGTAGGCGGCGAGCGCCTCTTCGAAGCGGTGCGCCAGCTCGTAGGCGTGGCCGAGCTCGATGAGCGGGGTAGGATCGCCGCGGGGAGAGCGGCGCTGGAGCTCGTCGACCTCGGCGCGCGCGCGACCGAGATCGCCTTGCGCCGCGAGGATGCGAATGAGCAGCCCGCGCGCCGCGCGGTCTTCGGGGGCCTCCTCGAGCCGCTGGGTGAGCACCCGCACGGCATCGGCGTCCTTGTGCTCGCGCGTGAGCGAGCGCGCGCGCTCGATGGCCGTGGGACGGCTGCACCCCGAGACGAACGACGCGAAAGACGCCGCGAGGAGCGCGGTGCAAGCTGCCGTCGCAAGCGCGCGGCGAAAGTGGTACATCCGATGCGCAAAAAGGAGCAGGACCATGTCGGAGATTCGGGTCATCGGCGTCCTCGGTGCAGGACAGATGGGAAGCGGCATCGCGCAAGTGGCAGCGGACGCGGGGTTCGATGTCAAACTGGCAGACGTTTCACTCGATGTCGCCCAAAAGGGGAAGGGCAAGATCGAGAAGATCCTCGCCAAGCAGGTCGAAAAAGGGAAGATACCCGCCGAGCAAAAAGACGCGCTCGTGGCGCGCATCACGCCCATCGCCGGCCCGGAGAACTTCACGGGGTGCGATCTGGTGATCGAGGCGGCCACCGAGAACGTCGATCTCAAGCTCGCGCTCTTCCGCCGCTGCGACGAGGCCCTGGCCAAGGGCGCCTACCTGGCGAGCAACACGTCGTCCATTTCGCTGACCAAGCTGGCGGGCATCACCTCGCGGCCCGATCGGGTCATCGGCATGCACTTCATGAACCCCCCTCCCCTGATGAAGCTCGTCGAGATCGTGCGCGCCGTGCAGACCTCGGAGGAGACGTACGCCACCATCTTCGCGCTGGCCGAGAAGATGGGGAAGACGGTCATCACCAGCAAAGACTCGCCCGGCTTCCTCGTGAACCGCATGCTCATCCCCATGCTGAACGAAGCATGTTTCGCGCTGCAAGAAGGCATCGGCTCGCCGGCCGACATCGACACCGGCGCCAAGCTGGGCCTCAATCATCCCATGGGACCGCTGGAGCTGGCGGATCTCATCGGGCTCGATACGGTGCTCTTCATCGCCGACGTGCTCCACCGCGATCTGGGCGACGACAAGTACCGCGCGCCCACCCTGCTGCGCAACCTGGTCGCCGCCGGCTGGCTCGGACGCAAGACGGGCCGCGGCTTCCACGATTACAGCGTGGTGCCCAACCCGGCGGCCGCGGGCGGCGCCAACGTGAACGCGAAAGGCGGCAAGCCGTGAGCTCCGTCGTCCTCGTCGAGCGGGCGGGTTCGGTGGCCATCGTCACCTTGAACCGTCCCGACAAGCTCAACGCGCTCAACCAGGAGCTGCTCGCCGCTTTGTACGGCACCTGGAGCGAGCTCGATCACGATCCCACGGTCTTGGCCGCCGTGCTCACCGGCGCGGGCGAGAAGGCCTTCGCCGCCGGCGGCGACATCGCCGCCATGTCGAAGATGTCGACCAACGAAGCCAAGAGCTTCTCCGATCTGGGCCACACCGTGCTCCATCGCATGGAGAGCGCGCACTTCCCCATCATCGGCGCGGTCAACGGCTTCGCCCTCGGCGGCGGCTGCGAGCTGGCGCTCGCGTGCGACTTCATCTACGCCGCCGATCGCGCGCGCTTCGCCCAGCCCGAGGTGAGCTTGGGCGTCATCCCCGGCTTCGGCGGCACCCAGCGCCTCGCCCGCCGGGTCGGCATCGGCCGCGCGCGCGAGCTATGCCTCACGGGCGACACCATCGGCGCCGACGATGCGCTCCGCATCGGCCTGGTGAACGCGGTGGTCCCTCATGCGGAGCTCCTGCCCACGGTGCGCGTGCTGGCCGAGAAGATCGCCTCCAAGGGCCCCGTGGCCATCGCCCAGTGCAAGCGGGTCATGCAGCGCGGCGAGGACGTGCCGCTCCCCGTGGCCGCCGAGCTCGAGGCGCAGGCGTTCGCCAGCTTGTTCGGGACCGAGGATCAAAAGGAAGGCATGCTCGCCTTCCTCGAGAAGCGCGCGGCATCGTTCAAGGGGCGCTAGCGCGCTCGGTCGCGTCGGCGGCGCCGGCAGCCGCAGCGGCAACAGAAGAGATCGCGGCCACCTGGGACGAGACGTAATGACTCGGGCGGCCGCCGCGCCGGACCAAGGTGGCGCCCGATCGTTCGGCGTCCGCCCGCTTCATCAGGGTCATGCGCCCGTCGATGGCGACGGCCACACCGTGCCAGGGGGTGAGCCAATCATCGGGCGTCTCCATCAACCGGATCCCGAGCTTGCCCGTCCCGCAGCGCTGCGGGTGAATCGAGAGGCGCACCGCATCGGGGAACCTCTCGGCCACCAATTCGCCCCATGCGCGGCTGCGCTGAATCACACCGTAAGCCCGCGCGCGCGCCTCGCGTTGGGCGCTGGTGCGCGTGCCTTGGTAATGCGGCCCGAGTCGGTCCTCGAGCAAAAAGCGCGTCATCCCCCGGTACAAGTCGACGGCCTCCCCACCGCGGAGCACCTCTTCGCGCAGCCCCGCCAGGGTCGGTCCGTACGTGCCGATCAAGCTCGCGCGCATCGCATCGTGATCGCAAGCCGGGTAGGCATCGTCCAGGTCGAACATTTCCAGCCGATCGGCGCCGAGCCGCTCGATCATGCGCTTCAACTCGACGTGGTAGTCGGTGATATCGCCGTCCGAAACGTCGATCAAATCCCCGAAGACGCGCCCGTCCGAGCAAATGACGAATCGCGCCCCCGGAGGATAAATCCGCTCGATGCGGTCGCAGAGCGATTGGAGGAATTCCAGCGCACACCGCTCGGCCATGTCGGGCAATGGACCGAGCGTCTTGGCACGATTGGGTGACTTGGTGGGAAATGCGGGCAACACGAAGACCAATTCGCGATTGGCCACCACGCTCGCATCGATCCGCGAAAGGTGGGGCTCCGCGCAAGGATCGCAGAGCCCTGCCGGCGCCGCGGTGCAGTCCGACCCCGCGAGAGCCGTCCGTCGGTAGGCGGCGAGCAGACGCAAGACGTCCGTGGCCACCGTGAAGCTGAGAGGTACCCCGAGCACGAGCTCATCTTCGGTTTTGCTGGCGATATTGTAAATTCGCCAAATCTTTATAAGATTATATAGATCATCATTATAGTGAATCCCGCGCCAAAAATCGCCGCGTCCGTGCGCGAGGCGCGCCCCGTGGATTGGCCGGCGGACACCCAACGACACGCTCCTCTATTGAAGCGGCGCCTCGTGGAGCACGCGGGCGAGTGATTCGAACACCGAGCGGCGCGGATCGTCCATGCGGAAGACCAGGCGAAAGTAATCGTGCAGCGGGGTGACCGATTTGAAGATCTCCTGAAATGTGCCGCTCGCGAGCTCGCGCCGGATCAAATAGCGCGGGAGCACGGCCACCCCTGCCCCATCGGCCACCCGATCGCGGATGGCGTTGATGCTCCCCAGGCACGCGATCCGCTGAAAGCGCAGTCGATCGCCCCCGCCGGAGGCGTCCCTCCAATAGCGAAACAGCGGGAGCTCGGGGCCGTGATCGATCAAGACGTGCGACAGCGCGTGCTCCACGCGCGTCAGCGGCTGGCGCCGCAGGAGGGTGCGCGCGCCGCAAAAGGCATAGTCCTCGCGGTGCAGACGGAGCGAATCGAGCTTGGGGTCCTCGAGGCGCGTGGAGGTGACGGCGCAATCCACCTCCATGGTGCGAACACGCAAGAGCAGGTCGGAGCCGGAGCCGAAATAGAGGTGCAGCTGCATCCACGGCATGGCCTTGGAGAGGCCCTCCAGCTGCGGCATGATCCAGCTCATACCGAGCTCCCAGCGGGTGCCCAGGGTGAGCTCCACGGTGGCCGGCCCCATCTCGCCGTGCACGGCGCGCACGCAATCGCTCGCGGCCGCGATGCACTTCTCGGCGTGCGGCACCAGCGCCATCCCCGCGTCGGTGAGCGTGACCGAGCGCGTGGTGCGGCGAAAGAGCGGGGCGCCGAGCTCCATCTCCAGCTGCCGAATGCGCTGTCCAAAGGCCGCGGGCGTAATGCCCAATGGCCGCGCCGCCTTGCTGAAATTGAGCAAGCGCGCGGCGGACAAAAAGCACCGCAAGTTCTCCAAAGATGGGAGCACGCCGAAAGAACTAATGGATTCGGACTACTCGCAAAAGCGGATTCCGCCAGCTGAAGGGGAGAAGCCGCCCGCGCGCCCGCGGCCGTCCAGCTCCCGCGCCGCTCGCGCACCCCCCGCGGGACGGCGCCTCCCACGACGGAAAGCGTCATTTGCGAACGACGTATTCGATCACCGGATCGCGCGAGGTGGCCACCTCGTCCAGATTGGCGATTCGCAGCTTGCCGAGGTTATGCAAGTACTCCACGTGGGCGCCGGCCTCCTCGATGGCGAGGAGAAACCCGTAGCCCTCCTGCGGTCCGAACAGCGCATCGGCTACACCGAGCACGGTGCGCGGCACGTCGCAGACCTCCAAGACGCGACCGAGGCGTTGCCGGTGGAAGTTGGCAATGCCATCGATGCGGGCGCGCAAGTCCCAAATGGGCTCTTCGTGGCCGCCCAGCGCATAGTTGATCCCCTCGACCTTTCGGATCTTGGCCAGGCTATGGAAGAAGTGCTCGAGGCCCGCGAAGGGGGTGATGGCCTGCGGAAATTGGTGCGGCGTGATGCGCGCGAGCACGTGATCGCTCGTGAGCAGCACGTCGTGCACCTGCAAGCAAATGAGGCCAGGGCAGTGTCCCGGCACGTGGTGCACCCGGTAGCCGGGGCCGATCTGGTCACCGTCGCGCAGGACCCGGTCGACTTTGACCGCGGCGAACATCGTTTTATGCGCGGTGTACAGGGCCAAAAGCTCGGCGCGCTTTTCATCGTCGATGCCGGCGCGGCGCAAGTACACGTCGATGTCCTTCGAGACGACCACCAGGCGCTCGTCGAACCCGGAGAGGACGCGCGCGTCGAGCTCGTGGACCGCGAGGTGCGCGCGCGTCTCGCGCTTGATGGCGTTCGCGCCGCCGAAGTGGTCGTAGTGGGCGTGCGAAATGACGCACCAGTCGAGCGCTTCGTAGCGGACGTCCTCGTGGAAGAGCGCACGGACGACGGCGAAGCCAAGCGCCAGATCGCGGCGCGAGGTGGGCAGATCGGAGCCGCAGTCGAGCATCAGCGCGGAGCCGGGTTCGAGGACGACGTAAACGTTGTTGATGTGGCGCGGAAAGGTCTCCACCGAGAGGCAATAGATGCGGGTCTCGGTCCCCGCGCGAAAGCGCTGCACGCCCACCGCGCCATATTGCTCGAGGTAGGTGCGCCGTCGCTCCGCGTCCCCGTCGAGGGCGCGTTCGAGGTGCTCGAGGCGCCCGAGCCACTCCAGCGCGCGAAGCGCCTCTTCGTTCTCTTTGCCCTCGCGCAGGCGCGCTCGTGCCTCCAGAGGCTCGAGGTGGGCACCTTCCGCGGTGAGAACGGCGTCGTCGAGGAAGGCGCCCTCCGCGCGAAGAAAGAGCCACTCGAGTTTCCTTCGAACCTTGGACGGTACGGGCGCCATACCGTAGAGCGTAGCTCAGCGCGATGCGACGCGGCACATGTCCATCGGCCGAGCAGCCGGGTAATCGCCGGACTCCAGGGACGGCGCCACGATATGGCCAATCGTGGTGCCGCGGCTCGCGAGGTGTTCGCCGAGCCGGCCGGCCACGTACGAGAGTGTGTTCTCGGCGCGCGCGTCGAAAAAGGAGCCATCGAGCGGATCGATGAGCTCGATCACCCCAAGCGGGCGCTTCCTATGGGCGACCGGGGCCACCAGAACGCTGCGCACCGGGCCAAAAAAGGCGTGGCGGTTGCGGGGGCGGGCGTCGGTGGTGTGCTCGTCGTAGTGCCAGGAGCGGGGTGCGTCATCGCGCAGGGTCGACTGAATGAGCGGATCGTCCTCGTGGGTGCGCATCATGAGGGCATCGTCGGTGTCCGGTCCTTGCGCATACACGACCACGAACTGCCGCGTCTCGGCGTCGTAGACGTGCACGAGGCCGATGCGCGCGGGCGAAAATCGCAGCACCGCCGCCAGGCAGAAGCTCGCGGCCTCCGCCGTGGTCTCGCAAAAGGGCAAATCGCGAACCGTCTGAAAAAGGTCGTCGATGTCGTCGAACGAGGACGAGGCGGTCTCCGCATCGCGCGCAAACGCAAAGGGCTCGGGGCCGTCGTGGGTGAGCGCAAAGGGGTTCGGGTCGACATGGGTGACCCAGTCCTCGGGGTGAATGTCCACGTCCGGATCGAGCTCGATGACGGGCGCCGACACCAAGGTCGGGCGCGGTGCGCGCGGCGCCGTTCGCGCGCTCGCAGGGACCGCCGTGGTTACCGCGACCGGCGAATCGGGGCGCGGGACCGCGGACGGCGTGCTCGTCTTCTTTTTGGTGCGCGGCAGCAGCAATCTTTTCCCCATCGTGGCCATTCAGCAAAGCAACGCGCGTTCCTACGCTCGAGCGCGCCTCTTTCGCGCCGCCGCGGCTTTTTTCGTCGGGGTTTCGTCGATCGCCGCGGATCGCCATGGATGCGTGTGGATCCGAATCGATCCGGTGAGCTAGGGTCCATGGCGATCATGCCCAGCACCGCCCCCGATCCCGCTCACCGCGCTGGCCCGTCTCGCACGATCCTCGGGCAGGTCCGGTCGCAGCCCACCGCGGTGGCCACCTTGGAGCGCGCGCTCGCCACGGGTCGCGTGCACCACGCGTATCTGTTCGATGGGCCCGACGGTGTCGGCAAGGAGCTGGCGGCGTTCGGGCTCGCGCAGGCGCTGGTGTGCGAGGTGCGCGGGAGCTCGCCCGCGGCGGGTGCGGCGCCCGAGGCGTGCGGCGAGTGCTCGGCGTGCAAGCGCACCTCGCCGCGCGAGGGGCACGCGCGCCCGCTGCACCCCGACGTGGTGGTGTTGGAGCGGGGCCTCTACGAGCCGGCCCAAATCGGCCGGCGCACCCCGGAGGCGCAGGAGCTATCCATCGACCAAGTGCGTACGTTGGTGCTGGCGCGGGCCGCCTTTCCGCCGCACGAGGGCCGCGCCAAGGTGTTCATCGTGCGCCGGGCCGATGAGCTGAGCATTTCGGCGACCAACGCGCTCCTCAAGACGTTGGAGGAGCCCGGAAAGGGGACGCACTTCATCCTTCTTTGCTCCCGCCCCGACACCTTGCTCCCCACGATCCGGTCGCGAACCTTGCGGGTGCGCTTTGCGCCGCTCCCCGATACCGTGGTGACCGAGCTCCTCGTCGCCCGTGGAACCGCGCAGGAGACCGCGGGCACCTTGGCGGCGTTGTCCGGTGGAAGCATGGCCACGGCGCTCGCCTTGGCGGATCCCGAGGAGAGCTCCAAGCGGCAGCAGTTCGTCGAAAAAGCCTTGGCGGCCGTGGAGTCGCCCGATCTGGGCACGGGGTTGGAGCTCGCCGAGGAGGCCAAGAAGAACAAAGACGTGCTGGAGATCTCCCTGCAAGCGCTGGCCATCCGCCTCGCAGAAGAAGCGCGCCGGACCGCCGCCAACGGCGATCGCCACGCCGACGTGGCCGCGGCGCGCTACCGTTTG
Source organism: Sorangiineae bacterium MSr11954 (assembly GCA_037157815.1). Lineage (NCBI taxonomy): Bacteria > Pseudomonadati > Myxococcota > Myxococcia > Myxococcales > Pendulisporaceae > Pendulispora > Pendulispora albinea. The sequence continues at coordinate 7,087,589 of CP089984.1, forward strand.
GCGCTATCGGCGGCGCAGGAGCTCGATGCCAATGCGTCGCCTCAGCTCACCGTCGAATCGATGATCGTGCGCATGCGCAGCGTGTGAGACGCGCAGCGCGGCGCCGGAGAACCGTGCACCGCGCGTTCGCCATCGGCGCGGCGGGGGATCACCGCAAATAGGAGGCGCCGTTGAGATCGAGGATGGTGCCGCTGGCCCACTCCGCGGCAGGCGACGCGAGCCAGGCCACGGCGGCCGCCACCTCCTCCGGCTCCCCGGCGCGGTTGAAGGGGCTCTGCGCCCGAATGGCGACCCCGGCCGGGCCCTCGAGCAAGGAGCGGGTCAAGTCGGTGCGAACGAAGCCCGGCGCCACACCTGCGACCGAGATGCCATAGCGCGCGAGCGCCACCGCGAGCGACTGCGTGAACGCATGCTCGCCGGCCTTCGACGCGCCATAGGCCGGCGCATCGGGCTCACCGCGGTACGCTCCGCGCGAGCCCACCGTGATGATGCGCGCCCCACGGGGTCCCTCGGCGCGTTTGCGCACATGGTCGACGAAACACCATGTGACATTGGCGGTGCCCACCAGGTTCACCCCAATCATCCGCGCCCACGCGGCCTGCCACTCGGCGTAGGTCGTCTCATCGATGCGGTGATCGTCGTAAATGGCCGCGTTGTTGATTAAGACATCGAGCCCGCCGAGGGCCGACACCGCGGCGGAGACCATGGCCTCGACGGATCCGGGATCGGCGATGTCCGCGCTGACCACGGCGTGCCCGGTGCCGGAGAGATCGGCGACGACCCTCTTGGCCGCGGTGACATCGCTCCGGCAGTGCACCACCACGCGGTACCCTTCCCGCGCGAGCGTGGCGGCAACTGCAGCACCGATGCCCCTCGAACCACCTGTAACGAGTGCGCGACGTGCGCTCATGACGTTCGACCCCTTTCGGAAAAGTTAGGGGTACACCATCGCGCGGCCGCTCAGTCCCGTCCACCCGGAAGAACTTCGTACATGCCGAGACCGAGCACGCGCCCTTCCCACGCGAGCACCTTGCCCCCGGCGCCACCTGCACGACTGCCGCCGGCGCTCGCACTCGCATCACCGCGAAGAAGCACCACCAGTCGTCGATCGGTCGCAGACTTGTATTCTGCAAATAATACGTTCCCGCCCCCAGCCGGGGGCGAAGGCCCGAGCGGCTCGCCGGCGAGCGGCAACCTTCGGATCCGCTCGTAGCGTTCGCCCCGATGAAGCAGCGACGAGGGCGGCTCCTCGCTCGGCCCCCACTCCAGCGCACCGGACGCGCCGAGCCAGAGCAGCTCGCCGCTCGGCGCGCGGCGCGCGAGGATCACGCGATCCTCGCCGGCGTTGGGTGCCGCGAAGAGGATCAACGCCGGGGCCTCTTCGGAGAGGACGAGCGCGCTCTCGAGCCACGCCTCCTCGCCATCGTGCACCAGCACCACGTCCCCCAGACGGCATGGAAAGGCGGCGAAGGGATCGCTCGTGCGGTTCGCGTCCGTCACCTTCGCAGGATCGCGCGCGCCGCCCGTGCGCGACGAGGCGTGGGGCACATGGGGATCGGGCTCCGAATCGGGCTCGCCGTCCGCGTCGGAGGGCCTCTTCGCGGTGCGCGCGCGCGCCAACCACCCGCCGATGACCGCGCCGACGAGGAGCGCAGCCGCGACGATCCCGACATCGGCGACGCGCGGCATCCCGAACATGGCGCGCTCATCCCCGCGCGCCCAGGGCCGCGTGAAGCGCCGAGGCCTGCTCGAACAGCGTGCGGCCCTCGGCGAAGACGCCCGCGATGACGGCGGCGCAATCGGCCCATTGAGCTACCTCGGGGGCGCGCTCGAGGGTGATGCCGCCGATGGCCACCAGCGGAATGGAGGCTCTGCGCGCGAGCTCGGACGCGGCGCGAAGCCCATCGAGGCCGACCACGCGATCGGGGTTTTGCTTGCTGCTCGTGGGAAAGATGGGACCGTACGCCACATACGCCGGGCGCGCCTCGATGGCGCGCGCGAGCTGGTTCAAATCGTGGGTCGAAACGCCGATGGGCACGTGGGGGGCGATGCGGCGCGCGGCCTCGATGGGCGCATCTTCCTGACCGACGTGGACCATGTCGCAGCCGGCGAGCACCGCCAGGTCCGGGCGATCGTTGCACACCAGCGGAACCGCGGCCCGCTGGCACAAGGGCGCGAGCTCGCGAAGGAGCGCGAGCACGTCGCCGTCGGAGTCCTCCTTGGCGCGAAGCTGCAGCGCACATGGGCGCGCGCGCAGAACCTCCGCCGCGAAGTCGAGCGGCGCCATATGCCGCGCGCGCAAGGTCGTCGTATCCAAAATGGGGTAGAGGCCGCGCATCATGACCATCTCTTGATTGTAGTTTCGCGTTCGATCCGGCGCCCCTCGAACGACTCGATGGCGACGATGTCGCCGCGCACGAGGGAGCCCCAGCTGGCGTTGCCGTCGGAGAGCGCGCGATCGAGCCGGGCAGGCCGCGACAGCGTGCCCGTTTCGCTGCACAGAAAGATCTCCGACTTCCCCTTGGTGACGATGAGATCCGAGACCACCCGCAGGCGCGTGCCGCCAAAGCCCCGCGGCTCGAGCGCGCGCGCCAAGGTGGCGCCATCGTTTCGCAGAATGAGGTAGCTGTACGTCAGCCCCTCCCAGCGCAGCCCCGCGCCGCGGGCGACCTCCACCAGCCAAGCCGGAAGGTTCACGGGCAAATCCTCGTGGCACCAGTCGCCCGGGTTGGTCAGCATCGGGCACGCGCTCGTGTGCAAACACGGCGCAAACAACGTTGCCCCCGACCCCGGCGCCGAAATCAACGCGTCGCGCACGGCGTGCAGGTGCCGCGTGCGCGCGCGCAGCGCCGGCTCGACCACGACCAGCGAGCCGTCCGGCCGCACGCGTTTCAAGAGCGAGGCGATGAGATCCTTGTGCCGCACCACGCGCTCCGTGTCGGGCACGTCGCGATCCAGCTCGCTCAGGACCTGCCCCAAGATCACGAGATCGTGGCCGGTTCCCACATTGGCATCGACACCGCCGCGCACGCACCGCGCCGTGATGCGCACCTCCCCTTCCCCGGTGCGACGCTTGAAGATACGCGCCGCCAAGTCGAGGGCGGCGGGATCCTCGTCGACCAAGGTCGCCTCGAGTTGGCCCGATTGGCCGGCCCCCGCGAGGGCGCGCGCGACGCCCCAGGTCATGGCCCCCACCCCGGCGCCCACATCGAGCACGCGCAAGGGGCGGTCTTCGGGGATGCGAAGGAGGCCCGTCGCAAGCAGCTCCCGGACCGAGGCGGCCCCCTTTGGAATGTCCCGCGGAAACGAGAACAAAAGCCGCGCCCCCAGCGCCTCGGCGCTCCGGGCCCTGGCGGCGGGTGCTTCGCGGCCATCGTTGTAGGCGGAGGAGAGCGCGCGCACGCTCGCGGCGAGCTTCTTCACCTCGGACGAGGTGGGCCATTTTCGCTCGCGCGCGACGTCGTCGAGCAGAGAGCGCCACGTTTCGTCGAGCGGCGAGATCATCGTTCTGGCTCTCTTTACCACTCTGGCTGCTCCTCACGCAGCTCCTCATGCGATACGGTGCGCACACTCATGAGCCTGCGTCCGTTCGCCCAAAGCATTTCGTGCGCCCTTCTTTCGCTCGCCGTCGCCGGCACAACCGGGTGTGCGAGCGCCCCTCCGCCGGCCTCGCAGTTTCCCAGCGTGGAGGCCGCCGTAGAGCGCATGCACGCCACGACCTCGTCGTGCGTGGCCGTGCAGGCAAAGGCCAAGATCGATCACTTCGGCAAACAAGGCCGCCTCCGCGGCGATCTCCTCATGATGGTCGCCGTCCCTGCGCGCATCCGCATGGACATCGTGAGCCCCTTCGGCGTCACCGTCGCCACCTTGACCAGCGACGGCCGAAACTTCAGCCTGGCCGATCTCCGCGACAAGCGCTTCTACACCGGCCCTGCCAAGGCCTGCAACATCGCGCGCCTCACCACCGTGCCCGTCCCGGGCCCTGTCCTGGTCGATCTCTTGCGCGGCGAAGCGCCCATCCTCAAACACGGGCTCGCCGCAGGTCTTTCCGGCCCCAACACAGGCAGCCGCATCGCCTGGAGCGGCGACGGCTACTACGTGATCACCCTCACCGGCGCCAACGCCACCACCGAGGAAATCCACCTCGCACCGCGCCCCGACGATCTCGCCAAGCCCTGGACCGAGCAGCGCCTTCGCGTCCTCGAGGTCACCGTGCGTCAGCAGGGCCTCGTCCTTTACCGCGCGGAGCTCGAAGACCACGCGTCGACCCCCATGTCGACCGCCCGCGTCGACGAACAAGGCATCGATCCGCCCATTCCGCCGAGCGGCCCCGTATGCACCGCCGAGCTCCCGCGCCGCATCCACGTCGTGGTCCCGGGCCTCAAAGAAGACGTCATCTTCCGCTATGACGACGTGCTCTGGAACCCGCCGCTTCCTCGAGACATTTTTACGCAACCGCAGCCCGCGGGGCTCCAGCCGTTTCCGGTGAATTGCGAGGAGTGAGCTGTCACCCGATCGAAGATCGTCCTGAGAGAAGATCTCCTCTTCCATCCAATATTGCGATCGCGACGAGCTATTCCTTCTCCAACTCCGACTCCGGCGTTTGAAGCTCCGTCACAATCTCACGCGCCAGCTCGCGCGCGCGGGGGGATTGGTCGGCGGTGAGGGAGATGGCGCCCACGACGGGGTGGCCGCCGCCGCCGTGGCGCTCGCAGATGGCGGCGATGTTGTGGTCGCGGGGGAGCTTGGACCACGGGTTGTAGCCGATGGAGAGCTTGCACTTCGTTTTGCCTCGGGTGACGAGGACGGAGTATCGGCTCTCGGGGTACAGCGCGTAGGTGACGAACTTGCCGGCGACGTCGATGACTTGGTCGGTGAGGTCGACGAGGACGACGCCGCCCAGGGGTTGGGCGCGCGCGCGGACGAGCTCGACGAAGGATTCGTGCGCGACGCGGAGGGGTTCGTAGGCGGCGATGACGTCGGGGGCGCGGGCGACGTCGTCGAGGGGGTGCTCGAGGAGACGGGGGACCATCGCTTGGAGGAAGGCGTCGTTGCCTTTGTTTTCGACGACGGTCATGAGCTGGAGCACCGGCTCGTGACGGGAGACCGCCATTTCGGCGCTGGGGAAGGCCGCGGAGTCGATCATGTCGGCCCAGGCCACGAGGTTGCGCGTGGGCTCGGGATCGAGGCCGAAGACTTGGGCGCCGATGTCGGCAATGAGCTTGGTGCACGAGGTGTACGTTCCGTCGTGGAACATGCGGCGTGCGGCGGGGGGCTGGTCTTGGACGCGCGCGACGTGGAGATCGTAGGTGGCGCGATCGCCTTCGCTGGGGAAGGCGCTCACGTGGTGGTCGAAGTACCAGGTGAGCGACGGGTGCGCGCTGAAGCGGAAGTCGAGGATGGCGTTGATGTCGGCCGCGAGGAGCTTGGGGTCGACGCCGTTCTGTCCGGGTCCGTAGCCGGAGGAGTGGTACGTGAAGGCCAGCTCGCGGCCCGGATGAAGGTGCTTCATCAACCGGGTGAAGAGCACGGCCGAGCAGAGGCCGTCGAAACAATGGCCGTGCGTCGCCACGGAGATGGACATGGGCCCCGTGGCGGACGCGGACGGAGAGCGGGAAGTCGGGTCGGAGCTCACCCTATGGGATTACCACGAGCGGTGCGGTACGTGTACGCCATGTGCGCGTGCGCACGCGGTCGCCTCGTCGTAGCCGGAGTCCACGTGGCGGATGACGCCCATGCCGGGATCGCTGGTGAGGACGCGCTCGAGGCGGGCGGCGGCTTCTTTGGTGCCGTCGGCGACGACCACCATGCCGGCGTGCAGGGAGTTGCCGATTCCCACGCCGCCGCCATGATGGAAGCTGACCCAGCTAGCGCCCGCGGCGGTGTTGACCAGGGCGTTGAGGATGGCCCAGTCGGCGATGGCGTCGGAGCCGTCTTTCATGCCCTCGGTCTCGCGGTTGGGCGAGGCCACCGATCCGCAGTCGAGGTGATCGCGCCCGATGACGATGGGCGCCTTCACCTTGCCGGTGCGAACCAGCTCGTTGAAGATCAGGCCGACCTTGGCGCGGGCGCCGTATCCGAGCCAACAGATGCGCGAGGGCAAACCTTGGAATTGGACGCGCTCTTGCGCCATGAGGATCCAGCGGCGGAGGTCTTCGTCGTCGGGGACCGCGGCGAGGACGGCTTCGTCGGTGGCCGCGATGTCGGCGGGATCGCCGGAGAGGGCCACCCAACGGAAGGGGCCTTTGCCTTCGCAGAAGAGCGGGCGCACATAGAGGGGGACGAAGCCTTTGATGTCGAAGGCGCGTTCGAGGCCCGCGTCTTTGGCGCCGGCGCGGATGTTGTTGCCGTAGTCGAAGACCTCGGCGCCGGCTCTTTGGAAGGCGAGCATGGCCTCCAGCTCTTCGTACATGCCGGCCTTGGCGCGCTCGACATAGCCGTCGGGATCGTCCTTGCGCAAGGCGGCGGCTTCGTCGAGGGAGAAGCCGGCGGGGATGTAGCCGTGGAGGGGATCGTGCGCGCTGGTTTGCTCGGTGACGAGGGGCGGGACGATGCCGCGGCGGGCGAGCTCGGGGTAGACTTCGGCGGCGTTGCCGCAAAGGCCGATGCTGATGGGCTTTCCGCTCTTGGTGGCCTCGTCGATGCGCGCGAGCGCCGCATCGAGATCGTCGATGCGAACATCGACATAGCGGGTCTCGAGGCGCTTGGTGATGCGCGTGGGGTCGACCTCCACCGCGAGACAGGATATGCCGGCCATGGTGGCGGCGAGGGGCTGCGCGCCGCCCATGCCGCCGAGGCCCGCGGTGAGGACCCACGGGGTGACGGAGGAGCCGGTGCGGCGCTGGTAGGCTTTGCGGGCGGCGACGAACGTCTCGTAGGTGCCCTGCAGGATGCCTTGCGAGCCGATGTAGATCCACGAGCCGGCGGTCATCTGGCCGAACATGGTGAGGCCCAGGCCTTCGAGGCGGCGAAACTCGTCCCACGTGGCCCACTTGGGCACCAGGTTGGAGTTGGCGATCAGCACGCGCGGGGCGTCGGGGTGGGTGCGGAAGCGGCCCACGGCCTTGCCCGACTGCACGAGCAGGGTCTCGTCGGAGGGCAGATCGCGCAGCTCGCGCAGGAGCACGTCGAACGCCTCCCACGAGCGCGCGGCCTTGCCGGTGCCTCCGTAGACGACCAAATCACCGGGACGCTCGGCCACCTCGGGATCGAGGTTGTTCTGCAGCATCCGGAAGGCGGCCTCTTGGACCCAGCCCTTGCACGAGATTTCGGGGCCTTTGGGAGCCCGAACGACGCGGGGATCACTCATGCTGCGTTTCGTAGCGCATTCTGACCCGCGGTGGCTACGAATCTGGTGCTACGAATCGATGAAAGCGTGTTACCGGGCGCTCGAACGAGGGCCTACGATTTTAGGAAACGACGCTGACGCGGCGCGACCTTCGGCCGGCGGCGGTCAGCATTTCGTGCAAGGTCGTGGCCTCGAGGAAATCGCCGGCCGATTTTTGTGACGCATCGGACGCATCGGACGCATCCGACGCATCCGCTTCCGACGAATCGGACAGATCGGAAGAATCCGGCGAATCCGAAGCATCGGAGGTTTGCGACCAGACGCCTTTGGCGCTCGCGTCCCAGCGACCCTGGAGCTTGCGGGCGATGGCCTCGACCAACGGTAAGGTCGTTTCGCGCTGCGTCGCGCTCACCACCACGACATCGGTGCCCATGCGCTCGGCCGAGCGCTGCAACGCTTTGGCGGTGAGCGGCTCGATGACGTCGGCTTTGTTGTAGACGAGGATGCGCGGGATGCCGTCGAGCTCGAGCTCGGCCAGGAGATTTTCGGTGGTCTGAATGTGCGCCTCGCGGGCGGGATCGCTGGCGTCGACCACATGCACGAGCACATCGGCGTCGGCCGCCTCTTCGAAGGTGGCTCGAAAGGCGGCGAAGAGATCCTTGGGGAGATCGCGGATGAAGCCGACGGTGTCGGTCAGCACGATCTCGCGATCGCCGTAACCGGCCCAGCCGACCTTGAGGACGCGCGAGCGCGTGTCGAGGGTGGCAAAGAGCTTGTCCTCGGCCAGCACCTCGGCGCCCGTGAGGGTGTTGAGCAAGGTGCTCTTGCCCGCGTTGGTGTAGCCGACGATGGCCACCGTGGGGATGCCCTCGCGGGTGCGCTTTCGCCGGCGCTGCTCGCGCTGTTTGGCGAGCTGCTTCAATTGGTGCTCGAGGTGCGTGACCCGCTCTTTGGCGCGGCGACGGCCGATTTCGAGCTTCGTTTCACCGGGGCCGCGGCCTCCGATGCCGCCGGTGAGGCGCGAGAGCGAGTCGTCTTTTTGGCCGAGGCGCGGCAGGCTGTACTTCAATTGCGCCAGCTCCACTTGCAGCTTGCCGTCGCGGCCCTCGGCGCGCTGAGCGAAGATGTCCAAAATGAGCTGCGTGCGGTCGATCACCTTGAGATCGCTCACCTTGGCGATGGCGGCGGCTTGCGCGGGGGTAAGGTTACGGTCGAAGACCAACACGCTCGCGTCGAGCTCCACCGCCCGCAAAATGACGTCGTCGAGCTTTCCGCGGCCGATGACGAACTTGGGATCGATGTGCTCGCGTCCTTGGACGATGGTGTCGGCCACTTCGACGCCGGCGGTGCGCGCGAGCTCGCGCAGCTCGCGCACGGAAATTTGCGAGGCGTCGCGGCCTGCCGGACCTGCATGACCGGTGTGACCCGTATGCGATGCGCGCGACCCTTCGGCGTTCTTGCCTACGACGTGCACGAGGATGGCGCGGCCGTCCTTGGCTTTGACCTCGCGCGGCTGCGAGACGCTGGCGAACTCGCGCTCCAGATTGGCCATCAGCTGGCCGACGTGCAGATCGACGCGGGCGAGCGGCATGGGGCCGATCGCGCGGTACGGCGGGTTGCCCGGCACGTTGTGCGCGTACATGATCGAGCGCGGATCGCCGCCGGGGGCCATTTGGATGGCGGCCACCAGATCGAGGCGCAGACGCACGAGGTCGACCAGATCGTCGCGGGTGAGGGCCTCGCCGCGCACGTGGGTGTGAATCAACCGCAGGCCGCGAAAACGGCCCTCGGCGGCGCGCAGGCGGCCGATGTCCGGCAACATCAACTTTCCGGCGTCGCCCACGATGACGTAGTCGACTTGCCCGGAGCGATGCACGAGCGCGCCCACCTGGCGACCCGTTTCGACCGAAGCATCGACCAGCGAGCGAACCAGCTCGGGGGTCGTGAGGTGTTCGATGGGGACCCGCCGCCGATAGATGCGCTCCAGGGTGCGCACTGCCGCCGGCGAGAGACCTGTTTTGTTACCGTAGATCTCCGTCACTTCGTTCCTTCCACACGAGAGACACCACCGCCCGTCGGCTTGCACTCGGACGCGCTCGCGGGCTGAGACCAGCTCCAGACGGAGGTCTCGATCCGCGGGTAGTACATGGTGAAGGCGTAGCACATCTCGTTTGCGGTATTTTCTCCGAAGGTGACCTCATCTTGTGTCGGATTCGTCCAGGCGCAACGGGTCTTGATCCGATCGCCGGGACGAAGCGTCGCGTCGATGCGCATCCACACCTGGTTGTTGAAATCCCAGCTGGACTGGGTGCCCAAATCGACCGGACGCGCCGGATCGCGCGCTGGATACAACGTGTTGATCATGCCTGTACCGAGCTTGTGCATGTGCGGCATGGCCGAAAAAACGTGCACCTCGGGGAATGAGTCCGGCACCGTCAGGCTGCAGGTGATGTCCAATTGGCTTTGACGGGGAATGCGGAAACGCTGCGAGCCAAAGGCCATGACGTCGGCGTCGTTCGGGCGGAGCTGGCTGGTGCTGCACATATCGAATCCGGTCGCATCGCTCTCGCCCTCGAGCCGGGTCACATTGTTGTAGTGAATCTGCGCGACGTAGTGCGTCGTGCCCTCGAGGGGAAAGCCAGCCTCGGGCGGTAGGTTCAAGTTCTGGCCGCCGGGCGCCCACGCAAAAATCATCCGCCAAAAGATGGAGCCGCCGCCGCTGCACGCGTGCGGGGTGGGATCCTCCGCGCGGTCCGATTGGAAGAGGACCACATGGTGGACGAGCTTCTTGTTGTCGATCTTGGGGGCGAAGGCGGTGATGTGGCGCTTGGCCGGCTGAGGGATCTCGAAGCCGTAGCAAACGTACTGGTCCTCGGTGTTCTTGGGCATGGTCCAGCGGCCGCCGGGGACCATATGAAGGTCTGGCTCGCAGTCGAGCGGAACGGGGGCGCCGCTGGCGTCCTGCGCGCTGCACCGGGTGCCCGAGCGGGGCGCGCCGGCGCCTGCGAAGTCGTCGAGGACCTTGGTGTCGGCGAGGCCAAGGCGCGGGTTGGGGGCCTTGGGCATGGGGTTCGCGCGGTCGTGGATGCGCGCGATCACCCGCTCGTAGACCTTCTTCGAACGGTCGTCGGGCGCGGGGGCGTGCAGATCGTCCCAGGTGACCAGCGGCATGGGCGCGCCGAACACGGGCGGGTTCGAGTGGCAGCTTCGGCAGTTGCGCGCCAGCACCTCGTCGACGGCGCACGGCAGACCGCGCACATCGTCATGGCTACCCGTACCGACGGGCGGCGGGCCGCCGTCTCCCGCGGATGGAGTGGCGGCGTTTTCGCTGCATGCCGCGATCAAGGCGAACGCGCACACGCGCGCCAACGAACGGAACGAGCTCCCCCCAAGCTTTTGCATCCGTCAGTATAGCGCCCGGCGCGCCACCGAGCTGCGCTTGGCCGGCAAAAAACCGGCGAAGCGAAGAGAAGAACGAGCTACTTGTTGACGCGCTCGAGGTACTGACCGTTGCTCGTGTCGACCTTGATCCACTCGCCTTCTTTGATGAAGAGCGGGACGTTGACGGTGGCGCCGGTGACGAGCTTGGCGGGCTTGGTGGCGCCGCTGGCGGTGTCGCCCTTGATGCCCGGCTCGCTTTCGACCACCTGCATGATGACGTTGGCAGGAAGGTCGATGCCGATGGCGCTCCCGTTGAAGAGCGTGACCTCCACGTCCAGGCCCTCGGCCAGGAAGCGGGACGAGTCACCGACCTTGTCCTTTTCGACGTGGATCTGATCGCCGGTGGTGGTGTCCATGAAGACGAAGGTGTCGGCCTCCGCCCAGGAGTAGGTCATTTTGCGCTCTTCGACGTCGGCGAGCTCGACCGATTCACCTGATTTCCAGGTGCGTTCGATGACGCTGCCGTTGACCAAGTTCTTCACGCGACAGCGGGTAAAAGACTGGCCTTTGCCCGGCTTGACGAACTGGTGCTCGACGATGTGGTACGGGATACCGTCGATCTGGATACGAAGGCCTTTTCGGATGTCTGTGGTCGAGCTCATAGAAGACCGGCGAGGGGTAGCACGCCCACCTGCCCCGCCGCAAGACGCGCGATGTTAATGTTCGCGCGAAAAGCGTGCTAAACGACGGGCCGGGCTCCTCCTCCCAGGACGTTGCACATTCGTGCACCCTGATTTAGAAGCCGGCGAGCGGTTGGTACATGCACGAGGTCGACGAAGAGTTACGAGAGATCAAGCGCGAGATCATCGAGTCGCGCGGGCTCGTCATCAAGACGAACAACCTGACCAACGCGCTCAGCGCCGATATCAAGTCGATCGCCAAGCGGCAGCAGACGTACGAGCGGCGGCTCACGTTGAACAGCGCCACGGCCTATGTGGTGTTCGTCTTGGTGGTGCTCGGCGCGCTCAAGTTCGCGTGGGACGCGCGCATCGACGCCATCAAGGCGGAGGTGGAGCAGAAGGCCACCGACAACGAGCGGCTGCGCAAGGAGGCGCGTGAGATCCTGAAGCGCGACGAGGATCGCGCCCGCGCCGAGATGAAGGCCGCGCGCTTCTACGAGCTGATTCGGCAGGGAAAGCGGGTGGAGCTCGTGGAGGAGTGGGACGCCATCCGCAAGGAGCCGCTGTCCAAAGCCGAATCGGCGGCCTTCACCGACGCGGTGGAGAAGGCGAAGAACGAGCTGGCGCTGCTGCAGTTCCAGCAAGCGGTGGACAAGGCGCGCGTGCAGCGGTGGCAGGAGGCGGCCACGCTCTACGAGGAGTCGCTGAAGTACAAAGAGGACTCGTCGATTTCACCCAGCGTGCAGCTGGGGCTGGCCGACGCCTACCGGCACCTGAATCGGCAGCGGGACGCGATCCCCATTCTGACCCACCTCTCCGAGAACGCGCCCGACAAGGAGATCCAAGACGACGCCCTGCACCAACTGGCGTTTTGCCAAATGGATATCCAAGCGTGGAACGATGCCAAAAATACATGGCGCGCCCTGCTCCGCCGGTTTCCCGATTCGCACTTCGCGCCCGAGGGGCGGCTTCAATTGGCTCAGTTGAACCTGATGCATTGACCTGTCGCCGGGCGAATGCGGCGGAGGCGCGTCGCGTGCGGTCGGGCGACGAGACGTTGGTAGGCGCGTCGCGCGCAGTCAGGCGAATGCGGCGTAGGCGCGTCGCGCGCGGTCAGGCGACGAGACGTTGGTAGGCGCGCGTGATGGCGGTGAAGCGCTCGGCGAGCTTGATGCGCTCGAGGTCGGTGGCGCCGGGGTGAAGGTCGGGGTGGTAGGCGCGGACGAGGCGGCGGTAGGTCTGCTTGATGGTCGCCGGATCGGCGTTTTGCGGGAGGCCCAGGAGGTGGAGCGCAGCGTGGCGCTCGGCGTGGAACGCGGGGCGCGCGCTGCGGGCCTCGGGCGATGGGGGGCGCACTTGACGGGTGGAAGCCGGCGGCGGTGTTTTGGAGGCATCACGCGCGCGGCGGCGGCCGTGGAGAAAGGCTGCGGGCTCCAGCGGCTCGTGCAGTCGGGCGGCGGGGGCGCGGACGGCGACGCGGAAGCGGACCTGCGCGTCGGCCATGGCGTCGAGTTGATTGAGACGGGACAGGATGTGCCGGCGAAGCGCGGTGGGCATGTTCCCGAGCGCGACGGTGAGGCCCTCGACTTCGACGGCGACGACCTTGCCCTCGGTCATGTGGACGCGGTGGCTGCGCCCACGATCTTCCGTCAGCTCCAGGGTGCCGCTCGCGCGGGCGCGGTGGAGGGTGCCGAGAAGATCGCCGAGCGTCGTGCTGCGCAGTCGGCCGGGCAGGAGCATCGCATTGCGGCATATCAGGCCCGTGTGCAGCGGGGCAAATTCTTGGCACAACTGGAGAAGGGGCTTGACCCAGGCGCGCACCGGGTTCCACTGATGGCTTCATGAAACCACTCTTCCGCGCAGCAAGCATTGCAGGCATCGCCTTCGCTTTGACCGCCACCGCGTGCGGTAAGGGGACGCATGAGCAAAACATTGCGTCGGTCGGTGACACCATGGCGTTCGACGTCACCGGCTTCTCCGTCAAGACCGGAACGCAAGTGCACCTGGTCCTCAAGAACAACGGCACCACGCCCGCGATGACCCACAACTGGGTGCTCGTCAAACCAGGAACGGAGGCGGCCGTCGCCACCGCCGGAATGAACGCCGGGCAAGGCGCCGGCTATGTGCAGGCCGGCGATGGAAACATCATCGCGCACACCCCGCTTTCGGCGCCGGGATCCACGGTCGAGATCACCTTTACCGCGCCGGCGCCCGGGATGTACCCGTACATCTGTACGTATCCCGGGCACTACCAAACGATGAAGGGGACCATGCAGGTCACCCCCTGAGCGTCTCGACGCAGCTCCAACAAGTTCAAGGCACGTTCAAGAACAAGCTCGAAAGCAAAATCCGAAAGAGCACGTCCGAAAGCAATCCAAGCACTCCGCCGCGCTCAGTGCGCGGCGGCGGGATCGGCGAGGTCCCATACCCCGACAAAGGCGCGGCCGCCGCGAATGCACGCGACGCGCGCGCCGTCGTCGCTCACCGAGCAGTCGCGAAGCTCGCCGTAGCCTCCGTCGAGCTCCTTGGCGCGCAAGAGGCGCGTCTTTGCCCCGCGCACCACGATGCCCGACCCGGTGGGGACCGCCATGGTCTTGCCGTTGGGCGAACGCGGTGAGCCGGGCGGGCCCGGCTGATCGAGCGGCACGGAGAGGGCGCTGGCGCGCGCGAAGTTTGCGGCGATCAGGATCGGTTCGCCGGCGACGATGGCCTCGAGCCCCGCTGTGCCCCAGGCGATGGGGATCACGGGCGCAGGCTCCCCTTTTCCGCTGGCGCAGCGCGCGCTGAAGGGCGGTGCGACCGGGAGCGCGACGTCGTGCGGCTCGCCGTCGCCGGTGGGGGCCAAGGTCGCGCGCAGGGCAAAGCCGTCGCACGCGCTGTAGGCCTCGATGAAGCGATGGGCCCCATCGGGCGAAACCACGCGCGAGCTCCAGGTGCGAACGTCGCCGGCCTCCGCTTCGTCGCCCGTGACGGGGTCGACCCGAACGACCCCGGCCAGGGTGCGAACCAGGAGCTTGCCGCTGGGCTCGAAGGCCAAGGCGCCCCAGGCGGGCGCGCGGGTTCGCTCGATTTGGGGGACGGCCGCCACCACGCGCAGGTTGGCGCTCGCGCCCACGGGCGCTGCCTGCGCGATCCACGCTTGCGCGTCGCTCGTGCGCTGCGGGGTGCGGATGGCCGGCGGGCGCTGGGCGCGTTCGAGCGCGGAGATGGCCCGCAAGGCGTCGCCCATCGTGGTGTAGGCGCGCACCTCGGCCAGGCCGCCCTCTTCGAGCGCGCGGCTGGAGCCGCAGGAGATGTCGCTCATGCGCGGCGCGCCGCCCTCGCTGCAGATGGCCCCGTAGAGCGCGCGCAGCTGGCGCGCGAAGATGGGAACGGCCGGCGCGTCCTTGGCGCGCGCGGCGCGGGTGGCGGCGCCGGAGGCCAGCACGCGCAACGAGGCGTCGGGCTCGGCCGGATCGCGGCTCATGCCCGCGGGGCGATCGAACCAGCGGAGCATGGCGCTCAGCTTGGGCCCTGGCTCGAAGGGCGGCGCGCCGCCCTCCAACGTGACGCGCAGGGTGACGTCGTCCACGCCGTCGTGATCGCGATCGGCGCCGTCGGCCTCCACGGTGAGCAGCGGCGCGCCGGGCGGATCGGTGATGGTCGTCGAAAAGAGGATGCGCACGGGCGAGGCCACCGAGACGATGCCGAACCAGCGCGGCGAGCATCGGTTCGAGAGCTCGACCACCGCGGAGTGCGCGCCGATCAAGGCGAGCCGCTGGCGGCTGCCCGCGCCCGCATCTCCCCTGGCCGCCGACGCCGCCTCTTCCCCGGCCGCGCAGGGCGCGTTGCCGAGCGCGATCGGCCCGCCCACCGGCGAGGCGACCAGCGGCTTGCCCGCGACCCCCTTGTACGAAAGAACCTGCGCGCGCTCGGGCGCCGACGCGCCGCGCACCACCGCCAGCGCGTCCTTGGCGCCGTCGCCGTCGAAGTCGCGCACCAGGGCCGCGACGAAGATCATCTCGGCCGGCGCGGTGAGCACCAGGCCCTCGACGTCCCACTGCGACGTGTTGGGCGGCGCGAAGGTGCCAGGCTGCTCGGTGAAGGTAACCCCCGCGTCCGCCGCCTCGATGGCTGCGGTGGCGGCGCCGCCATCGTCGCCGGCGGAGCCGGTCACCCCGGCCTCGTCGATCGAATACGGCACATAGGGTCGATCGCGGCTGCATTTGCAGCCGGTGGCCGCGCAGGAAAAGGCCAAAGCAAGCACCCATCGACGCATGGTGAGGCTGTCTAACACGCTGGCACGAATTTCGTCACCCGAGTCACAACGCGCAGCCGACCATGATCGGTTCCGCTGAAAGCTCGACCCCGAAGCGGGTGTGCACAGCGTTGCGCACATCGCGGGCGAGCGCTAGGAGATCGCGGGTGGTGCCACCGCCGCGGTGGACCAAGGCGAGGGCGTGCTTCGTGGAGATCCCCACGGGGCCTCGCCGGTGGCCTTTGGTGAAGCCGGCGTGCTCGATGAGCCATGCGGCTGGAACTTTGAAGCGGCCGTCGGCCGTGGAAAAGCGCGGGACGGTACCCGCGGCGCCCGCAGAGTCTCCCGTGCCCGTCGAAACCACGGTGCCCGCGTGGAGCCGCTCGATCGCGGCGAGGGTCGATGCATCCACCACCGGGTTGACGAAGAACGAGCCGGCGCTCACGCTCTCCGGATCGCTGGAATCGATGACCATCCCCTTGGCGCGGCGCAAACGAAGCACCGTTTCGCGGACGTCGCGCAGCGGGGCGCGCTCGCCGTCGCGGATGCCGAGGGCGCGCGCGAGCTCCGCGTAGCGAATGGGCGCGCTGTCGGTCGCGCGGGTCAAGGCAAAGACGACCTGGACGATGATGTAGCGGGTTTGTCCGCGAAATCGGCTGCTGCGGTAGGCGAAGGCGCAGTCCGCCCGGTCGATCCACGCGAGCGCACCGGTGGCGCGATCGAGCACGCGAAGGCGCGCGATCGTCTCGCTCACCTCTTGCCCGTAGGCGCCCACGTTCTGCATGGGCGTGGCGCCCACCGAGCCCGGAATGCCCGACAGGCACTCCACACCGCGGTACCCCTCGCCCACCGCGCGTGCGACGAAGGCATCCCAATCGGCGCCACCGTCGACCGACGCGACGAGCTGCTCGCCCCGCTCGTCGACCGTGATGGCATCAAAGGCGAGCTTGAGCACGGTGCCGGAGAAGCCCTCGTCGGCGACCACCAGGTTGCTCCCGCCTCCCACCACCAGGAGCGGCTCACCGCGTCCGTCGAGGTCGCGCACGGTGGCGACGAGCTCGTCCAAATTTTCCACTTCCACCAGACGCGCCGCGGGCCCTCCGAGGCGCAAGGTCGTCAGCCTCGCCAACGGGACATTCTGCTCTTGTCGCATCCGTAGGCACACTATACACGGACGGGCGAAGGCCCGTGCACCCGCTCCCCATCGATCCGCTGCTTCCCGAGATCGTCCGCCGGCTCGAGAGGGCGCCCAACCTCGTCCTGGAGGCGCCGCCCGGGGCGGGCAAGACCACGCGCGTGCCGCGTGCGCTGCTCGAGCATGGTGCGGCCAAGGAGGCCAACGGCGAGGGCGCACGCGGCGAGATCATCGTCCTCGAGCCCCGCCGGTTGGCCGCGCGCCTCTCCGCGCGGCGGGTGGCGGAGGAGATCGGCGAGGCGCCCGGCGAGACGGTGGGCTACCAAGTTCGGTTCGAGGACGTGACCGGGCCCAAGACGCGCCTTCGCTTCGTCACCGAGGCGATCCTCACGCGGCGCCTGCTCGGCGATCCGCAGTTGAAGGGCGTGCACGCGGTGGTGCTCGACGAGTTCCACGAGCGGCATATCCACGGCGACGTCGCCCTCGCGTGCCTCCGCCACTTGCAGCGCACATCGCGCCCGGATCTGCGCATCGTCGTGATGTCGGCGACCCTCGACGCGGAGCCCGCGGCGCGCTTCCTCGGCTGCGACTCGCTGCGCTCGGAGGGGCGGCGCTTCGATGTTCGCATCGAGCATGCAACCAAGGAGGACGAGCGGCCATTGGAGCTGCAGGTGGCCTCCGCGGTGCGTACCGTCATGTCCCTCCCCGAGCCGGGCGACGTGCTCGTGTTCTTGCCGGGCGCGCGGGAGATCCGGCGCGCGCAGGAGGCCCTCGAAAAATTGGCGGCGGAGCGGGATCTGCTGGTCCTGCCGCTGCACGGCGATCTCTCGCCCGCCGAGCAGGATCGGGCGATCCGCCCGGCGGAGCGGCACAAGGTGATCCTCGCCACCAATGTGGCCGAGTCGTCGGTCACCATCGATGGCGTGGTCGCCGTCGTCGACAGCGGCCTTGCGCGCGTGATGGGGCACGATCCCTGGTCCGGCCTCCCGCGCCTCCGGGTCGAAAAGGTGAGCCGCGCTTCGGCCACGCAACGCGCGGGGCGCGCGGGAAGAACGCGTCCGGGGGTGTGCGTTCGCCTTTATACGAAGATGGACTTCGAACGGCGCCCCGAGCATCAGCCGCCCGAAATCGCGCGGCTCGATCTGACGGAGCTCTTGCTCGAGCTGCGGGCGCAAAAGATCGACCGCGCGCTCGAGTGGCTCGATCCGCCCCCGCCCGTGTCGCTCGCGGCGGCCGAGGAGCTGCTCGTCCGCCTGGGCGCCCTCGAGACCGAGGCTTCGAGCGCAGGCGAGGTGACCGCCATCGGTCGCCGCATGCTGCGCTACCCCTTGCACCCGCGCATCGGGCGCCTCTTGGTGGAGGCCGAAGACCGCGGCGTCTTCGACGACGCCACCGTGCTCGCCGCGCTGTTGGCCGAGCGCGACATCCGCGCCAGCGCACGGGCGCAATTCGGCGGCGGGCGCGGCGGCCGCCCGGGCGATGTGGCCACCGAGGACTCGGATCTCCTGCAGATGCGCGATCTCTTTCGCGAGGCGCAGGATGCGCGGTTTACGCCCCATGTGCTCCGCGCCATCGGGCTCGATGCGGGCCCCACCTTCGCCGTCGATCGCGCCCACAAGCAGCTGCGCCGCATCGGCCGCCTGCGCGATCGCGATCGGGGCGACGATACCGAATTACGGAAGTGCTTGCTGACGGGGTATCCCGACCGGGTGGCGCGGAGGGTGCGCGGCCGAACGCTCGCCATGGCCGGCGGCGGGCGCGCGGAGCTCGCCGAGAGCAGCGCGGTGCGCGATGCACCGTGGCTCCTGGCGCTCGACGGCGATGAATCGCGCCGCGATGTCGGCACCATTCGGATAGCCAGCGCGATCGAGCCCGAGTGGCTCATCGAGTTTTACGCGGACCGCATCGTGGAGAGCACGCGCACGACCTTCGTGCGCACATCGCAGCGCGTCGAGTCCATCAGCTCGATGACCTACGATGGGCTGGTGCTCGATGAGTCCCCGGCGGCCGGCACCGCGCGCGCCGATGATGCCGAGGCCGCGGCGCTTTTGGCCGAGGCGGTTCTGGCGGACGGGATCGCGGGGCTCGCGGCGTTTGCACCGGAGGGCGCCCTGGAAGAGTGGGTTTTGCGCGCGCGCTTCGCCCGCACGGTAGACCCCTCGATACCGCTCGTGGACGACGCGTTTTTGCGCGCGGTGTTCCTCGAGCACTGCATGGGTCGCCGGAGCTTTGCCGAGCTTCGCGAAGCCTCGTTTCTCGATGCGGTCCAAGCGCGCCTCGGTTCCGTTTTCACTGCACGCATCTTCGCGCTGGCACCGGAGCGCATCACGCTCGCGCGCGGACGCAGCGTAAAAATTCGTTACGAGGCGGAAAAGACCCCACATATCGCGTCTCGTCTGCAGGACTTCTTCGGCATGAAGGAAACGCCAAAGGTAGGTGGCGGCAAGGTGCCGCTCGTGGTTCATCTTCTCGCTCCCAACCAACGCGCGGTTCAGGTTACAAGCGATCTCGAGGGTTTCTGGGAGCGACACTATCCTGCACTTCGCAAGCAGCTTTCTCGGAGGTACCCGAAGCACGCTTGGCCCGAAAGGCCCGAGAGCTGATACATAAGGAAAGATTAAAGGGGAACGGACCCCTTCCTGGGCGCGCGGGCGCGGGGGGAGGTCACACTGGAAGCAGGCGGATGACCGATAATTTCGAATATCCCAGCGGGATTCTCATTCCAGGCACCAAGTACAAGGTGATCCGACGGCTCGGGGCCGGCGGGATGGGAACCGTTTACGAGGTGGAGGACACCAACATCGAGAAGCGGTACGTCCTCAAGACCTTGCATGCTTCGCTGTCGTCCCGCGCCGATCTGGCGGAGCGAATGCGCCGCGAGGCCCGCGCGCTGGCGCGCCTCGAGCACCGCAACATCGTGCAAGTCATCACCGCCGACGTGACCGCGGACTCCCTCCGACTCACCTACCTGGTGATGGAGAAGCTCAACGGCCATACCCTGCGCACGGTCCTCGACAACAAAACGCGCTTGAACGTCGACACGGCGTGTCGTCTTTCCATCGATTTGCTCAATGCGCTCTACCACGCGCACGAAAACCGAATCATCCACCGCGACGTGAAGCCGGAGAACATTTTTCTCCACCGCGACGCCGACGGCACCACGGTCACCAAGCTGCTCGACTTCGGCATCATGACCGAGGCCGACCCCGAGACCCACACGCAGACCGGGCACAATCGCTTCATCGGGACCTTGCGCTACGCGGCCCCGGAGCAGCTCACCGGCCGCCCCATCACCG
This sequence comes from Sorangiineae bacterium MSr11954, assembly GCA_037157815.1. Taxonomy (NCBI): domain Bacteria; kingdom Pseudomonadati; phylum Myxococcota; class Myxococcia; order Myxococcales; family Pendulisporaceae; genus Pendulispora; species Pendulispora albinea. The sequence continues at coordinate 7,107,606 of CP089984.1, forward strand.
CCCAAACGGATATTTATGCGGCCGGTCTTTGCCTTTACGAGATCATCACCGGCTACGGCCCATTCGACGATTTGACGTCGACGGCGGAAATTGCCAATGCGCATATCGCCACCCTCGCGCCGCCGATTTCCAAACACGTGCGCGTTCCGCGCCAGCTCGAGGACATCGTGCGCCGCGCGCTGGCCAAAGATCCGGCCGATCGCCAGCACGACGCCTTTACGTTTGCCGCGGAGCTGAATCGCTTTCGCAAATCGCAACAAGGCGCGCTCGACCTCGCGCCGCTGTCGCAGGTGGAGACGGTGGCCGATCCTTTCCACCTATCGACCGATCCCGGGCTGCAGCAGCGCGTGGCCATCAGCGGCGGCGGGCGGCCGATGATGGCCATGGGCAACGGGCAAGCGGCGGTGCAAGCGGCCACGCCGCAGCCGGTTCGAAGCGCGGAGGGCGGCAGCGGGGTGCGCTCGTCCAGCGCTGGGCATCCCGCGCGCTCGGGCTCGCATTCCTCCTCCGATCCGGGACACTACCGCGGGAGCGCGCTGGCCGACGCCGCCACCGAGTTCGACGAGGGCGATGCGCCGGGCGCGCCGTATGCCTCGGGAATGCCGTCGCACTTGATCCGCGGCGTCGAAACCCACGAGAACGCGTCGGCGCCGCCCATGACCGCCAATGGTCCCACGCCGGTCCCCGCAGCCGCGCTCCGTGCGGGCCTGGCGCAGCCCCCCGTGGATCGCAGCGCGCCCACGGGCACCTATGCGCCGCCGGGAGCGGGCCATGTGCAGCGAAGCGGCACGGCCCTCATGAGCGCCGTGGACGCGCCGTATCCGTCCGATCTGGACGGCGCCACGCAGTTGGATGGTCATCCTCCGACGCAGACCTTGCAGCGCCAGCCCAGCGTGCCCGATGCGCGTCTCCACGCCGAGGCGCAGCGCACCAGCGCGATGCCCGCCGCGGGTCCGCACGCGCCCACGGTGGCCGCCTCGCCCGCCGCCAAGCGCGGGATGCGGCCGGAGCTTTGGATCGTCATCGCCGGCTCCGCGATCGGCGCCATCCTGGCCATTGGCTTGATTTACTACCACCTGTCCACGCGCGGCGCGAAGGTGTCGAGCGAGTCGGGCAGCTCGGCCACGCCGGCGGCAGCCGCGCCCACGCCGGTGGCGGCCAACACCACGGAGGCGGCCCCCGTGCAAGCCAAGGCCTCGCCGAGCGTCGAGAGCGCGGCGGCCACCGTCGATGCCGGCGCGGCGGCGGCCACCAAGGCGGCGGAGCCCAAAGCGGAGACGAAGCAGGCCGATTCGACGGACCACGCGCGCACGCACCGCGCCCCGCGGGAAGCTCCGCGCACGCCCACCCCTGCGACCGCGACCCAGACCACGCCGCCGGCGAAGAAGCTCCCCGGTTCGGGGCTGTAAGGGCGAGCGAATGGGCGCGCCCGCGGGACTCGAGCACCTGAGGCTGCGCGCCCGCCGCATCTGGGGTGGACTGGATGTCGCGCTCGTCGATACCCCGATGGGTGCCACGCGCGTTCCGGCCTCCAGCAACCACCGCTTCACCGTGCACGTGGGGACGCCGGTGCGGGCGATCTGCCAATGCGATGGTCGCACCCACAGCCGCTTGCAGAGCCGGGGGGACATCGATCTCGTGCCCGCCGGGTTGCCGGGCGTCTGGGAGGACGATCGGGCGACGAGCCTCCTTCGCGTCAGCGTTTCCCCCGCGTTGCTGGGGGCCGCGGCCGCGGGGTTGGGGCTCGATCCGGATCGGATTGCGCTCACGCCGCGCTTTCAGCTCCGCGATCCGCAGCTCGAGCACCTCGCGTGGGCGCTGGAGGCGGAGCTCGAGGCTCCGGCCGCGAGCGACGCGCTCTACGGCGAGACGCTCGCGATGGGGCTCGCCGTGCACTTGGTCCGCCGCTACCGCTTGGAGACGGGGGCGCGGCTCGAGCGCGAGGACGCGCGCGGGCTGTCACGGCCGCAACGCGAGCGCGTGGTCGATTACATCGAGGCGCACCTCGCGCGAAGCTTGACCCTCGCGGAGCTGGCCGCGGTGGCCGGCGTGAGCGTGTCGCACTTCAAGGGGCTCTTCAAGCGCTCCACCGGGCTCTCGGTGCACCAATACGTGGTTCGCCGGCGGGTGGAGCGCGCCAGGGTGCTGCTTGGTCGGGAGCGGGCGACCATCGCGCGTGTGGCGCTCGAGACCGGCTTCGCCGATCCGAGCCACATGGCGCGCTGGATGCGGCGCTTGCTCGGCGTCACGCCCGCCGGCGTCCTGCGCGGCGATTGAGGCGGCTGCCGCGCCGGCACCGCGCGAGGGCGATGGCGCACCGGGCGCGTCGATCGCCGTCCGAACGTGCTCGCGCGTGTCCGGACGTCCGCGACGGGCGATCCCGCGCGACCTACGCTCCTCGGCATGAACGACACGAGGACGATGGCGGTGTTTGGTGCGACCGGCAAGGTCGGTGGAAGGGCCGTGGCGAAGCTGCGCGCGCGCGGCCTTCGCGTGCGCGCCGTGCTGCGCGACGCAAGCAAGGGCGATGCGTTCTGGCAGGGCGGCTGCGAGGTGGCGCTCGCGGATCTCTACGACGCCGGCGCGGTGGCGCGCGCGCTGGCGGGGGCGGACGGGGCGTTGTTCGTCTGCCCGCTGCGGCTGGATGCGCCCGACGTCGCGGCCGACGCGCAGCGCATCATCGAAGCCACGGCGCAGGCCATCGAGGCCGCGAGGCCGCGCCATGTGGTGGCCATATCCGATTATGGCGCCCACGTGCCCGAGGGCACCGGCATCACCATGATCTTCCGCAGGCTCGAGGCGCGCCTCGGTCCCCTCCCCGTGGCCACCACCTTCGTGCGCTCCGCGGAGCATATGCAAAATTGGAAACGCCATTTGCACGCGGCGCGCGCGCGCGGGGTGCTGCCGAGCCTCCACCACCCGCTCACGAAGCTCTATCCGACGGTCTCGGCGTTCGACGTGGGCGACGTGGCCGCCGATCTCCTCGCCGCCGGCGCGCGCGAGGGCGCCGCGGGCGAAGGCGAGGGCGCCGCCCCCGGCAATCCGCGCGTGGTGCACGTGGAGGGTCCGCAGCGTTACTCGAGCCTCGACCTGGAGCGAGCGATGGAAGCGGTGCTCGGACGCCCCGTGCGCGCGCAGGCCATCCCGCGCGAGGGCTGGGCTTCGGCGCTCGCCGCGGGCGGCTTGGCCGAGAGCTATGCGGGGCTGGTGATGCAGCTGTTCGACGCCCACAACGCCGGTCGCATCGACGCGGAGCCCGGCGCCGCCGACGTGCGCCGCGGAACGACGGAGCTGTCGAAGGCGCTCGGCGACTTGCTGCGCGCCGATGCGTAGACGCGCCTACTGCGTGCAGGTGACATACGCCTGGCACTGCGTGCGGCAGGTCGAGCACGCCGCGCCGCGGTTGCAGGCGATGAGGTTGCGGTAGTCGTTTTGCCCGCTGGGCGCGGACGGAAAACAAAAGGACTGCACGCACGCATCGTCGCTGGGGGCGCAGTTGAAGTCGGCGCACGACCGAATCTGCACGCACGCCGCGTTCCGATTGCACGCGTCCACCTGCGAGGAACAGCGCGAGCCGATGCACGCGCTGCAGTCATCGGTGGGGCCGCCGTCGCCTCCGCCATCGGTGCCCCCGTCGCCCACGATGGTGCCGCCGTTTCCCTGGTACGGGCGGGGGTTCATGAACTCATCGCAGCTCGCGAACGCGAGCAGCGAGACGGCGAAGACGCCAAGCGCCCCCTTGCGCCATCGTCCTTCGCTTGGGCTTACGCTCCTGGAAACCGTACCGTGCATGCGCTCACATGGTGCAAAGGGACGCCCGCGCGGTCAACCGTGGAGGCGGTCTTCACATTCCACGAGCGATCTCGGGCCGCTTGGAAATACGGCCAGCGCGCATCACGAAATGGACGTGCTCGGTCTGCTTGATGTCCTTGAGCGGGTTGCCCGGCACGGCCACGATATCGGCCAGCTTGCCCTTGTCGAGCGTCCCCGTCTGCGCCTGAATGCCCAGCAACGTGGCGTTGACGGAGGTGGCCGCGCGCAAGGCGGCCGCGGGGGCCATGCCGTCGGCGGTCATCAACGCGAACTCCTGCGCGTTGATGCCATGACGGGACACGGCGGAGTCGGTTCCGAATCCAATGATCACCCCGGAGCGGAGGGCGGCCTTGAACATGTTCGCGTGCGCTTCGTTGGCGGCGCGCGCTTTCACCTGAATGGCGGGGGGAAACTTGTCGATTTTGGCCCCCGTGGACGCACCCGCCAAGAACGTCGGAATGAGCACGGTCCCTTTGGACTTCATGAACGCCAAGGTGTCGGGCTTCAGGAACGAGCCATGCTCGATGGAGTCGACCCCCGCCTGGACCGCGAGCTTGGCCGCCGTATCGCCGTGGCAGTGCGCGGCGACCTTCTTTCCGAGGTGGTGCGCTTCCTCCACGATGGCGCTCAACTCGTCGGGGGTCAGCTGGGGCGTGTCCACGGCATCGGCGAGGGAGAGAACGCCGCCGGAGGCCATCACCTTGATGATGTCGGCGCCGTATTTGACCTGCTCGCGCACCGCCATACGGCACATGTCCGCGCCGTTGCAGATCCCCTCGAACGGCCCCGGCTCCTTGGTGAACGCGGGAGGATACGGATCGTCGTCCGCGTGTCCGCCCGTGGCGCCGATGGCATGCACGGCCACCAGCATGCGCGGCCCCGTCACCTGCTCGTCCTGGATGGCGTTGCGGAGCCCCACGTCGAGGAGGTGCGCGGAGCCGAGATCGCGCACGGTGGTGAACCCGGCGTCCAAGATCTTGCGGGCCGACGCGGCCGCGTAGTGCGCTTGCTCGGCCGGGAACCGATGCAGAAACTGATACGTATCGCGGTAAAAGTCGTCGCTCGACTCGAAGCTCACGTGCGTGTGCGCGTCGATGAACCCGGGCAGGAGCGTGCTATCGCCCAAATCGATCACCGTGGCATCCGCCGGCGCGGCGACGCTCGACGCTCTTCCCACGTTCGCGATGAGCCCATTTTCGACCACCACCGCGACGCCCCCTTCGACCACATTGTCACCCTTGCCGTCGAAGAGCCGCGCCGCGCGCAGCACGATGGCGCGCTGCTTGGGCATGGTCGACGGATCGATGGGCGCGGCGGCGGCCACCGCGGGCGCATGCTTCGCGGGCGGACGCGCCTCGGTCGACGCCGTGCGGGCCGGGGCCGCCGAGGCGGGCGCGGCGCACCCCGTTATACCGCCAACCACGGACACCAGGGCTAGCGCACCGAAACGACCGAGCGAAATGGACGGCAATCGAAGGGGGTCTCGCATGCTAGAGCTATTAGCATCGGCTTTTCCATACCCGACAGAAAAAGCATGCGACCATGCGCGCATGACGACCTATGGGACGGATCTCGCCCTCGCCTTGCAGCTCGCCGATGCCGCCGATTCGGTCACCCGGGCGCGCTTTCGCGCCACCGATCTTCGCGTGGAGCGCAAACCCGACCGCACGCCCGTCACCGACGCCGATCTGGCGGTGGAGGACGCGGTGCGCGCGATCCTCGGCCGCGAGCGCCCCGGCGATGACATCGCCGGCGAGGAGCGCGGCGGAAAGGTAGGGAGCGGGCGCACATGGGTGCTCGATCCCATCGACGGGACGAAAAATTTCCTCCGCGGTGTGCCGGCGTGGGGCACCTTGATCGCGCTGGTCGATGGGGGTCGCCCGGTGGTCGGCGTCGTCAGCGCCCCTGCGCTCGGCCAGCGCTGGTGGGCTTCGCGCGGCGAGGGCGCCTGGACGCGCAAGGAGCTGGCCGCCCCCGAGAGCGCGCGCGAGCCTCGGCGCCTGCAGGTCTCGGCGGTGGGCGATCTCGGCGATGCCTACCTCTCCACGACGCACCTCAATTCGTGGCGGGAGCATCACTCGCGCGAGAAGTACCTGGCGCTGGTCGACGCCGTCTGGGAGACGCGCGCCTTCGGCGACTTTTGGCACTACTGCCTGGTCGCGGAGGGCGCGCTCGACATCGCCACCGAGGCCATCGTCAACCCGTGGGACGTCGCCGCCGTCAAGGTGCTCATCGAGGAGGCCGGCGGCACCTTCACGGATTTGTCGGGCCGCGATCGTTTCGACGGCGGCTCCGCCATCGGCACCAATGGACGCTTGCATCGAGCGGCGCTGGCGATTTTGGCGCGCTGACGACTGCGAATGGCGCCTTACGACGGCGAACGCCACCGAACGGCCGCGCATTGCAGCTGACGGCGGCGAACGACGGCCAACGTCGCCGAACGACGGCCAATCGCGCCCAACGCCTAACGGAGCCCCGCTTCCTTGAGGGCGAAGCGGATCGTCGGCTCGTCGCCCACGAGCGAGAGGGTCACCGTTCCGGCCGCGCACGCGTGGAGATCCTCGTGAACGTCTTTGGCCGACACCGACGCGATGTAGCTGGCGGTAAAATCGAGGTTCTCCACGCTGAAGCCCTGGTTGATCGTGTTCAGGAGGATGTTCGCCGTACCGTGATTCATCACGTGGGCCGTGGTTCGGGCGCGCGCGACGCGGAGCTTGGCCCACCCGAGGGCATCCTGGGAGACGGGCGCTTCGCCGAGCGCCCAGAGCGCCCCCTGAACGGTCTTGAGCGCCGTCGTCAACCGATCGCGCTCGACGGCGCTGGAGGTCTCGAGAAACGAAGTCCCGCCGCGGAGCACGCGGGCGTGCGACCGGATGCCGTACGTCACCCCCAGCCGCTCCCGCAGGGTCCCGCCGAGGCGGTCCTCCACCAGCTGCGCGGCGACCTCGCGCTGCAACCCCTCGGACAGGGTCTTCGCAGGCGGAAACACGCATCCAAGATGCATTTGAACTTGCGTTGCGCTCGGTCGATCCGTCACCAGAACTTTGAAGCCTCGATCCGTTTTGGGCGGGTACGGCGCCGGCACCGAAGGCGGCTTGTCGTCCGCGCTCGCCTTCCAATCCCCGAGCTCGGCCTTCACGATCTTGGTGACCTCCATGGGGTCGATTTCGCCCACCACCACCAGGGCGGTGTTCTCGGGCATGTGCGTTTCCGCGATCCAGTCGACGGCGCGCTCGGGCCTGGCCTTCTCGACGTCGCTCGCCGTGGGCCAGCGGCCGTAGGGGCTCCCGGCGAGGAGCGTCGATTGAAACTGGCGAACCGCCTCGTGCTCGGGCTTGCGCTCCGCGAGCCGGAGCTCCGCTACCAGCGCGTCCAGATGGCCCCAGTGGGCGGGGGTGACGACCATGTAGCGCGCGTGCTCGGCCACGATGCCGATCATCGTGCCGACATTTCCCGAGGCCCCTTCCAGGGTGTACTGCGCCATGTCCGGACGGATGGACCTCCGCAGGGTGGCCCCGAAGTGCTCGGGAAAGCTATGATTGTCCTCGCGCTGCGAGACCGCTGCGAGCGACAGGGCCGCGCGCATCGCCCCCGGATCGCTCGCAGCGCCCACACCGCCCTGGATCAAGAGCCCCACCGTCGCCGTCGGCGACCCTTCTCTCCGGCCCACCACCACCCGAAGCCCATTGGGCAAGGTGAATCGGCTGTATTCTCCGAGCCCCGGTGAGGGCGCGATCGCGCGCAATCGCTCCTCGTCCACCCGAATGGGCGACGGCTCCTCTTCACCGACCGGATGCGCGCCAATCGGAACGGCGTTGACCCGATCGCCCCCCGGCGCGGGCAAGAAGAGCACCGCGCGCGCCCGCTCGGGCGACACGTACTTCAAGGCGAACTTCGCGAAGGGCTCGGGCTCGAGGTCGAGCACCTTGGCGAGGCTGCGCGTATACGTCAGTGGATTCTGCGTGAAGTGCGTGGTGAGCGCGCGCGTTTCACCGTGCTTTACGAGGTCCTCCATCTCGAGCACCATGTCCACCACCGCCACCCGTTGTTGGCTCCCGAGCAGCACCTCGCCGAAGAACCTCGGTCCGAGCCCGTCCTCGACGAGGTGCAGGTGGTCGAGCACGTACGCGAGGCTCTTCTTGGGGTGCGCACCGCGATCGAGCACGACCCGGCACAGCAGCATCGACGCGTCCTTCCCGCGCACCAGCCGCGTTTGGACGTCGATGATGTCGCGATCCTCGTGCTCGACCCCGTAGGACGCCCGTACGAGCTGCGAGCCCACCCGGGCGGCGAGCATCTCGGCCAGGTGACTATCGGCGTCGAATGCGCGCGGCAGCGACCATCCAATCCAGATTTCGGGCGTCGCCACCGAGGCCTCGCTCTGCGAGAACGGTACGGACGGAGGCGGCGGCGGCTCCGGCGCGCCCCCGGGGATGGGCGGGCGGCGCGGTGATGCTTGGGCGCGCAGCAGATCGGGCGGGAGCGCGTTCTCCACGATCCCGCCAATCGTCGCCAGATCGATGTCGCCGACGATGGCCAACGTCATATTGCCTGGCTGATAATGCGATTTCAAAAAAGCTTTGATGTCGTCCTCCCCAATCGACGTCAAGCTCGCGTGCGTCCCGATCACCGGCCGCGCATACGGATGCCCGGCCGGAAACACGGCCTTCTGGAGCGCGCCCAGCACCTCGCCGGTAAACCCCGTTTCATTGCGCTCGCGCAGCTCGCTGCGCACCACGTCGAGCTCCACGGCCAACGTCTCGGGCGCGAGCCGCGCGACGGGGGCCAACATCCGCGCGCCTTCTAGCCGCAGAAGCTCGCTCAGCTCCGAGGCCGGCCCCACCTCGTGGTACACGGTGGCATCCAGCGATGTGGATGCGTTCCACTCCCCTGCCCCGGCGCGCTCCAGCAAATGCCGGAAGCTCGATTTGCCAAAGGGCCGCGAACGGAACGCCAGGTGCTCGATGTAGTGCGCCAGCCCTTCTTTACCCGGCGGATCGCTGGACGACCCCGCCCCCACCACCAGAAACAGCCCCACGATGGGATTGCGCGCGTCCCGCTCGGCGACCACGCGCAGCCCCGACGGAAACACCAGCTGCCGCACGGGCAGCTCGATGTTGCGCATGACCAGCCCCTGGCGGGCCGGGACCAGGCTCGGACTGCAGCTCGGCAGCGCCGTCGCCAGCACGATGAGCGCAATCCCGATCGCCCAAAGACCTGCGCTGCCGAAACGAAGCCCCCGTTTGACCTGCTTGGATCGATGCATTTCGGACGCTTATCGGCTCCGGCCGTGGATTCGTTGCGTCAAAAACGCGCGAGGCTCTTCCGGACGGAAACGGGCAGCGCCCCGACGAGCAAACGGGCGGTCGAGCAATGGGTTCGATGATGACGAAACGCATACGACCGACGACGTGGGTAAAGCCGTGCACTGGTCGCATATTTATTGGCAATTGGATCATTAAAAGCTCCCCATCCGACTCGATAATGGGCATAGAGGACCCACCATGCCGACCACTCATAAGATATCCACATTTGCATTGGCATTTCTCGCGACGGCCGCCGTCGCATCACCCGCTCTGGCGTTTCCGCTCGGAAACGGAACGGACAATCAACGCGTCGCGCCAAGTCCCAGCGATTTCGATTCGGCAGTGGCCGATGTCGATTTCACTGCGATCGTTGCATTGTCGAACTGCTCGGGATCGCTCGTTCGATTTACCACTTCACGCTCTACCGATTTCGCGCTGGTGCTCACCAATGGTCATTGCATCGGCAACTTTCCGCCTGCCGGAACGGCGGTCGTGAACCAAGCGTCCAGTCGGACATTCACCCTGCTCAATTCCAGCGGAGGGAGCCTCGGCACCTTGCGCGCCTCGCGGCTGGTGTATGCCACCATGACAGGGACGGATGTTGGCCTTTATCGACTTACGTCGACGTACGCACAGATTCAGCAGAGCTTCGGGGTCACTGCGCTCACCGTATCGAGCGCGCACCCCACCGCGGGCACGCCCATTCGAGTGGTATCGGGTTATTGGAAGCGAATTTATTCGTGCTCGATCGATAAATTCATCTACCGGCTGCGTGAAGATCAATGGACCAGCGTCGACTCGATCAAATACAGCGAGCCGGGTTGCGAGGTCATTGGAGGCACTTCGGGCTCGCCCATCATCAACGCGCAAACGCGCGAGGTCCTCGGCGTCAACAACACGACCAACGAGGACGGGGGGCGCTGCACCTTGAACAATCCCTGCGAGGTGGACCAGCAGGGCCGGGTCACCGTGGATCGCGGCGGCTCGTACGGGCAAGAGACGTATCAAATCTACACGTGCCTCGATAGCAACAATAACCTCGACCTCAACAAGGCCGGGTGCCAGCTGCAGAAGGCGAGCGCGGGCGCTTCGGACACCATCGAGGAGTTCACGGACGCCGCCGAATAGCAAGTAAGCGGCCACCTACCACGCCATGACGCCACGACCTGGAGACCCCGCGGGGATCGGGAGCCCACCCCGAGCCCGCCCGGTGATGACCATGTCGTGCAAAGCACTGCGGAGGCGCTCGCTGGAGCCATAAAATCACGATCGGTAGCGTTTACGGACGTTTGCGGAAGAATGGGAGGCAGAGCACAATGTGCCCCCATGACCACCCCGACTTTCCTTCCCCTGTCGACCTATCGGGAATACCCGGTCGACGAGATGCGCGCCCGCGCGGTGCGATTCAATGAAGAGATGCAGCGACGGCGGACCGTGCGCGAATTTTCGAGCCGTCCCGTGCCGCGCGAGATCATCGAAGATTGCATCCGCGTCGGCGGCACCGCCCCCAGCGGCGCCAATTTGCAGCCGTGGCACTTCGTCGCCGTGTCCGATCCCAAGGTGAAGTCGGCCATTCGGGTGGACGCCGAGAAGGAGGAGCAGGCTTTCTATCAAGGAAAAGCGCCGCAAGCTTGGCTGGACGCGCTCGCTCCGCTGGGCACCGACGAGCACAAGCCGTTCCTCGAGGTCGCGCCGTGGCTGATTGCCATCTTCGCGCGCAGCTACGATCTGAAAGAAGACGGCACGAAGACGAAGCACTATTACGTGCAAGAGTCGGTCGGCATCGCCACCGGTTTGCTCATCGCCGCCGTGCACAACGCGGGGCTCGTCAGCCTGACGCACACGCCCAGCCCCATGAACTTCCTCAACGCGCTGTGCGGCCGCCCTTCGCACGAGCGCCCCTATTTGCTGCTCGTGGTGGGCTATCCCGCCCACGAGGTCAGCGTGCCGGACATCCACCGCAAACCGCTGGACTCGATCTGCAGCTTCATTTAATGATGCTCGAGGCTCGCGCTTCGTAGGCCCTCGACGTTCGCGCCGCAACGCGAACGTCGACCCCTGCGCATACTCCGTCGGCCGTGCGCCGTGCGCCCATGCGCCATCCGGTCGAGTGCCGAGTGCCAAGCCGAGCGCCACGTGCCGAGTGCCAGCCGAGCGGCCGAGCGCCATGTGCCGAGTGCCAAGCCGAGCGCCACGTGCCGAGTGCCAGCCGAGCGGCCGAGCGCCATGTGCCGAGTGCCAAGCCGAGCGCCATGCGCCGAGCACCGAAAGCCCGATGCACGTCCGGACTGGCCTCCTTTTCGCGAGATGTCGCAGACCACCCGCCAAACAACCGCTCGTCTCCTTAGATCTCCAGTCCCCTTCTCGTTGCGCCCCTTGCGCCCTTGCGGTTGCATTCAACGTTCGCCCGCGCACACCTGCGCAAACGGTTGCATTCAACGTTCGCCCGCGTACACCTGCGCAAACGGTTGCATTCAACGTTCGCCCGCGTACACCTGCGCAAACGGTTGCATTCAGCATTCGCCCGCGCACACCTGCGCAAACGGTTGCATTCAGCATTCGCCCGCGCACACCTGCGCAAACGGTTGCATTCAACGTTCGCCCGCGCACACCTGCGCAAACGGTTGCATTCAACGTTCGCCCGCGCACACCTGCGCAAACGGTTGCATTCAGCGTTCGACCGCGCACACCTGCGCAAGCGCGACGTCCTTTTCTCGGCCGGTTGCCCACAGGTCGCCCGAGCGAAACCTTCGCCCCTTCCAAAGCAGCCCCCGAGACCGCGCGACCCGCCGCCACCCTGCGAAGAACAGAGCATTTGGCGCCATCGACCCGATGGAGGTCAATAGGCTTCGTCGCCAATGCCGTGTTGCGTCAATTTCGCGTCATGCCGTTCTGGGTTGCGTGGCGGCGGAAGCTTCGTTACGGCTAGAAGGATGGTCAGGCTGTCAAGTGGCCTTACCACTCGCCGGCAACGGGGGTCGGTAACGGTTCCTCCCTCTCGTGCCGGCGCATCGGACGTGTGATTCGCCGCCGCGCCAAATCAGATAGGCGCAAGGAGGTAAACGACCCATGGCACAAGACATCGATGTCCGGGACGCCGGCGCGCGAGGAGAACCTCGAGCGCAGCCGGCGCGCACGGGGATCGCGGAGCTCCAGCAGAAAGCGGGTGCCTTTGCGTTCGCCGTCGGAAAGTACCGATGGTCGATCTGTTTCATCTTGTTTCTGGCCGCCACCATCAACTACGTGGACCGCCAGATCATCGGCGTGCTGAAGCCCGATCTCTCCAAGCTCTATGGCTGGACGGAGAAGGACTACGGCAACATCGTCTTTTGGTTCCAGGTCGCCTACGCCATCGGCATGGTGTCCATGGGCTGGCTGCTCGATAAGATCGGCACCAAGCGCGGGTTCGCCGTCGCCGCCAGCGTGTGGGGCCTCGCCGCCACCGGTCATGTGCTGGCCACCTCGGCCCTCGGGTTCAAGCTCGCGCGTTTTGGCTTGGGGCTCGGCGAGGCCGGCATGTTCCCGGCCGCCGTCAAGGTCATCGCCCAATGGTTCCCCAAACGGGAGCGCGCCTTTGCGATGGGCCTCTTCAACTCGGGGACGAACGTGGGGGCCATCGTCACCCCGTTGATGCTCCCGATCGTCGTGCCCGTCTTCGGCATGGGCACCGCGTTCGTGTTCAGCGGCGTGCTCGCGCTGCTCTGGGTCGGCCTCTGGCTCGCGAAGTTCCACCCGCCCGACGAGCACCCGTCGGTGACCCAACGGGAGAAAGATTGGATCGCCAGCGACCCCGCCCCCGTCTACCCGAAGATCCCGTGGCTGCGCCTCTTGCCGTGGCGGCAGACGTGGGCTTATGCCATCGGCAAGTTCCTCATCGATCCCATTTGGTGGCTTTATCTCTTTTGGGTGCCCGGGTTCTTGAACCAGAAACACGGCCTCACCCTGACCAAGATCGGCCTCCCGCTGGTCACCATCTATTTGATCTCCGACGTCGGCAGCATCTTCGGCGGCTGGCTCTCGTCGACCTTCATCCGCCATGGATGGAGCATCAACCGCGCGCGCAAGACCACCATGCTCATCTGCGCCGGCTTGGTCGCCCCCATCGTGTTCGCCTCCGAGGCGAAGTCGACGTGGACCGCGGTGGTGCTGATCGGACTGGCAACGGCCGGCCACCAAGGCTTTTCGGCCAACCTGTTTACCCTCACCTCCGACCTCTTTCCCACCAAGGCCGTCGGCTCCGTGGTCGGGTTCGGTGGAATGGGGGGTGCCATCGGCGGCATCTTCATCGCGCAAGCGGCAGGTAGTATCCTTCAGGCCATGGGACCGAGCGGCTATTATGTCTTGCTGCTTCTACCGCCGGCGGCGTATGTCCTCGCCATCTCCATCATCCACGTGCTCTCGCCGCGGCTGGAACCCATCCGCCCGCAAGACCTGCCCGAGGGGCCCCCGCAGCCCGCCCGCTGATCCCGTTTTCATTTTCGCGCTTCGAATGAGGAGTTTTTCCATGTCGACGACGAGCAAACGACTTCGATCCATCGGCGCATCGCTGGCCGTCACCGCCGCCTTCGCGTTCGTGGCCTGCGACGACGATGCCCCCGGCGCGCCGCGCCCGACGCAAGACGCATCCACCCCGGATACGTCCGCACCCGACGCAGGCCCCTTCGACGCGGGAGGAAATGACACCGGTGTCAAATTCACGGAGCCCGCGCTGGCGCGGATCCCGATGAACACCATCGTCGCCACGAAGCTCCTGCCGCAGCTCGAGTTCCTCTTCGAGAAGCTGGCGGCCGAGAAGAAGGACTTCACCTTGGACGGCCAAAAGGCCTTCAACGGCGGCGACGAGTTCTTGACCGGCAAAATCGCCATTGGCTTCTCGTACCTGCTCACGCAAACGCCGGAGTCGGATCCCAAGTTCGCCGTGTACCTGGCCCGCTACCGCGAGATCGCCGATTTGACGGTCGAGGACGTGAACAAGACGTGGGGTATTTATTATTACATGGCGGCCCTCGACAAATTGCGCACCGCGGGCCTGCTCGACCGCGCGATCAGCGCCGAGACCTTGGCCAAGCTGAAGACGAAGCTCGATTGGCGCACCTTCGTGAACCCGGCCGACTATACGCTCATCGGGCTGCCCACCAACTATTACGGGGTGGCCTTCAGCATCGCCAAGCTGCGGGCCATCCTCGGCTGGGAGGACCAGACGGCCAGCGAAAAGCTGCTGGCCAAGGTCATCGACCATTACCAAACGTACTCCGGCGAGTACGGCTTCTCCGACGAGACCGACGGCCAGGGACGCTTCGACCGCTACAGCGTGCTGCTCATCGGCGAGATCTGCCAGCGCCTGATCGAGACGAACATGGTGGTGTCCGATCAGCTCAAAGGGTGGCTGCGCAAATCGGTGGACGTGCTCCTGCTCCGATTGAACCCCGCCGGAAACGGCTTCGACTACGGACGGAGCTTGGGCCCATACGCCGACACCGCGTTCCTCGAAGTTCTCTCGGCCGCCGCGCACCTGGACGTGCTCACGGCGGAGGAGAAGACCGTCGCCTATGCGTTCGCCACCCGCGTGGTCGCCAAGTACGTGGAGTTCTGGCAAGACGACGGCATGCGCTCCGTCAACCTCTGGGAGAAGGGGCGCCGCACCGACGGCTACCGCGGCAAGCACCGCATCCTCGGCGAGAACCTGAGCCTCCCGCACCAGATCCTGTACACGAACAAGCTCTGGAACCGCGATGGCTACGAGAACAAAGTGCCCATGCCCACCGCCGACTTCGTGGCCTACCTCGGCAAGCTGCCGCGCGCCGCGCTCACGTGGTTCGCGCGCGGCGACTACGACCGCGCCTTGGTGACCTACCGCGACGATCTGCGCATCATCAGCCTCCCGCTGGTGAACGGCGGGGGGAAGTACCACCGAAAGAACGCGTACTTCGCGGTGCCCCACTCGTACAACCTGCTCTCCGGCGCCGCCGACTCCGAGTATCCGCAGCTGCAGCCCAAGTTCACCCTCGGCGATGGCAAGTCGCTGATCCCCGCCTCGTACATCAAGAACGTGAAGACCCGGGCCGAGGGCGATGCCTACGTGGTCACCTACGATCAGGCGGAGCTCGACGACGTGGGCGACGACGCGCCCATCAAGGACGCGCGCATCACGGCCACGACCGAGTACAGGCTGGAGCCGGGGCAAATCACGCGCACGGCCACGTACACCCCGGCGGCCTCGGTGGCCGTCGACCGCATCGCGATGGAGCTCGGATCGTTCTCCCGCGACGCGGTCGCCAACGGCAACCACGTCACCTTTGCGACGGGCGACGTCACCGACTTCGAGGTTCGCGGCTTGGACGCCTGTACGGTGAAGTCCGTGGAGACCGACTCCGTTTACCAGACCCCGACGGGCGCCTCGCAGACCAAGGTGGTGTGTGAGACGGGCGCCAAGGTGCTCGATCGGCCGCTCACCATCACCTGGGTTCTGACGTACCGCCGGCGGCTGGCGGCCGGGCTCGGACCGCGCTGAAGCTCGGATCGCGCTGAAGCTCGGGCCGCGCGGAAGCTCGGATCGCGCGGCTCGGAGCGGCTCGGGTCGCGCGGAAGCTCGGGCGCAAAAAAAATCGACGGCCATGTCGATCGCGCCGCTCCTGGAGCGACGAGTGCACAGAGGCAGGGCTCACGACGGATCATGAGGATCCGGCGGGCCCTGCTCGAAGTCGGACGCGGGCAAGCCGCGCTCTCCGGCGCATTCGAACCAAGGGAGAAGGACGATGCTCGTCACCAAGACGGCAGCCTCGTGGCTGCACACCTCTGCGCCCAAAGCCGCGACCAACATCACCCGCGATGCCCGCGCGAGCCGCTCACACCATGTCGAGATCCCGCAGGGCGAGGTCGAAGATCTGCAGGGCAGCTTCGGAAGCCGCCCGGTCTACGTCCTGTCCGGCCTCGGCTGGCGCTACGGATGAGTTTGGCACAGGTCCACCAGCAAAAATATTTGCTGTAATTTCAGCAGCTTAGAGAAATCTTAAAAATAAGACGCGGCCCATGTCGAATCGGCCGCACCACGAACGACGTCTGGATAGAGGCGCATCACGGAGCGGCGCAAGGCGCCCCACCCGGGATACCGAATCGAGAAGCTCGGCGGGCCTCGCAACCTCGAACGAAGGAGAAGGACGATGTTCGTCACCAAGACGGCGACCGCGTGGTCGCACAGCTCTGCACCGAAGGCCGCACCCAGCATCCTGCGCGACGCGCACGCGAACCGCGCGCACAACGTCGAGATCCCGCAAGGCGATCTGGAAGACTTGAGCGGCTCCTCCGCCCGCCCCGTTTACGTTCTGTCCGGCCTCGGGTGGCGTTACGGTTGATCAGGGCGTGACCATCGGAGGCAAGGGCCCGATGTTCACATCCTTGGGATCGATGGATTGCCCCGTAAGCGCGCGTTTGACGACCTCGATGGCCACTGGATGGTTGGTGATACCCAGGTGCTCGGTCAAGTCGAACTCGAAGCCGCGGAAGTCTTGAAGGGCCACATTGGTCACCTCGGAGCCGAAGCCTCCTTTCAAGTAGCTCTGTCGCCATGGCGTGAGCACTTCGTCGAGCGCGGTCGCGAGGACCACATAGGTGATGCCGGGCTCCGTATCCCCGTCCCGATCGAGCTCCGGGTTGATGTTCTCGGGTGACTCCTTCGATTGCTGAATGGCGGCCTTGCCCGACGTCAAGTTGATCCCCTGCGTCGAGAGGCTCTGAAGCCCGAGGAAGGTCGTCATCATGTTGGCGAGCGTGCCCATGCTGACGGTGGTGGTGCCGTGGTTGCTCGGGGCGAGCCCGATCAGCTTACCGACCCGATCTTTTCCACCGAGATACTTGATGTACCAGCGCGGCATCACGCCCCCACCCTGCGCGTGCCCCACCAAGTCGACCTTGCTCGCGCCGGTCTTGCGCAACACTTCATCGACGAAACGCGCCAGCTCCTTGGCGGACCGTCGAATGTCGCCGTAGCCTTTGACGAACTTGGGCAGCTGGCCGCCGTCGCCATAATTGATGGCCGAGACGGAGAAGCCCGCGTTGCTCAGCTCGAGGGACAGCGCCTTCCACGTGTTGTAGCGATTGGCCCACGTGCCGTGGAGCAGGATCACGGGGTTGGTCCCGCGCGGAGGCTTTCGCAAGGTGACGGGTTCGGCAAAGGGATCGTGCGCGCCAGGCGGGAGCGCGTCGGGTGCAAGGAACGACTCGAGGCACGCTTGCTGAAACCGGGCGAGCGGCGAAAAGCCCTTGCCCATCGTTTCGAGAGGATTGAGCTGCAGAATGGGATTCTTCATTTCACCCCCTTGGCGAGCCTTGCGTGGCCGCGCCGCTCGAAGCGAGACGGCGCAACCATGGGGATCCTTTGCCGTCACCTTCGAAGACCGCAAGCGCAGAACCTCATGGGCCCGTCTTGATCGCCGTTGGCCGCGTTTGGTACGATCCAATCGATATGCCCATCGTTCTTTATTGCCACCACGAGTCCGGCCATAGCTACAAGGTTGCCCTCGCACTGCGCTGGATGGGCGTTCCCTTCGAGCAGCGCCCGGTGAACCTCAATGTGGCGCGCCCCGAACGGACGGCGGATTTCCGCGACGCGGCCGCGTTTGGCGAGGTCCCCGTGTTGGTGCTCGAAGACGGTCTCACCATCTGTCAATCGAACGCCATCCTCGATACGCTGGCGCGCCGCCACGAAAAGCTCGATGGCGCCGATGCCGCGACGCAAATCAAGGTGCGCGAGTGGCTCGCGTGGGAGGGATGCCGCATCGGTGTAAGCCTCCCCAATCTGCGCTTTTCGCGCCACTTCACCCCGTACGGCCAAGCGATCGAGGAGTGGCTGGAGGCGCGCGTGCGGCGCGATCTGGATCGGCTCGAGGCTGCCGTGATCGAACGTCCGTTCTTGACCGGGGATCGGCCGACCATCGCCGACGTGTCGTGCTCCGGCTATTTGCATTGGCTCGATCACGCGCGGCTGAATGTGGCCGAGTGGCCGTCGGTGGCCAGGTGGCTCGAGCGGCTACGGAGTGAGCCGGGCTGGCTCGGGCCTTACGATTTGCTGATGCACGCGTATCCCCTTCGGCCTGGGACCCTCGCGTAGCTCGAGCCTCATGAATCAGACGCGCCGCTGGGCCAAGGCGTGCAAGCCCATATCGAAGAACGAGGTCATCACGCTACGCCATGCGCTGAGGTGGTGCGACGGCGGCTGATCGTGCGCGATGCGCGCCAGCTGGTGCTCGTACCAGGTGGTGTCGAGCAAGGCCAAGCGATCGAGCGCCTTGATGCCGGTGGACCGTTCGCGAAAATCGATGCGGTGCTCGGGGTGGGCGAGCACATTGCGCGGGAACGACGGCTCCACCACCATGGGGCGCGAGAGCCCGACCAGATCGGCGGCGCCGCGGCGCAGGGCGCGGGCGATGCCGGCGCCCGAACGAAAGCCGCCCGTGACCATCAGCGCCGTGTCCACACGCGGCCGGACGGACTCGGCGTAGCCGAGGAAATAGCCTTCGCGGCGCCGCGCCCCTTTGTCGGCGTACAGTCCTGCCATGGCGGGGCTCTCGAAGGTGCCGCCGGAGACTTCGATCGCATCGATACCGGCCTTGGCCAGCGCAAAGGCGATATCCATCGAGTCCATTTCGGTCAAGCCGCCCGCCGTGAAGTCGGAGGAGTTGAGCTTGATGGCCACGGGGAAGTCGTTGCCCACCGCCGCGCGAACGGCGTGGTAAACCTCCAGCACGAAGCGCATGCGGTTGCCGAGCGATCCGCCCCAGCGATCGCCGCGCTGGTTGTGCGCCGGCGAAAGGAACTGGCTCACCAGAAACCCGTGGGCGCCTTGGATCTGCACACCGGTAAAACCGACTTGGCGGGCGAGCTTCGCGCTGTGGGCGAATTTGTCGATGATGTCCAAGACCTCCCCGTTGGAGAGGGCGCGCGGGCGATTGAAACCGAGCCGCAGACCGTTCTTGAGCGCGATGGACGAGGGCGCGACCGGCTCCCAGGTCAAGGTGCTCGGCGTCTGCTTTCCAGGGTGGTTCAACTGCGCCCACAAATGCGTGCCGTGCCGGGTGCCCGCGCGGGTCCAGCGATCGAAGGCCGCGGTGTCGCTCGCCGCGTCGAGCACCACGTTTCGGCGCTCCACCAGGTGGTCGCGATCCACCATGACATTGCCGGTGATCGAGAGGCTCGCGCCGCCCTCGGCCCACCGCCGGTACAATCGCGCGAGGCCCTCGCTCGGATCGTGCGCGTCGCCTGCAAGCTGCTCGCTCATGGCCGACTTGGCGATGCGGTTCTTCAACGTGGCGCCGCACTTCAATACCAGCGGCGCGCCCGGGGTGATTTCAGCTTCGAGGTTCTGCATGATGGCTCCGTATCAATCGCGCACCTCCCAGCGGAAGTCCTCGGGCAGAAAGCGCATACTGCCCGGTATCCGCTGCGCACCGCCGCCCGCCTTGCGTAAATGCGGCTCTTCGCGAACCACGTGATTTCGCCGGCATGATGCCGTAGTGCGTGCAGCCATAGCGGCTCGAGCCGGCGTGCGGCGGAAAGACCACCGGCGCGGGCAGGCCGTAGGAGTCGTCGGCCTCCACCAGGCCCAAGGCTCGCTGCGCGATACCGCCCAGCAAACGGCTGCGCAATTCATGGAGCCCGCGCGGGCGCGCGGCGCTGTCGAGCATGGGTTCGTCGGGCGAGACCCGCGCGTGGCTTGGACGAGACAAGAACATGATGCTGCGTCTCCAATCTCGATGAGGATTGGGACCATGGTAGCTCAGCTCTTGCCCTCCATGGAGGGACGCGCGGGCCGATTATTCGTCCAACGAGGACAATCGCCGCGTCGGGAGGCGATGGGCGAACGCCGTATTAATCAAATTCAAACGCCGGATCGGTCGTTAGCCCACACGCCAGAGGCCGCGTGCTTCCTCGGCGATGATGTCGGGAAACTCCTCGGGGAAGAAGAGCTTTGCCCCCTCGATGCGCCGCACACCGCGCGAGTTGGGGAGGGTGCACGATAGATAATCGGCGCTCACGGGGGAGAAGATGGTGTCGCCCGTTCCCCACACGATGCGGGTTGGTACGGTGCAGCGCTGGAGCGCGGACTCGATCCCTTTCAGCGGGTTGGGGTCGAGGCCGATGGCGTAGGCGTTGGTGAGGGCTTTGCGCGCGGGGGAGCTCACGAGGGGTGAGAAGTAGACCTCGATGGCCTCGTCGGTGGGATTGGTGGGGTACGTAAAGCACTGTCCGCCGATGCCCTTCGCCGAACGCGAGAACGTTTTGTCCGCCAGCTGCGGGAGGAACGTCTCGTCGGCAAATTTGCCGGCGTGCGCGGCGGCGATGACGGGCACCACGGCCGCGGGCGGGCTGTCGTTCTCCACGTCGCACGTGGTGAGGAGCATGGTGCGCACGCGATCGCGGTGCCGGGTGGCAAAGAGCTGCGCCACCGCGCCGCCGCTGTCGTTGGCGATGAGATCGACGGTGCGAATGGAGAGCTTGTCGAGCAGCGCGACGAGCATGGCGACCTGCGCGGCCGGCGCGACGCTCTGCCCTTTCGCGACCTCCGTGTATCCAAGGCCCATGAAATCCGGCGCGATGCACCGGCGAAGGGACGACAGCCGATCGATCGCCCCTCGCCATTGAAAGCTATTCAACGGGAAACCGTGCAGAAACAAAGCGGCGTCCCCCGTCCCGCGATCCATGTACGCAATTTTTCCAAAGCGGGTATCGGCGAACCTTCGCGCGGCGTGGAAGGCAGCCGCATCCATCGGCTTGGTCGATCCGGCCGCGCCGCCGGGCCCCACCGCCGGCGTGGCCGCGTGCGCCGCCCGGGGCAGCGCTCCGGCGAGCGCTCCTGCCGCGAGGGTGCTGGCGGCCATTTCGATGAAGTATCTACGGGGCAATTTCGTCTGCTCGGGGCGCATTCTCGTCTCCTTGATGGCCGAGAACGTAGAGCGCGGCCGGGACGAAAACTTGGCGAATCTTGCCCTCCGATCGGGGTTTTTACCTCCGTCGAGGCGCTCGAACGCGCAAAACCCGTCGCCGATCGCGGCGGGGACGGATCATCGGCGGGCTCGCCCGAGAAAGTCCCGCACGAGGGGCACGATCTCGTCGAGGTTCGTCTCGAGGGCCCAGTGGCCGGCCTCGAGCAAATGGAGCTCGGCCTCGGGCACGTCGCGGAGGTAGGCGCGCGCGGCGCCTTCGGGCATGTAGCCGTCTTGGGGGCCCCAGACGATGAGGGTCTTGGGGCGGTGCTCGCGCAAGTAGGCTTGGTAGCGGGGGAACCACGTGAGGTTCTCGCGCAGGCCCTCCATCAAGCCGACCATGATTTCACGGCGCCTTGGCGTCTGGAGCAAAGACCAAGCGAGCTTCCAGAGATCGGGGCTGATTCGCTCCGCGATCGCCTCCGATACCTCGCCGATGAACTCGCCGCGAAAGCCCTCTTCGCTCACCGCCTCCACGAGCTTCTCGCGGACCTCCGGGGTGGGATTCGCCCAATATCGCTCGAGGGTCTCGTACTTTGGTCCGAGCTGGTCCTCGTAGATGTCTCCATTTTGGATGATGAGGGCGGTGACCCGCTCCGGCGCCGCGATGGCGAGGCGCAATCCAATCTGCGACCCGTAATCGTGCAGCCAAAGGGCATAACGGGTCAGCTTCTTCGCCGCCGCGAATCGCGCCAAGAAGGTGGCATAACCGTCGAACGTGTACGAGAACGAGTCGGGGGTGTCGCTGTAGCCGAAGCCTGGATAATCCGGCGCGATCAGGTGCCAGCGATCGGCGAGCGCCGGCATCAAGTTGCGATATTGATAGGACGAGCACGGATATCCATGCGGCAGGAGGATGGCGGGCGCATCTTCGGGACCGGCCTCGCGATAGAACGTACGGACCCCGTCGATGTCGATGGTTCGATGTGTCACTCGATGGCGGTTCATGATGAACGGTTCTTCCACGTAGGGTCCCTCGATGCCCGCCGAAAAAGGCTTGGCTCATGCGGGTTTACGGCACGGCCATCGACGCCACGGGATCGAGCCGCCCTGCCCCATCGAAGTAGATCAATCGACGGCGGAAATGAATGAAGAGGGAGGAAAAGCCACTAAGCGCCCGGCAGCGGAAAACGTGCCGGCCGCCACCGGCGACGCCGTGCGCGCGAAGGAACCATGGTTTCCGTAAAGGAACGCTCGTTTCCGAAGTTGGCGGCGACGCGATTCGCGATCACCCGCGATTGCGCGCGAATGACCGCAGATTCGATCTCGGGCGCGCGTGTTGCACTTTCCACGACACGGAGGTGATTCATGCGATTGCGGTGTGCAGGGAGCATGGGGGTGCTCGTACTTTCACAATGCTTTCTCGCGTGCTCGTCGTCGTCCTCGGACACCCCGGGGACGCCCATCGAGCTTCGAGGTGATTACGGATCGAGCGGCGGCGGCCCCATTCGGGAGATCAACTTCGTCGACGACACGCACTATCTCTTGTGGCGCAGCCCGTGCGCCGAGGGCGAGCAACCCGAGCCCGGCTCGGATCGATGCCGCGAGAGCGGCGCGTATGCGTTGAACGAGGCTCGCACCGAGCTCTCCCTGACGAACGCGGAGACGGGCGAGACGAAGAAGATGCCGTTCCGCTCCTTGGGCGCGAAGACGTCGATGGTGGATGGATCCCATACGGGCAGCGCGCTGCACCCCCAAAGCGGCGGGCTCACGAACGACGGCGGCGTCTCCTTGGTTCAAAAGCCCGTATCCCTCGCCTCCTCCTTCGAGGCCGGGGCGCAACAATTTCAGCGAGGGGTCTATGTGGCCCTGGGCGACTCCTATGCATCGGGCTTGGGCACGCGCCAATACACGGACGATGGCTGCAAACGTTCGGACTTCGCCTATGCCAAGTTGATCGCCGATGCGCGAGGGTACGAGCTCAAACACGTGGCGTGCCAGGGTGACAAGATCCCCCAGGTGGAAGGTCAGTTGAGCGCCCTCTCGAGCGATACCACCTTGGTGACGCTCTCCGTCGGAGGCAACGATACCGGATTTTCCGATGTCATCACGCAATGCGCGAAGCCCGCGCCCTGGGACTGCTGGGACGATATCAACGGGGCCACCCGGTTCATCAACAACGAGCTCGAGGGGAAGCTGGACGGTCTTTACAAGAACATCCGGTCGAAGGCGCCCAATGCGCGGGTCTTCATCATTGGTTACCCGAAGTTGCTCAGCGGTCGCGAATGCAATTTCATCGCGCACATCAGCAACGGCGAGCAGACGCAGCTCAACAACGTCGCCAATCGGCTTTCGGCCAAGATCGAGAGCGTCGCCCGCTCGAATGGATTCGAATACATCGACGCCCGCGAGGCGTTCAAGGACCACGCGGTGTGCGCCGACCAAGAGTGGATCAATGGCACGGCGTTTACCGTGGACGAATCGTTCCATCCGAACCGCGACGGCCACAGAGGCTACAAGGAGCTGATCGTTCCGAAGCTGTAGCCACCGCCCGACGTCATTGCGTCATCGTCAGGCGCTCGCGCCGCAGCTTGCGGGCGGTGGTTCCGTACCATCGCAGGATTGCGCGCTCGAATCCGCGCCGGCCGGCATATCCGAGGAGGGACGCGATGGCGTCGATGTTGAGCTCGGGCTCGCGCAAATACGATTCGACGAGCTCGCGGCGCACTTCGTCGACCTCGCTCGCGAACGATCGCTGGGTGGCGGCGAGCCGCCGCTGCAAGGTGCGGGGGCTCATTCGCAGCTGCCACGCGACCCCTGGCAACGAGGGGGCTTTGTGTTCGTGCAAGCAGCGCCGGATCTTTTCGCGCACGTGCGGGACGGGATCCTCGTCGTCGTCGGAACGCGACGGCAGAAGGGTCTCGGCGCAGCGGTCGAGCCAAGGGAGCAAGGTTTCATCGTGCGTCACGATGGGAAGCGTGAGGATTTGCTCGTCGAGCACGAGCTGGTTGCGCTTCATTCCAAAATGGATGTTCGTCGTTCCGAAGTGGGCTTCGAGCTCCGAAATGTCGGGTGGGGCCTCGTGCGCGAGCTCGACCCGCGTCGCGCAGACCGGGCTCTCCGTGAGCTCGCGCACGAAGCGATGGAAGATGGCCATCGTAAACTCGTTCCCGTGCCGTCCGACGCACGAGGGCTCGCCCGGCACGTGGTGCGCGATGATGAACTCGCCTGCGACGGTCCGCGCTTCCAGTCGCACGGTCTCCGACAACAATCCCAAATACTGCACCGTACGCGCAAAGCCTTCGGCGACGTTTGGCGCGTTTCGGACGGCGTACTCCAAGATGCCATAGCTCCCGCGGGGGGTCCCCTGGGCTACGTGGAGCCCGAGAAAAGGGTCCCCCAGGCGCTCGGCGGCCAAATCGCTGACGGCGCGGTAGCTCACGAGAGGGACCGAAATCTCCTCGATCATCCCGCCGTTCGGCTCGGGCAGATACAGCTCGTGCCAGATGTCGGTGGCTATCTTCCCCGCCCCGTTTGCGCGCATCCATCCAAAGAGCAATGCGAGAAACTGCGAACGGATCATAAGGGGCATTTGTAAGTCGGGCATAAGGATCCTCCCCAGTGAATTGGGGCATGAGGCGCCATTCCGCCACGGCCCAGGCGAAAAAGGCGCGAATTGTCGATGGCGGCGAAACATCGCGCCTTCACCGAGACGCGATGCGGCGGCATGAAAAGACGGATTCTGGCGTGACAAGACCTATTTCGAAACGAGACAGCGCGCTCATACAATCTTCCTCAACGAATGCTCGATTGTCAATGTGAGTACATTCCGAGCATGACCAGCCCGGCTGGTGCGTTTGGAAACCATCGCACGCAGGGCGGGTCGCCCCCATGCGCGGGCCTACGAGCATGCGGCGCTAACGCGCTTTGCGCTTTCGAAAACGTGCACGAGGGCATCGCCCCCGGCGGTGATGGTGAGCCATTGCCGATGACGGCGGCCATGACGGGGTCGAGCCCGCCCAGCGCGCCCGCCACGGCAAGCAAGCGCCCGAGTCCGCCTTCGGGCAGCCCACGTCCCCGAGGGTCCCCCCCTGGATTCGTGAACGACGCTCCGCCCGAGTCCCCTGCCTCGACGGCGAGCGCCATGTACGAGCCGGTGCCGGCCGGTGAGCAGCAGCCCCGGGATGGCCAAGCCACCGGTCACGATCGCCCATACGCCCTTGGCGATCGGCCCTTGCGTGTTCTTGGTGATGGCGGCCGTGACCTCCCCGCCCCTTGAAGACCAACCACGTGTCCCCGCCTCGGCGGCCTGCGGCGCGTCGCCCGACGGCCCTCCCCCTCGTAAAGAATGTACACCGCGCCAATGGAATTCGAACATGTGGAGTTCGCGCCTTGTGCACATCGAATCGCGAGCGTTCGAAACGGACGCAATCCCGTCCCTCGAAGACGCCCGCGCGCGGATTCGGGCCCAACCAAGCCGCCGCTCGGGTACAATCGGCGCACATGTTCGAACGCGCTCGCCTCTCGCTCGGCCTCGGCCTTCTGCTTGCCATTGTCGCCGCACCGCACTGTTCCCGCTCGGATGTAGCGTATCCCAACGATCCCAAAGCCGACGCGGGGACCGATGGCGCTTCCACGCCGCCCGATCCCCACGCGGTGCCCAGCGTTCGCACTGGACAAAACGAGGTATTTTACTTCGTCCTCCCGGACCGTTTTGCCAATGGCGCGGCGGCCAACGATACGGGCGGTAGCTCGGGCCAACCCATCGAGCACGGATTTTTGCCGGCCGATAAAGGCTACTACCACGGCGGCGATCTGGCGGGGCTGGTGGCGAAGCTCGATTACATCAAGGGCTTGGGGACCACCGCCATTTGGACGGGGCCCATCTTCAAGAACCGCCCCGTGCAAGGCAATGGCACCCTCGAGGGCTCCTCCGCCGGGTACCATGGCTATTGGACGACCGACTACACGCAAATCGATCCCCACTTTGGCACCAACGCCGATCTCACCCGCCTGGTCGAGGCGGCGCATGCGCGCGGCATCAAAATTTTCTTCGATATCATCGTCAACCATACGGCCGATGTCATCTCGTACCGCGAGGGGACGTACTCCTACCGCGCCAAGCTGGCCTACCCCTACCGGGACGCGAGCGGACGAACCTTCGACGATCGCGATCACGCGGGCCGCCCCACCTTTCCGGCGCTCGATGCGCAGAAGAGCTTCCCGTACACGCCGGTGTTTCGCTCGGCCGCCGATGCGACCGTCAAGGTGCCATCGTGGTTGAACGATCCCACCATGTATCACAATCGCGGTGACACCACCTTTACGGGCGAGGACTCGCTCTATGGCGATTTCTTCGGCCTGGACGATCTGTTCACCGAGCGCGCGGAGGTCGTGCGCGGCATGATCGACATTCACCAGAAATGGATTCACGACTTCGGGATCGACGGCTTCCGCGTCGATACGGCCAGGCATGTCAACGATGAGTTCTGGCAGCAGTTCGTCCCCGAGATCCTGGCGTACGCGCGCGCCCAGGGTAAGCCGGACTTTTTCGTCTTTGGCGAGGTGTCGGAGCCCCCTACCCCCGATTACCTGTCGCATTTCACGGGGGTCGCGCGCTTTCCGGCGGTGCTGGACTTCGCGTTTCAAAAGGCCGCGCGCGCCTTTGCATCCGGCGGGGGCAACACCGATGCCTTGCGCGATTTCTTCCGGGGCGATGACTATTACATCGACGCGGACTCCAACGCCTATGCGCTGCCGACATTCCTCGGAAACCACGATATGGGGCGCTTCGGCTATTTTCTGCGGACCGACAACCCCGGCGCCGCCGACGACGAGCTCTTGGCGCGCGATCTCTTGGGGCACGCCCTCATGTATTTCACCCGGGGAATGCCCGTCGTCTACTACGGCGACGAGCAAGGTTTCACCGGCGATGGCAACGACAAAGACGCCCGGGAGGACATGTTCGCCAGCCAAGTCGCGACCTACAACGACAACGATTTGATCGGCACCGACGCCTCCACCAAGACCGACAACTACGAGCCCCAGCACAAGATTTACCGCGCCTTGCGCGAGCTCGGGGCGTTGCGGAGCGCGCACCCCGCGCTGCGGAGCGGCGCTCAAATTCAGCGCCTATCGAGCGCCGAGTCGGGCGTCTTTGCGTTCTCGCGCATCGATCGAAACGAGCCCGTCGAATACGTGGTGGCGCTCAACAACGCCAAGCAGCCCAAGACGGTCACGGTGCCGACTTACATGAAGAATACACGTTTCCAAGGGCTCTATCCGGCAGGCACCGCGGCGCAGACCTCGGGCGAGGACCAGGGGCTCGCCATCACGGTCCCTGCGCTCGGCGCCGTCGTGTACCGCGCCGAGGCCAAGGTGGCCTCGCGCGCGTCGGCCCCGAACATCGCCTTCGTCACGCCGGCTCAGGACTCCATCATCCGCGGCAGGAAGGAGCTTCGCGCCGAGCTGGACGCGGACGTGCCCGCGGAGGTGTCCTTTGCCATCCAGCGCGACAGCGAGTCGGGCTGGACGCACATCGGCACGGACGATAACCCGCCGTACCGTGTCTTTTACGATACGACGGGCATCGCGGCCGGGACGCGGGTGAGGCTCAAGGCCATCGTGCGCGATCACGCGGGCAACGAGCGCTCCGCCGAGACGGGCGCCGTCGTGGGAAATTGACGGCGGCCGCAGCGCGCGGGGTGGATGGGCCTAGGCAGCGTCCATCGTCGCGCGCCGGAGGGAATCGATGAGGACGAGCGCGACGCCGGGGAAGATCCCAAACTGAATCTCCGGGTGGTGCTTCAAGAAGTACTTCACGAGCCACCCGAGCGACGAAGCATCGAACTCACCGTTTCCCTCCACCAGGCACGCCTTGCCGTCATCGATCGACTTCAGATCGAAGCGAAGACGGATGTCGCGAGGTTCCCCCGACGTCCACCGCAGCTCGAGCCATTGCTCCGGCTCGTAGGTGGCGTGGGCGCTGAATTCGAATCCGACCGAGAAGAAGCCAACTTTGAACTTCAACTCGAAGCTCACATGGTCGCCTTGCCGCCGGACCCGATGCACCATCGGCAGATAACGCGCGTACCGCTCGACATCTTGAACCGCAGCCCAAACCGTGCCGACAGGTCGGTCGATACGGGCCACGGCCGCCGCGCCCCGCGGGCGCCCATCGCTGCCGAGACGAACTTTTATGATGGGATCCGAGTTATTTGCAGTGTCGATGTCGATGGCCATACCGTCCTCGCTCCGTGGACGCTGAGCATCGCATCAGAACGAACGTAGACCAACAGGATCGCTAAAAACGGGACACCCGCCCCACCGGACGCTAGAACGCGTTGAAGTCGTCCCGCTCGTCGTCGCCCCGGCGCCCCTCGAAGATCTGTCCGCGAATTTCACCGGCGGGATACTTGGCGGAGTGGATGTTCGAATAGGTGACCCCGCGTCGAATGGCGCGAAGGACCTCGGGCAGCGCGCCGGGATCGATCCCCTGCCCCACCGGGCCGAGGACGTCGGCCGCTTGCACCGTGCCGGAGATGGTTCCGCTGGTGCCCGTGGGGCACGCGGGTTTGCCGCCGCCCCCGCAGAAGAAGAACGTCACGCCGCCGTTGGTGGCCCTGGCCCCGAAGTGCACATGGGCGACGGTGGGCGGCCCCGAGAGATCGGAATACTCGATCGCGAAGTTGATGGTGGCGTCGTCGCGGCCCACGGTCAGGGTCGTGCGCCCCCTCGCCTGGCTCGCGTTCGCCGGCACCTCGTTGTAACCGCGCATGATCGCATGAAAGCGCGTCTCTTCGCGGCCTCCCATGGCTGACCCACTTTGAATCAAGCAACACGCCGATACGACCGTGACAATCCATGCTTTTCGCATCGCATCCTCCGAGCTCGGAGCGAGGGTAGGCCCGTGCGCCATGCGCGGGTCCATCCTCGCGTGTCCGTGTTCTTTGCCGCAATCGGGCTCGCAGCACGAACGGCCTTATTCACTCCGCGCGCGGGCGGCAATGCAGAAAAGCAGCTGCGATCGGTATTTCGCGATCGAGCACAATCGTATGTCCACTCGTATGCCGGATAGTGCTCGTTTTATGGATCATAAAAGTCGAATTTTCGAGCTTCTACCCATGCAACGCGGACATCTTCATGCAGTTTGCACATCGAAATGACGAAGCGGCGCTCCCGAGAACGGGGCGCCGCTTCCTGACTGCGTGAACGATGTTCGGACCGCGGGCGATGCGCCGCGATCCGGATGCGATTTACTTCAGACCGTTGTCGACGGCGGTCATGAGCGTACCGGGATCGCCGGACATCTCCCACGCCATCGCGCCGAGCAGCCCCCGGCTCTTGATCCAAGCCGTCTTCTTCTGGATGGACCAAGGATCGTCGAAGGACCACCACTGCCCGCCGGCGCCGGTGTAGCAATAGGCGGCCACCGACTGCTCGTCGTGCCGGATGGTGCAATTGGGCACGCTGGAGAGCAGGTTGGCGTAGCCGCGTGTGCCGGCCTCCTCTTGGAACTGACCGGGCGCCGCGCCGTTGGCCGCCTGCCACTCACCGAACTTGCCGCCGTCGGTGACCTGCTTCCACCCGCGGCCGTAGAAGGCCAGGCCCACCGTGATCTTGCGCGGGTTCACGCCCGCGTTGGTGTAGACGTTGACCGCGTCCTCCACGCTGAAGTGGAAGTTGTACGGATCGTCGGCGTCGCGGTAAAGGTTGCCCTGGTGGCCGGTCTGCTTCGGCTCCCACGAGTCATCGCTGCCGGAGCCGTGGAAGTCGTAGCCTTGCACGTTGAAGATATCGAGCGAGGCCGCGTCGCGGGGCAGATCCCAGCCCGCCTCGATCTTCGCGGGATCGGCCGGGGTGAAGGCGGTGAGCTGGTAACGCTTGCCGGTCTGCGTGCTGAGCGCGTCGAGCTGCTTGCGGAACTCCGCCAGCAACAGCGCCAGGTTCGCCTTGTCGTTCGGGCTCACGTGGTTGCCCGCGTGCCCTTCGGCGCCCGGCCACTCCCAGTCCACGTCGATGCCGTCGAAGATGCCGGCGGCGCTGCCCGGGCCGCCCGCGCCCGCGTACACGGGCAGGTTGCCCTTGATGTACATGTCGACGCACGAGCTCACGAACTTCTTGCGGGAGGCGTCGGTGGCCGCCGCGTCGGAGAAGAATTTGGAGTACGTCCAGCCGCCGAGCGAGATCAGCACCTTGAGGTTCGGGAACTTCGCCTTCAACTTGCGCAGCTGGTTGTAGTTGCCGCGCAGCTTCTCCGAGCCGGTGTCGCCCACGTTGTCGACGGACTGACCCGCCGGGAAGATGCGCGCGTAGTCGGCCTCGGCGTCGCCGGCGCCGTCACCCTGGTTGGGATCTTGCGGGCCGGGCGTGGTGGCCTTGGTCACGCCGTGGAGGCACGTGAAGTTCACGGGGTCCAAGTTGCCGAACGCGTAGTTGATGTGCGTCAGCTTGGCCGCCCCGCCGTTGGTGGCCAGGTTGCGCAGGAAGAACTGGCGGCCGTAGATGCCCCACTGCACGAAGTAGCCGACGCGCGCGTAGCCGCTCACGACGTCGGGCGTGGTCACTTCCACCGGCGCGCTGGCCGTCGACTCGTTGTCGTAGCCGTCGCGGGCCTTCACGGTGAACGCGTACTTGGTGGACGGCGCGAGCCCGGACACCTTGGCGGTGGTGCCCGTCACGGTCGCGGAGAGCGTGCCTCCCGTGTACACATCGTAGGCGACCACGCCGGTGTTGTCGGTCGACGCGTTCCAAGCCAAGGTGGCGCTGCCCGAGTCCACCGCGGTGCTGCGCAGATTGCCCGGCACGGTCGGCGGTTGGGTATCGTCGCTGGGGTTGTTCGTGCGGACCGTGAGCGGCGCGCTCGCCGGCGATGCGTTGCCCTTGGTGTCCTTGGTGATGACCGTGAACGTGTACTCGGTGTTCGGCGTCAGGCCGGTCACATTGGTGGTGGTGTCGGTCACGTTGGTGAGGACGGTGCCGCCGCGGAGCACGTCGTAGCCCGCGATGGGACGCGAGCCCGCCTGCGCCGCGTTCCACGCCAGGGTGAGCGTCTTGGTCGTCTTGACGGTCGCCCGCAGGTTGGTCGGCGCCTGCGGCGGGGTGTCCGGCGTGCCATCGCACGCGGCGTCGTCGATGATGCAACTCGACGGCGTGGCCGAGGAGCTGAGTCGGAACGTCGGGCTATAGGGATAGGTGGAGCGCCCCGCTTGGAGCGTATTGATGTAGAACGCCGGGGTCAGGGTGACGTGCGTACCGCTCTGGCTGATGGTGGCGTGCTCGCCGGCGCTGGCGGTCACTCCAGCCGGCAGATCGAAGGTGATGGCCCACCCCGTCACCGACGCGGTGCTCTTGTTGGTTACGGTGTATTCGCCGACATTGCCCGTCAGCTTGAAGACGGCGCCGAGCCGGCCCCCCGCCAGCTCCGCAGAAGACCTCGTCGCGGCCGATTTCTCGACGGCAACGGGATCGTCGCTGGCGGCGCACCCGGCGGCCGCCACGGCCACCGCCACGATGGACGAAGAAACATAAAGTAGAATTTTGGACACGGATTTCCTCCCTGGGCTCCTGGCTCACGGCAGGCTTCGATTGCCTTCTCGTTGGCGCCATGTGCTGTTGGGCTGCAACGCAAAGCGTCGCGCGCTCCAACGCAAGGAGTATTCCGTCGATGTTCGTGCGCATTCCTTCACGAACGATCGGATTGATCATGCTGCACGCGATCCGGAGAGCCTGATCGCGCCGATCACGGTTGTCGGAGGTCTACGCCGGTTCGACGGTGATGGTGACCTTGTCCGGATAGAAAGCCAATCGTTCTTTGATATCCATCACCTCATCGAACGGTGTCTCGTAGCTCCAAACGGCATTGACAACCGGCCGCGTACCTGCCAGCGAAAAATAGGAGGCATCCCCCTTGAATGGGCAGTGGGTGCGATGGTCCGTACGAACCAACCGTTCCATTTTCACATCCTGACGCGGCACGTAATACACCGGAGGGTAATTCGCCTCGCGCAACCGGACGGCGCGCACGGTGTCGGCGAGGATCTCTCCGTCGAAGGCGACCTTGACGCGGTCCTTCACGGGCTCGACGGTGATGCGGTGCTCGGGGTGGGTCTTGTAACCAGGTCCGCTGTTCGACATGGCTACCACCTAGGGTTCCACCCCCGAATTCGCAATCCGCCGAGCCCGTGAACGCGGCTCCTGCAGCTTGACCGCGCGGCGCGCTTTGACCGCGCTGCCTGCGCTTTGCCGGCTCGGGCTCGCGCCTCCTACGTCGCTCTTACGTCGTGGCGGGGCTCGCGCTCGAGCCGTTCGGCGTCAGGGAAGGGTCGACGCGGCCTTGGCGATCGCCGCAGCAAAGGTGCTCACTTGCGCGTAGACGCCGGGCTTCCTCGCCCGCGCGCAGCCCTCACCCCAGCTCACGATGCCGACCTGAACCCACTGGTTGTTCTCGTCGCGACGGACCATCGGCCCGCCCGAGTCGCCTTGGCAGGTGTCGATGCCGCCGCGATCCCAGATGCCCGCGCAGATTTCTGCGTTGGCGATCAAGCTGCTGTACGAGCCGCCGGCCGACTTGCACTGCGCGTCGGTGATGAACGGGACCTCGGCCTTGAGCAGGTAGCGCTGCTGCGCCCCGCCCTCGCGCGCCGCGCCCCAACCAACGACCCCGAAGTTTCCGTTGTCGTATTGGGTGGTGGTCGCGATGGGCAAGGTCACGGCGCCGGGCACCGCGCGCTCGAGCTTGATGAGCGCCCAGTCGCCGCCGGTGCTGGTGTTGTAGGTCGGCGAGCGGTACACGTAGGTCGACCGGGTCTTCACGGCCGCCGGATCTTGGAGATCGATGGCGCCCGAGGTGACCGTGATGCTGGTGTTCGCGCCCGTGCGGCTTACGCAGTGGGCCGCGGTCAAGATGACCTGCGGCGTGTAGAACGCGCCGCCGCAACCCATCGACAGCCGCACCACCCACGGGAACTCACCCTTGGCGGCTGGGGTTCCGCCCACGACCGGCATCTCGGCGATTCCGACCCCGTCCTCTTGCGGATCGGCCCCTTCGACCTCGGTCCCGCACGCGGCGGTGGCCATGCCGAACAAAGAAACGACGAACGAAATGTAGCGGACAAAATTGGTTCGCTTATCCATTTGGAATATTCCTCTCCTCGCAGATTCGCTCTACGGGGGTTTATGTAGATTCCCTACATGATTGAACGACCTGTCGCGCTGCTGATGTATGTGTGTCGACAGACCTCTCGTGTGTGTGTGAGGACGATTACCGAATTGCTCGCGGCTCCATTTCAAGAATGAACAAGTGAGAAATCCGGCTTTCGACGTCGACGCTTCGTTTCGTGGGCGGGCCCGCGTCGGCCGACTACGACGATTTGGGCGGCGGGCATACTACGGATCATTTTCGAAAAAGAACATTGCAGACACACCTAATCAGAACGAAATGTTCGTCGCATTTCCTTGCACCCACACCCTCGGCATCCGCACGTCGCCCGGCGCGCCACCGAGCCCCATGTGCTCGGAACCACCGGGCGCGCGCCCTCGCTCGAGATTTTCCTGGGCTTCACAAACGATCGGAGGTAAACGAAAAGAATCGCAAGTTACACCCCATCCGTCGAATCATCGCCAAAACGCCAGGAGAAACCGTGATGGAACGCCGAACCGAGCCCGCACCGACTTCGATTTCGCGTCGCAGAAGGGGCGCCGCGCTCGCGGGTGCGACCTTGCTCACGGGCGCCACGTCGTGTGCAAGCTCGCTCGATGCGCCGGCGACGGCCAGCATCACGAGGACGGGGACGAGCACCGTGTTGAGCGTGGGCTCGGCGCGGATCGCTCCTCCTTACGAGGTGGAGATTCGCCGCTCCCCGTTTCAAATCATCACGCGGCGGGGCGGGCAGACGGTGCTCCAAACCACGTCGGTCGGTCCGGCGGCCATCGATCTGGATACCGCTTCGGGTGTCGTGGGCACCACGGATGTGCGCAATGTGATTTGGCACGGTGGGACGTTGGCCATCGACGTCGCCACCACCGATCCAACCCGAAGCGTTCGTGTCGTGCTCACACCCGAGGCGCGCGGCTACCGACTGACCGCGCGTGTCAGCGGAGAGCGCCCGAGCGCGATGGCGTTGCACTACGACATGCCCATATCGGGACACTGGTACGGCCACGGCGAGACCAAGACCGACAAGGGTGGTCCTTACAAGGAACAAGTGTGGCCGCTCGACGGGGTGGGCGCGCTCGGCGGGCGTCCCTTGGACAAGGCGTTCGGGCCCGCGTCGTACAATATGGTGGAGCCATTCTGGTTTACGCAAACGGCGGCCGGATTCACGGTGAACACGGCGCGTTTGATGACGGTGTCCATGGGCGCGGCGCGCGAGAAGGTGGCCGACTTCGCGGTCCACGACAGCGAGAGCATCGAGTCGAGCGTCTTCGTCGGGCGCACGCCGCGCGACGTGTTCGGCGGCTACCTGGAGATCGCGGGCAAACCCGCGTCGAGCGACGCCACCGATCTGCAATACGAGAAGGTGGTGTGGAACTCGTGGGCGCAGTTCTACGCGTCCGTCACGCAGAAGGACTTCCTCGACTGGGCGCAGAAGATCCACGAGGCCAAGATCCCGAGCCACACCTTCAGCCTCGACGATGGTTGGATGAGCCACTATGGCGACTTCACC
The DNA here is from genome assembly GCA_037157815.1 of Sorangiineae bacterium MSr11954. Lineage (NCBI taxonomy): Bacteria > Pseudomonadati > Myxococcota > Myxococcia > Myxococcales > Pendulisporaceae > Pendulispora > Pendulispora albinea. Next base: position 7,142,310 of record CP089984.1, read on the forward strand.
TGGAACGAGAAGTTCCCCGATCCCAAAGCGATGGTCGATCGCATCCACGCCATGGGGTACCGATTCGGCATTTGGGTCACGCTCTGGATCAACCTCGACGCGGACAATTACCGATTTGCGGCCGACCGCGGTTATCTGCTGAAATCGAAAGACGATCCGCGCACGCCCTGCACGGTGACCTGGTGGAACGGCAAGGCGGGCATCGTCGACCTGGCCAATCCGCAGGCGCGCGAGTGGTATTTGGGGCAGCTCCAGGGGCTGCGCACCAACTTGGGCGTCGACGGCTTCAAGTTCGATACGCGCTTCTTCGACGAGCGCTGCGCGCCCTACACCCCCGAGCTCACCATGTTCGATTACCAGCGGCTCGGCGCCGACATGGCGCAGCAGTTCGATCTGCAGGGCATGGGCATCCGCACGCACTGGACGGGGGCGCAACGCGATGGGTTCGTGATCCGCCAGATCGACAAGGGCACGGGGTGGGACGCGCTGCAATCGGCGGTCACGCAGAACCTCGCGCTCGCGACCGTGGGCTATCCGTTCCTGACCACCGATATGATCGGCGGCTCGCTCGATCAACCGGCGCCGAGCAAGCAGGTGCTGGTGCGCTGGGCGCAAGTGGCCGCGGCCATGCCGCTGATGTACGCGTCGACCTCGCCGCGGGGGGTGCGCGATCCCGTCTCGGGGCGCTGGGTGCCTTACGACGAGGAGACGGTGCGGCTCTATCGCCAGGCGGTGCGCCTGCACGGCTTGCTCACGCCGTACATCTTGAAGCAGCGGGACCGCGCCATCGAGGCGGGGGAGCCCATCGTCAAGCCGCTGTTCTTCGACTTTCCGAGCGATGCGGCCAGCTACGATCTCACCGACGAGTGGCTGCTCGGCGACTCCGTGCTCGCAGCACCGGTGGTGACCGACTCGCTGCAGCGCGACGTGCACCTGCCCGAGGGCAAGTGGTTCGACGTGGCGCGCGGGCGCGAGGTGCGCGGCCCTACGGATCTGCGCGCGTACCCGGCGGATCTGGGGACGTTGCCGCTCTTCGTCCGGCTCGGCACCGCGGAGGGCGCCGAGCTCGCGCGTGCGCTGAAGGGCGTACGCGATTCTACGATGTGACGATGCTGATCTCCGTCGGGCGCCCTCGGGTGTACTCCGGCATGGCGAGGGTCTGTGCGATGGAGACCAAGACGTCGAGCGCCGTCTCGCGATCGGCGGCCGGCTCCATCGCATCGATCCCCGGCCATACGATGACCACGCGGCGCGCGTCCGCCACGTGCAGGCCGCCCCGCAGCGAGTCGAGGAGCGCGTCCCAGCTTCGGTTGCTGACCAGCGGCGGATCCAAGGGGAGCCCTGCCCGGATGGCGTTGAAGAAACCGTCTCGATCGGTGACGTTCGAGAGCACGTAGGCGGCCATACCCGACCTCTTGGCGAGGTCGAGCACGGCGCTCACGTCGAGGTTTTCGAGCCGCACGACGCCCTTCTCGAATTTCTCGAACGTCATCGCAGGACCTCAGAGTGTGCCGGGGAGCTTGACGAACGCCGGCGGACCGTGATCGCCGTAGTGCGTATTCGAATAGTAGATATCTCCCGTGGCCGTGTCGACGACGATGCGCCGGCTGCCCGCGGATTTGTCCCCGTACTCAGCCGGAACGCGGTACTCGCGGTAGGGCGGGTCGCCGGGGTTCTTGAGGGGCAAATCGCCGGCCTTGTTCTGGAACGGAACGCCCCACTGGTCGCCTTGAACACCCGACGGCTGCTTGCCGTTGCGGATCTGATCGAGCGTATCTTGAATGCGCTGCGGCTCGGAGTCCTGCGGGTTCTTCTTGGCTTCCGCCTCTTTCTTGTTGGCCTCGTTCCTCGCGTCGTCCGCTTCCTTGCGCGCCTTGTCGGCTTGATCCTTCATGCGGTCTTCCGACGCCTGCGGGATCTTCGGGTTGGTCTTCCGCTTCTCTTTGAGGTCCTCGTACTTCTTGTCCGCGAGGTTGGCGAGGTCCTCTTTTCGCTTGGCCTCGGCCGCGGCCGCGGCGGCCTCCTGCTCCTTCTTGTACGCATCTTGGACCGCGGGACTGGTCGTGGACGGCGGCGTATACGACGGGGGCGGCGTCTTGCCAGGGGCCACCGAGCCCGGGGTGCCCCCTGCCGGGAGCGGCGGGTTCTGATACCCCGGCGGAAGCGGCGGTGGCGAGTACCCCGGCGGCGGAGTCCACGGGGTCACTGGCCCGGTCGGCGTTCCTCCCGTACCACCCGTTCCTCCGGTGCCGCCCGTACCGCCGGTGCCGCCCGTACCACCGGTGCCCCCCGTACCGCACCCGGTCTGATTGTGCACCCACACGGCCGAGTGGCCGACGAAGTACGTGTGGTCGACATCGACCTCGAAGTTGTAAACGGGCGCCTCTTGCTCGATGGGCACCACCTTGCGCACGCGGACCTCGCGCCCGGCGCGATCGATCAGCGTTTCGCCGGCAGGGAGCTCGCCGGCAGGGACCCAGCCGCCGATGCTGGCCGCGAAGAACAGGTGGTCCGGCGTGGAGCGGATCGTCTCGCGCTCGGCCTCGACCGTTTCGATCTGAACGTCGACCAGCGAGGGCGCCGGCCGCACGAAGGTGGTCACGATGCGATGCACGCTGGCCGCGCTGTCCGACGCATTGCGCGCGAACACCATATCGCCGGCCTTCAGGCTCTCGATGGGCCTCTCGCCGGAGGGCGTGGCGACCATCGTGCCCGCGACGAAGCACGCTCCCGGAGCTTCACACACCCCGCCCGCGCAGCTCCCAGGCGTGCCGCCGCCGGTACCCGGCGTCCCCCCACCCGTCCCGGAACCGGGCGCGCCCGAGCCACCGAGGAGGGTCGCGGTCGCCGATTGCGTGGTGAGGCCGGTGTTTCGCCCCAGCAGGCGGAACCCCATGCCGACGAGGAGAAGAATCGCCCCCAGAAGAAGCGCGTACTCGACCGCCGAGACGCCCCGTCGATCGCGAAGGAGGTGCACGAACGAAGCGAAGGGTGAAGGAGCGCGCAGAGAAGACTGAGAAGGAGCAGTACCCAGGCGCGTGCCATCTCGTCGGGGTGCCGCCTTACATTGCTGTGAGGCCATTATTTCTCTCTATGCGGTGTCCCGCGCCAGAGAGCAATTGCTTTCGGGGGAGACATATGCACTCGTCCACGAACACGAACGGGTTCACCGCGTCATTTTCCCTGTTTTGCGGGGCGAATGCCGGGCTCGGCGGATGGCCTTCGGCGGGCTTGGCGGGGCCCCCGCGCGCGCCTCGGGTGGCCCTCGTCGAACGCGACGTGGTACACGTCACCGCCACGTTGCATGATCAGCCGTGTCCGTGAGGTAGGTCGCCTCATCGAGCTACGATACGTCCTTCCGATTCAATTGGCCGATCTCGACGAGAGGGCCCTCGCGAGCTGGATCCAGCTCCTCGAATCGGTGCCTCGCCCTGTCGTATGCATCGACGTACGCGACGCAAGCGTCCTCTCCCCGGAGCTCGCCGACCGCCTCGCGGTGCTGATGGATCGCACCCGCGGTCTCTTCGCGCGCGCCGCCGAGATCGTGTCTCCGTCCACCAGCCGCACCTTCCTCCTACAGCTCGATCGCATCGCCCGACAGACCGCCGATCCCGCGCGCCGCATCTTCACCGATCCGCGCGACGCCATCGCCTGGCTCGACGAAGTGCTCGAGCCCGACGAGCGCGCCCGCCTTCGCGCCTTTCTCGCCCGCCGCAACCGCCGCGCATAAGGCCCAGCGGTCGCTCGCACAGCAAAGATGCACCTCAGCGCGGGCAGAGCTCGCGACGAACGACTGTGACGCGGACACCGCGGCCGGATCATCGCGCGGCTCGTCTTGTCGAAGCCGAAGAATTCTGCGATTCCATCGTGCTAGGGCTATCTTGTTGCTGCCCCTAACGTCTCGCCTGGTGCGCCCTTGGCGCTCTGATGTCAACGATGCTCTGACCCCGTGAAAACCATGACGAACCCTGCCCACGCCGAAGGTCCTCGAGGAGTCCAACCGCTGCCGGCGATGCGCGCAAATCGTGCGCGCGAGCACGGCGAAGACCAAGGCGGGCAGGCCAAGGAGCGACCGCCTCAAGCGAAGGTGGCTCCCGCCACACCTGCCACCTTGGCGTCACAAACGCCTTACAAGCCGCGTCATCATGTGCGCTTGGTGAGCGCGGCGTCGCTCTTCGATGGCCATGACGCGGCCATCAATGTGATGCGAAGGTTGATGCAGGCGTCGGGCGCCGAGGTCATCCACTTGGGGCACAACCGTTCGGTGGCGGAGATCGTGAATTGCGCCATTCAGGAGGATGTGCAGGGCATTGCCATCACCTCGTACCAAGGCGGTCACGTCGAATACTTCAAGTACATGATCGACCTGCTCCGAAAGGCCGGCGCCAACACCAAGGTGTTCGGCGGCGGCGGCGGGACCATCCTCCCGAGCGAGATCGAGGAGCTCCACGCGTATGGCGTCGCCCGCATTTACTCGCCCGACGATGGGCGGGCGATGGGGCTCATCGGGATGATCAACGACGTGTTGGAGCGGTGCGACTTCGAGAAGCGCGAGCCAGACTTTGCGCCCCTTCTCGAGCGCCTCTCGCAGCGAGAGCCCGCCACCATCGCGGGGCTCATCACCATCGCCGAGAATTTCCCGGAGGCCGGCGACAAGCTGCGCGCGGCCCTCGCCTCGCGGCCGGGCGCCGAGGCGGCCAAGAAGGTGCCGGTGCTCGGCATCACCGGCACCGGCGGCGCCGGAAAATCGAGCCTCGTCGACGAGCTGGTGCGCCGGTTTTTGGCCGATAGCGAGGACAAGACCATCGCCGTGCTCTCGGTCGACCCCTCCAAGCGCAAATCGGGCGGCGCGCTCTTGGGCGATCGCATCCGCATGAACGCCATCGACGACCCCCGCGTGTACATGCGCTCGCTCGCCACCCGCCAGTCGAACCTGGCGCTGTCGAAGCACGTGGGCGAGTCCATCGAGGCGTGCCGGGCGGCCGGATTCGACCTCATCGTGGTCGAGACCTCGGGCATCGGGCAGTCCGACACCGAGATCACCGAGCACGCGGATGTCTCGCTCTACTTGATGACCGCCGAATACGGCGCGGCGACGCAGCTCGAGAAGATCGACATGCTCGACTTCGCCGATGTCATCGCCATCAACAAATTCGATAAGCGAGGCTCGCTCGACGCGCTGCGTGACGTCAAAAAGCAGTGGCGCCGCAACCACAACGCCTTTTCCATCCCCGACGAGGAGGTGCCGGTCTACGGGACCATCGCCTCGCAGTTCAACGATCCGGGGATGAACCAGCTCTACGGCAAGATCATGCAGGCCGTCGCGCAAAAGACGGGGGCCCCGCTCGCGTCGCGCCTGGAGATCACCCCGGGCATGAGCGAAAAGCGCTGGATCATCCCGCCCGAGCGCACCCGCTACCTGGCCGAGATCGTGGAGACGTGCGAGAGCTACGACGCCTTCGTGCGCGCGCAGGCGGCCATCGCGCGCAAGCTCTACCAGCTGCACGGCAGCATCGAGGCGCTGCGGGCCAAGGTCGGCAAGAAGCACCTCGAGATCGTGGAGCCCACCGGCCCGGCGGACATCGTCAAGGTCACCGAGGTGGTCGAGGGCGAGCCGGCCGCGGTGCGCGAGCTGGTCGAGCTCTATCGTGATCTGGAGGGGCGCCTGCACCCCGAATGCAAAAAGCTCCTCGACGAGTGGCCGGCCACCCAGCGGCGTTATGCGGCCGCCAAATATCAATTCAAGGTTCGCGACAAGGTCATCGATTTGGACCTGGTCTCCGAGACGCTCTCCCATTTGCGGGTCCCCAAGGTCGCGCTCCCCAAATACGAAGATTGGGGCGATCTGCTCGTATGGCTTCTGCGCGAGAGCCCGCCCGGCCAATTCCCGTTTACGGCCGGCGTCTTTCCGCTCAAGCGCGAGGGCGAGGATCCGGCGCGCATGTTCGCCGGCGAGGGCGGGCCGGAGCGCACGAACAAGCGCTTCCACTACGTGTCGCGCGGCTTGCCGGCCAAGCGCCTGTCGACGGCGTTCGACTCCGTCACGCTCTACGGCGAAGATCCCGATCACCGCCCCGACATCTACGGCAAGGTCGGAAACTCCGGGGTGTCGATCGCCAATGTCGACGACGCCAAGAAGCTCTACTCCGGATTCGACCTGGCCGACCCGTCGACCTCGGTCTCCATGACCATCAATGGCCCGGCCCCGATGCTGCTGGGGTTCTTCCTCAACGCGGCCATCGATCAGCAATGCGAAAAGTGGATTCGCGCGCAAGGAAAGGTCGCGGAGGTCGATAAGAAGATCTCCGAAATCTACGCCCGTCGCGGCGCGCCGCGGCCTGCGTACCAGGGCACCTTGCCCGAAGGGAACGACGGGCTCGGGCTGCTCCTCCTCGGCGTCTCGGGCGACGAGGTGCTGCCGCCGGAGGTGTACGCCAAGATCAAGGCGCAGACCCTCTCGCAGGTGCGCGGCACCGTGCAGGCCGACATTCTCAAAGAAGACCAAGCGCAGAACACGTGCATCTTCTCCACCGAGTTCGCGCTGCGCGTGATGGGCGACATTCAGCAGTACTTCATCGACCAGAACGTGCGGAACTTCTACTCGGTCTCCATCTCCGGCTACCACATCGCCGAGGCGGGGGCGAACCCGGTGTCCCAGCTGGCGTTCACCTTGGCCAATGGGTTTACGTTCGTCGAGTATTACCTGTCGCGCGGGATGCACATCGACGACTTCGCGCCCAACCTGTCGTTCTTCTTCTCCAATGGAATGGACCCCGAGTACACGGTGCTCGGGCGGGTGGCCCGGCGCATCTGGGCCAAGGCGATCCGCGACAAATACAACGGGAACGACCGCTCGCAGAAGCTGAAGTACCATATCCAAACGTCGGGTCGCTCCTTGCACGCGCAGGAAATTGCGTTCAACGACATTCGGACCACCTTGCAAGCGCTCCTGGCGCTGCAAGACAATTGCAACTCGCTCCACACCAACGCGTACGACGAGGCCATCACCACGCCGACCGAGGAGAGCGTGCGGCGCGCGCTGGCGATTCAGCTCATCATCAACAAGGAGTTCGGCCTGGCCAAGAACGAGAACCCCACGCAAGGCTCGTTCATCGTGGAGGAGCTGACCGACCTGGTCGAGGCGGCGGTGCTCAACGAGTTTCGCTCGATCTCCGAGCGCGGCGGGGTGCTCGGCGCGATGGAGCGCATGTACCAGCGCTCGAAGATCCAGGAAGAGTCGCTGTATTACGAGACGCTCAAGCACAATGGGACCTTGCCCATCGTCGGCGTCAACACGTACCTCGATCCCAAGGGCTCCCCCACCGTGCAGCCCCCGGAGGTCATCCGGGCCACCAAAGAGGAGAAGGACTACGCCATCGACGCGCGCAACGCCTTCTGGAAGCGCAACGCGGGCGAGGGCGAGGTCGCGCTCGAGGGCGTACGGCGCGCGGCGCTCGATGGGGGGAACGTGTTCGCCGCCCTCATGGAGGCGTGCAAGGTCTGCACGTTGGGGCAGCTCTCGGGCGCGCTTTACCAGGTCGGTGGTCAATACCGGCGCAACATGTAAATGAAGCCGGACATGGAGTTCCAACAAGTCGCGCTCGCCGACTGGCGGGCGCAGGTCGAAAAAGAGCTCGCCGGAAGACCGTTCGACAAGACGCTCGTCCACGAGGCGCTGAGCGGCGTGGACATCGCGCCGCTCTACACGGAGGCTCCCCAGGGCGTCGGGCGATGGCAGCGGGCGGAGCCCTTTCGCATCTGCATGCGCCATGAGCCCGGGGCTTCGCGCGATGCGCTGGTGGCAGATCGCGCGGGCGGGGCCGATGCGTTCTGGCTCGGGTTGGGTGAGCTCGACGCGCTGCTCCGGACGGGCGGCGGCGCGGGGATCGCGGACGGCGCGTTTTTCGTGCTCGATGCGGAGGACGCTCCGCCGGAGGGGTTCGCGGCAAAGGCGTTTGCGCTGAACGTCGATCCGCTGGCGCGGCGGGCGCGGGGTGGTTCGCCGTCGGGGGACGCGGCGCAGGCGCTTTCGGCGCTGGGGCGAACGGCGCGGAAGGTGGAGGAGCGATTTCCGGGGGCGAGCGCGGTGATGATCTCGACCCTCCCGTACCATGATGCGGGGGCGGATGCCGCCGACGAGCTGGCCTTTGCGCTCTCCACCGGCGTGAGCTACCTCGAGGCGCTGCGGGACGCGGGGCTCTCGGCGGACGCCGCCGCGCGGCAGATTGCCTTGCAGGTCGCGGTGGGGCGCGACACGTTTCTGGAGCTTTGCAAGGTGCGGGCGCTTCGCATCTGTTGGGCAAAGTTGCTGGTGGCGGCGGGCGGGAGAGACGTCGCGGAGGCGACGGGCGCAAACGACGCGAAGGGCGCGGCGCGGACCAACGTGCACGCGGTCTGTTCGTCGCGGACGCTCACCGTGCGCGATCCGTGGGTGAATTTGCTGCGCATCACCACGCAGGTGTTCGCGGCGGTGCTCGGCGGCGCCGATTGGGTGACGCCGCAGGCGTTCGATCGGGCGCTGGGCGCGCCTTCGGCGCAGGCGCATCGCATCGCGCGCAATACGGGGCTCGTGCTTCGGGAGGAGAGCTTCCTCGGCAAGGTGATGGATCCGGCGGGCGGCTCGTATTACCTCGATACGCTCACCGATGCCCTGGCGCGCGAAGGCTGGAAGCGCTTTCGGGCGCTCGAGCAAGAAGGCGGCATCGTGAGCGCGCTGGAGAGCGGTCGCCTCGCGGCGCGGCTCGAGGCGGCGTGGCGTTCGCGGCTCTCGGCGATCGCGAGCCGCAAGACGCCCATTCTCGGCGTATCCGAGTTTGCCAACCTCGATGAAGAGCTGCCCCGCTCTGCGCCGGCGGCGGCGACCGCATCGGCAAAGGCCGGAGGCGCGCTGCCCGCGCACCGCGACGCGGAGCCATTCGAGACGCTGCGGGCGCATGCCGAAGCGCAAACCTCCGCGCCAGAGGCGCTCCTCGCGACCTTGGGCCCGCTCCCCGAATCGCGCGCGCGGGTCGGGTTCGCGGCGGGGTTCTTTGCGGCGGGCGGGATCCGCACGCGCGAGAGCACGGCGGACGAAGAGGCCGTCGTGGCCTGCATCTGCGGCAGCGACGAACGCTACGCCACCGAGGCCGCGGCCCGGGCGCGCGCGCTCAAAGCCGCGGGCTGCCAGCGGGTGCTGCTCGCCGGGCGGCCCGGCGCGCTGGAGGCGACCTTGCGCGAGGCGGGGGTCGATGGATTCATCTTCGTGGGCTGCGACGTCATCGCAACCTTGTCCGAGCTTTTTCAGGTTTTTCCGGGGACACCATGAGCCGTCATCTTCCGGATTTCGCCTCCATCGACTTCGACGCGATCCCGCTCGGCGCCTTTTCCGCCGACGGCGACGCCCGCGCAGTGAGCGCAGCCGCCGCGGCCACCTGGGACACGCCGGAACAAATCCCACACCGCGCGCTCTACACGCCGGACGACACGGCAAATCTCCCGCACCTCGGCACCCTCCCCGGCTTTGCGCCGTTTGTACGCGGTCCCTACCCGACCATGTACGTGCAAAAGCCGTGGACCGTGCGCCAATATGCGGGGTTCTCCACGGCGGAGGACTCCAACGCGTTTTACCGCCGCAACCTGGCCGCCGGCCAAATGGGCCTCTCGATCGCGTTCGATCTGGCCACCCACCGCGGCTACGACAGCGACCACCCGCGCGTGGTCGGCGACGTGGGCATGGCCGGCGTGGCCATCGACTCCATCCTCGATATGCGACTTCTCTTCGACGGCATTCCGCTCGACAAGATGAGCGTATCGATGACCATGAACGGCGCGGTCCTGCCGATCCTGGCGCTCTACATCGTCGCGGCCGAGGAGCAGGGCGTCCCGCTCGAGAAGCTCACGGGCACCATTCAGAACGATATCCTCAAAGAGTTCATGGTGCGCAATACGTATATTTATCCCCCCGCGCCATCGATGAAGATCATCGCGGACATTTTCGCGTTTACCTCGCAGAAGATGCCCAAGTTCAACTCGATATCCATCTCCGGCTACCATATGCAAGAAGCCGGGGCGACCGCCGATCTGGAGCTCGGATACACCCTCGCCGACGGCCTGGAATACGTGCGCACGGGCATCGCCTCCGGGATGAGCGTGGACGCCTTCGCGCCGCGGCTCTCGTTCTTCTTCGCCATCGGCATGAACTTCTTCATGGAGGTGGCGAAGCTCCGCGCGGCGCGCCTCCTGTGGGCGCGCCTCATGTCGCGCTTCTCGCCCAAGAGCTCCAAGAGCCTGATGCTGCGGGCGCACTGCCAGACGTCGGGCTGGTCGCTCACCGCGCAGGACGTCTACAACAACGTCATCCGCACGTGCATCGAGGCCATGGCCGCCACGCAGGGCCACACGCAGAGCCTGCACACCAACTCGCTCGACGAAGCCCTGGCCCTCCCCACCGATTTCTCCGCCCGCATCGCGCGCAACACCCAGCTCCAACTGCAGCTCGAGTCGGGCACCTGCCGCCCCGTCGATCCGTGGGGCGGCAGCCATTACGTGGAGCGGCTCACCCACGATCTAGCGGCGCGCGCGCAGGCGCACATCGACGAGGTCGAGTCCTTGGGCGGCATGGTCAAGGCCATCGAGGCCGGCGTACCCAAGCTCCGCATCGAAGAAGCCGCGGCGCGCACCCAGGCGCGCATCGACTCCGGGCGCCAAGCCATCATCGGCGTCAACCGCTTTCGCCCGACCACGCCCGAGTCGGTGCCCGTGCTCAAGGTCGATAACGGGGCGGTGCGGCGCACGCAAATCGAGCGGCTCGAGCAGCTGCGGCGCGAGCGCGACGGCGCGGCCTGCCAGCGCGCGCTCGACGCGCTCACCGCGTGCGCCGAGGGGCGCGGCGGCAATTTGCTCGAGCTCGCGACGGCGGCGGCGAGGGCGCGCGCCTCGGTGGGCGAGATCTCCATGGCGCTCGAGAAGGCGTGGGGGCGCCACCAAGCGGTGGTCCGCGCCATCACGGGTGTGTACGCTGGCGAAGTGGGAGAACAGTCGACCATGGTGGCGGCCGTACGCGCGCGCACGAAGGCATTTCTCGATCGCGAGGGGCGCAGGCCGCGCATCCTCGTCGCCAAGATGGGGCAAGACGGCCACGATCGCGGGCAAAAGGTGATCGCCACGGCCTTCGCCGATCTCGGCTTCGACGTGGACATCGGCCCGCTGTTCCAGACCCCCGAGGAGACGGCGCAAGCCGCGGTCGAAAACGACGTGCACATCATCGGCGCGAGCTCGTTGGCCGCGGGTCACCTGACCCTCGTCCCTGCCCTGCGCGCCGCGCTGGCTGCGCGCGGCCGGCCCGACATCCTGGTCGTGGTGGGCGGCGTCATTCCCCCCGACGACTACCAAGCGCTGCGCGACGCGGGCGCGGCCGAGATCTTCGGCCCGGGCACGGTCATCGCGGAGGCGGCCGGCTCCTTGCTCGATCGTCTGGAACCCGGCACATGACGGTCAAGCGCCCGCGCCTTTCGCTCGACGACTACGAGCGCGGAGTGCGCGGACGCAACCGCGCCGTGCTCGCCCAGGCCATCACCCTCGTCGAGAGCCGCAACGAGAGCGACGCCAAGCTCGCCCAGGAGCTGCTCACGCGCCTCTTGCCCGCGACGGGCGGCGCGCGGCGGGTGGGGGTGACCGGGGTGCCGGGGGTGGGCAAGAGCACCTTCGTCGACGAGCTTGGGATGCGCCTCCTCGGGCGGGGAAAAAAGGTGGCGGTCCTCGCCATCGATCCCTCGAGCACCATCTCCGGAGGCTCCATCCTGGGCGACAAAACGCGCATGGCGCGGCTCTCGTTGGAGCCCGACGCGTTCATCCGCCCCTCGCCCAGCGGCCTCACGCCCGGCGGCATCGCGCGGCGCACGCGCGAGACCATGCTCCTCTGCGAGGCCGCGGGGTTCGACGTCATCCTGGTCGAAACCGTGGGCGTCGGGCAAGGCGAGACCGCGGTGGCCGACATGGTCGACTTCTTCTTGGTCCTCGCCCTGGCCGGCGCCGGCGACGAGCTCCAGGGCATCAAGAAAGGCGTCCTCGAGCTCGCGGACGCGATCGGCGTCAACAAATGCGACGGCGATGGCGCGGCGCGGGCCCGCACGGCGCTCGCCGATCTGCGCGCGGCCTTGCGCTACCTGCCGCGCCGGCGCCCGAGCTGGGAGGTGCGCGCGCTCGCCATCTCCGGGCAGACCGGCGACGGCCTCGATGCGCTCTGGGACGTCATCGAAGAGCACCGGCGCGCCCTCGAAGCCTCCGGCGAGCTGGGTGCGATGCGCGCGGAGCAGCAGCGCTCGTGGATGTGGTCCCTCATCGCCGATCGCCTCGAGCGCACCTTCCGCGCGCACCCCGCCGTCGCCGCCCGCCTCGCGCGCATCGAGGCCGACGTCCTGCATGGCCGCACCACCCCACCGGCGGCGACGGACGAGCTCTTCGAGGTCTTCGGGACCGCTACGTAGTGGTGCAGTTCAAGACGGGGACCGTTCCCTCGACCCCGCCGCTGCGATCGGTGTTCGCGCGAATCCCGACCGACTTACCGTCCGCCGAGACCTCCAGACGGCCGGCCACCGAAATGGCGTTCAAGCCTTTGCTCTTCACGAACAAAGTGGCATTCCGCGTGAAATCGAAATTGTACGAGAGGCTTGGAGCCCAGCCCTTTACCGTGATCAGCACCCGAAGCTCGGTATCGGGCGGCGCGGCGCAGGTGCCCTCCTGATCGTAAATGGTGAGGCGCGAGTCGTCTCCCCGTTTGGTGACCATGGCGATCTTGCCCTGGAAAGCTTTGCCGTCGATCGTCCCCTTGAGCGGCTCGTTCTTGACGGGCCCCCCGGGATCCTGGTTCGTGGCTTTGACGTCGTCGTCGCTGCACCCCATCAGAGCGGCAGCAGCGAAGGGGATCACGGCAATAAGGAATCGAAGCTTCATCGAGTTATCCTCCCTTTGACTGGGCGATGCATGCGCCGCGGCGCGCGGCCGCGCTGCACCATTCAGCACCGGAGGTCCGACGGGATCCGAATCCACGGCATTCATCGCCGTTCGGAGGAAATCGAATTAGCGTCACACTTTGGCGTGAATCGCTGCGCGCGCACACGCCGGCACATGAGCCATCCCACTTCGCGGTCACGGATTGGCGGAGATCAGCGCATCGAGCACCCGCTCCTGCCATGTCGCATAGGGCCCTATGAACGAGGCGGGATCGCGCATGACCCCCTGGAGCGACCGCACGCCCAGCGGGATGTGCTTGGCGCGGAGCATGGCTATCCCCTTCATGCGCGCGTTGAACTGAACGGGCCACACCCGGCGCACGCGGCGGCGAACGTAGCGCGGGAAGGCGCGGCGCACGGGGTGCTGGCGAAGCTCCTCGGAGAGAACGAGCGCGTCCTCCATGGCCATCGAGGCGCCCATGCCGCCGAAGGGGAGCATCGCGTGGGCGGCGTCGCCGAGGAGGCCCACCCGGTTCGCGTGCCACGTGGCGCGCCACACCTCCTCGAGCGGCGCGTGAAAGATCGACGCCGCGTCGGGCGCGTGCGCCAAGAGCTGCTCCACCAGGGGGCCAAAATCGGCGAACGAGGCGAGCAAGGCGTCCCGACGCTCCGGTCCACGGAGCGCGCGCTCGCCGGGGCGGAGGGCGCGGGCGCAGTAGACGCCGAAGAGGCCGCCCGGCAGCGGATAGATTCCGAAGTAACGATCCGCCCCCCAAAATTCGAGGATGCCATCTTCGATCTGCGCCGCGGTGAGCCGCTCCTCGGCACGAAGGAGCGACACCGCGGGGACCTTGGCGATGTACGCCCACCCGATGGCCCCGAACGGGCGCGGGCCGGGGGCGCGCTCGAAGGCGAGCTGGCGAACCCGGGAGCGGATGCCGTCGGCCCCGACCACGGCGTCGTACCACTCGACCTCGCCGTTCTCGAACCGCACTTCGACGTCGCTCCGCGATTGCGCGATGGCTCGGATGCCCACCCCCAACCGAAGATCGGCGTTCTCCGGGATGCCGCGGAGCACGTCGTGCAGGGCGCCGCGCTGGAGCTGAATCAAGCTCCCATGCCGCTCGTTGAGCAGCGACATATCCATCGAGCGAACGGGGGCGCCGCTCGCGTCGGTAATGGTATAATGCACGATTTCGTGCGCGCGGCTCCTCACGGCGCCGAGCACCCCTAGGGCGGCGAGGATGCGCTGGCCATTGCCGAAGAGGCAGAGCGCATGGCCGGGCCGGTTCCACGAGGTGGCGTGATCGATCAGATCGGTATCGATTCCGCCACGCCGGAGGAGCGCGTTGAGGGACAAGCCCCCGATCCCGGCGCCGGCGATGAGGACCCTCACGGCCGGACCGCGGCGGCTCGTTTGCGAACGCGCCGGAGGCGCTCGGTCACCCACGGCTCGGCGATCCGGCGCACGATGGTGGCGGGCTTCCCTTTTGCCGCGAGCACGCGCTCGGCCGCGCGACGGCCGGAGAACGCGGCGCCCTCCATCGAGGCGTTCAAATCGTGCTTGGTGAAATCGCCCGCCAAAAAGAAGTTGCCAATGGCCGTTTCGGCGGCTGGCCTCTTCGCATGGGCCCCCGGAACGGCCGCGAACATGGCCGCGCCAATGTGCTCGATGGCCCAATCGATCAGGGTCACGTCCCGCGCCGCCGGCCATACACGCTTCAAGTCCGTGAAGAGGCGCTCGGCGATCTCCCCGTCCGAGCCTTCTTGCCCACGCGTGACCACGAATTGGTAGACCGAGCCGGGCGCGCCGCCCTGGCGCCCGAGGGTGGCCAGATCCACGAAGTCGCGCATCGCGCACCCGGTGACGAGCGGCGCGCCCGGCGGGGCGGGAAATATCTTCCTATCGAACCAAAGAATCGCCGAGATGGCCGGCGTGGTCGTCAGCCCGAGCGCATCGGTCAACCCCGCCGCCGCGCCCAGCTCCGCCCCCAAGATGCGCTGCAGCATCTGCACGGGCAGCGCCGAAACGACATAATCCGCGCGGAGCACCTCCGCCTCCGGCGCCCCCTGCCCCGCCGGCTCGACATATCCATCCGCCCGCGTACATGGCCCCCGCGCACCCGAGCGCCCCACGCGAACCCCGGTGATGCGGGTTCCATCGAACACCAGCTCACGCGCGGCCGTTCCCAGGCGAACCTCACCGCCGTGCGCCTCGATGAACCTTCGAAGCGGCTCGACCATGCACTCCTCCATGGTGCCCTCGAAGAGCCCCACGTCGCCCGCGCGCTTGTTCCGCATCAAATATTTGAGCCACGAGAGAACGGGCCGCGCGGCCGCCTCGCGGATGGTGAGAAACGACGCGGCGTCGGCCGCGGCCTCCGCCAATTCGCGAATGAAACCCGCGCCGAGCTTTCGCCTTTGGTGCCACTCGAAGTACGTCACGTGGTCGAGCTCGGCCAAATCTTCCTGCCCATAGCCGGCGACCTCCAGGCTGGCGCGCAAAAGGGGCGCGCGCTCGAGCAGCGAAATGGGCATTTCGAGCATGGGCCGGACCAGGTGCAAAGGCGGTTTGTGATCGCTGAAATACCACTCCAGCGACCCCCGGCCTTCACGCAGGTACGTATGCTTGCCGATCCATCGAATCTTCTTCGACATCCCGAGCTCGGCCAACACCTCGGTGAGGTTGACGTAATGATCGGCCAACACATGGAGCCCGGTGTCCACCGTTCGGCCGCGCGCATCCACATAGGTCGAGGTCCTGCCCCCGGCAAAAGGCGCGGCCTCGACCACGGTGACGGTGCATCCTCGTTTGGTCAGCTCGTAGGCCGCCGTCAGGCCAGCGACCCCGGCGCCAAGGACGATGGCGTCGGTCTTCCGTTCTCCCATCCACTCCTCCCATGGCTCGCGCCGATATCCTCACGGTGCTCGATATGTTTCTCATGCTCCCGACGGCCCCGCTGGCGCATACGGCCCCACGCATAGACGGCGCTCGCGCTGCCCGGCGGCGTGGGAAGGTACATGCCAAGTTGAATGAGCCGCGCCATGTCCGGATAATCATCGAGCATCGCCATGAAGCGTCCTGCCGCCTGCCACAAGGGCGAGCGGCGCTGCTCTTCGTCGAAGACGCGGTCGATCAGCTCGAAGAGGAACCGCAATGTCGAGCCGAGGAGCACGCCGAAGTCGAGCCCCAAATCGTCGAACAGGTCCAGGTGCTCGCGAATGGCTTTGCGCGCGTTCAAGCCGTAGCCGTATACGTGCACCAAGAAATCGGCCATGAAGCGCGGATCTTCGACTTGCGCGCGGCGGAGCACCGAGACGGAGAGGCGGACATGGGCCTCCTCGTCCCGCACGTTGCTCTGGAGCATGGCGCGGATTTCGGGATCCGACGTGGCCTCCGCCAAGAGGTAGAGAAACCCATAGCCGAGCCCCTCTGAAAAAAGGCAGAACATGGACGCGACGGCCGGCTTGAACGGCAGCGCAAACATTCTACCCGAGCGCCACCCCGTCCAGAATGCACGCGTGTGCTCCGGGGGGTCGACGATGCCTCCCGCGCCGAGCTTTCGGACGATGCACTCCATGTCCTCGAGGTGCTTCTGCTCGTCCTCCACCAGCTTCTTGCTCGCCTTCGCGAAGATCTCGCTCGACTCCACGTAGCGCGGATCGTTCAAGAGGCGAAAGCCTTCGAGGGCGGCGGCCTCCGCATGGTACAAATTGCTGATGAGCGCGACGTAAGACCTCCGGTGCCGATAAGGATCGATGGGAGGCAAGGGACGCGTCGCCCTCGGAATTGGAATATCGAAACGCGACATCAATAGGCGTTAGCACGCGCCGCCCGAGCCTTCAAACGGTCCATTCGAAATTTCGGGAGCGGTCATCGAAATTCGCGCTTCGAGCATATTTCTTCGAATACGTTTGGAACGAATCCACTCCCCGCAGCGCGCGTCGTTTGGCGCGAATGGACGATCATCGGTAGTCCATCGCGCGGCCTCACGGTGACCCGCGGCTCGGGCGCTGCGCGATGACCTGGCACGGATCGCAGCACGAAACGCTGCGCCAAGGTGGCCAATGCAAGGATGATTTCGACGAGGGCGAACGAGCTGCCGATGCAGGCGCGTGGCCCGCCACCGAATGGAAAATATGCAAATTTCGACCGTCCCATTTCGCGCTCGCGGGTAAATCGATTCGGGTCGTGGTGCTCGGGACGCTCCCAGTAATGCGGGTGTCGATGCGTCGCGTAAGGGCTCGCGAGGACAATGGTGCCCGCGCGCACGCGATATCCACAAACGATGTCGTCGCGACACGCAAGGCGGGGCAGGATCCAGACCGGTGGATAGAGGCGCATGGATTCGAGGACGACCATGCGCGTCCTCTGCAATCGAGGCACGTCCTCCATCGTGGGGGGGCGCCCGCCGAGCACGTGGTCGAGCTCCTGCTCCAGGAGCTCTCGCGAACGAGGATTTTCGGCGAGGCAATGAAATGTCCACGCGAGCGCATTGGCGGTGGTCTCGTGGCCGGCGAGGAGGAGCGTCATCACCTCGTCTCGAATTTGCTCGTCGCTCATGCGCGCGCCGCCGTTCGATGCGCCCTCGCCCTCGCCGTCGCGGGCCGCGAGGAGCGTTCCGAGCAAATCGTCTTTGGGAGCGCCCCGGCGGCGCTCGGCGATCGTGCGCCGCACGATTCCATCGAGCGTGCCGATGGCGCGCGAGAGGCGAAGATTGTTGGGGGTGGGCACCGCGAGGGGAAAGTCGAAGAGCGTAAAGACCCTCCGGCGCGCCTCGACGAGGACGACGGCCACGGCCTCCGAAATGGCGTCGGCGTGCCGCGATACATCGGTGCCAAACAAGGTTTCACCCGTAACGCGCAAGGTCAAACGCATCATCTCATCGGCCACGTCGATGATCCGTCCGGCGAGCCCTTGCCAGCGCTCCCCGAGCTCGTGCGCGGCCCGCGTCATCGCGGGCGCGAACGCCGCGATCTTCTCGCGATGAAAGGCGGGCTGCATCATCCGCCGCTGGCGAAGCCATAGCTCGCCGTAGCTGGTCAGAAGGCCGCGCCCCAAGAGCAGCCGCACCTTGTGAAATCCGGGCGTCTCCTTGCTGTAATTCTTTTGATTGTCGCGGAGGACGCGGGCAACCCCTTCGGGGTGCGAGACCAAAACCGCCCGAAGATGACCGACCCGCATTTGCACGAGGTCCGGGTGGTCGCGCACGAGCTCCTCGAAGAGCTCGAGCGGACCGCTCCGCAAACGCCGCGCATGGCCAAAGAGGAAATCACCCCGAACGAACGGCGGCTCCACCCATCGATTGTAATCCGATATACCGCTCCGCGCATCCGGCCGAATGACATTTTCGTTTTACGAAGCAGGATCTTTACGCTCGAATTCGAACTCCGCCGCGTCGAACGAAGGGCGATACCCGATGCGCCGATAAATCGAATTGGATATGGGATTTGCCAGATCCGTGAACAGCACCACGTCCTGGGCGCAGGCGTCCAGCGCCCACTGGGAAGCCGCAGAGCACACCGCAGCCCGGGCGCGCGCGCACGCCCTCGTCTTCCGTGGCCAATCACTCTCCGAGCAGCAATTTGCAGTGCTGAACGCAGGGAAGATCGCCCTGGTCCCGGCAGATGGTCTTGAGCAGGAAAATTTCTTCGTTGGTCCCCCGCCCGCTCCGAACCCGCGGCTCGAGCAGATGCCTCGCCTTGGCCGAATCCTTGAGCATCACGCCGCGGGCTTGATCGGCGATGCTGAGGGCCGGCACCGCGGAGCGCGGGGCGCTCTTGGGTGCGACGCTCGCGTCGGGGGGCGCGACATTGGCGTCCGGAGGCTCGCCGCGCTCGGCGCCCGCAGGTTCGTCGCCGTCCGCGATGGAGAGCGTCAACGACGGCGTGGATGACGGAGACGGAGACGGCTCGGCCGTCGGCGGACCGGTGGTCGAAACGAGCTCGCTCGAGGACGCCGGGGGCGCGGGCGCGTCCGTTTCGATCGGGGGGCGCGGTGGCTCCTGGATTAGCTGATTTGCGAGCCGATGCTCGATCGCAACCATGGAAAGGACGACGAGCGCGAGAGCGCCGGCGATGAACCCGAGCGCACGACCGCGCAGCCGCGCGGGCGACGGCCCTGGCACCGCTTGCACCGGCGATACGGCCGGGGGCACCACGCCTCGAGACAAGGTCGGCATCGGCATGGTCGCAGGCGGCGGAGGTATCGGAATCGTCGCGCGCTCCTCCGGGGTCGCCGGCGCCGCAGGTGCTGCCGCAGGCGGCGCTGCAGTCCGTGACAAGGTCGGCATCGGCACGGTCGCACGCTCCGGCCCCTCGGGCTCCATCCGCGCCTCGATATCGGCCGACGTCATACGCACGGTCGTGTCGACGGAAGCGGGCGCCGGTTCGGCCTTTTCGGGGGGCGCCCCGTGAAAGCGCTCCACCTCGGCGACGAGCGCCCGCCGCTCCAGGAGCACAGGCCCCACCGTGGCCTCGACCCATTGGGCGACCTTCATCGACGACGCCACGTCGATGCATCCGTCGATGGCGGCGGCCATCTCGTGCGCGGTCGCGTAGCGTTGCTTCATGTCGCGCGAAATCGCTCTTTGGACGATGCGGTCCACCTCGGGCGGCACGTTGGGGTTCTTGGCGCTCGGGGGCGGGACGTTGGCCGACAGCACCGCCTGAAAGAGGAGCATCTCGTTCGAGTTCTTGAAGAGACGCTCGCCCGTCAGCATTTCCCAGAGAACGACGCCGGCGGCGTACACGTCGGATTGCCGTGTCGCCGAGCCGAAGATTTGCTCGGGTGCCATATAGGGGATCTTGCCCTTGAGCCGGCCCCGCTGCGTGGTCTCATGCAACCGCCTCGCCGCCTTTGCCACACCGAAGTCGAGCACCCGCGCGACGCCGTCGGCGCCGACGAGGATGTTTTGAGGCGAGATATCGCGGTGCACGATGTCGAGCGGCTGCCCCGACTCGTCCCGCGCTTCGTGCGCGGCGTGCAGGCCGTTGAGGATCCCGAACAGAATCGACAATCCCATCGAAACCGGGATCGCCTCGCCTCTTCGCCGGCACGCGCGAACGAGACCGCCCATCGACTCGCCGTGCACGTACTCCATGACGAGGAAGTTTTCGCGCCCTTTGGCGAAGACGTCCAACGTTTGAACCACGTTGGGGTGATGAATGCGCGCCGCCAAACGCGCTTCGTCCACGAAGCTCGAAATCAATGTCGGATCGGCCGCCGCCAAATGCGGGTGCAGCCGTTTGATGGCCACCGTGCGCTCGAACCCCGCGGCCCCCGTCATCCGGCCCAAGTAAACGGTGGCCATGCCGCCGGATGCCAACTCGACAACAAGGGAATAGCGTCCGAATTGGAGCGGTCCCCGCATGTGCTAAAGGCGAGAATAGCAAATACGCATGCTGCGGCGAGAGACGTTTTACGCTCGAGCTGCGATCCGCGCGCCGCCTCCGTTCACGGCGCTCGCACGAGGCCGTCCCCGCTCGAAACGCGCGCAAATCCCGCCGGTGAGGTGCGCGGCCCACGACCGCCGCAGGCGGCAGTGTTACCCTCGCGCCATGCTCGTGCGCACGCGTTTCTTTCCCTCGACGGCCCTCGCGCTTGGCGCGGTCCTCGCCCTGACCATCCCCGCCAACGCCGCAGACGGCCCGGCCACCTGTCCGACCAACCCCGCCCACCCCAAACGGCAATTGCGCGCCGAGTGGATTGCGAGCGTGGTGAACATCGATTGGCCGAGCCGCCAAGGGCTCTCGGTGCAAGAGCAACAGGCCGAGTACGTTCGCTTGTTGGACGACGCCAAATCGCGAAAGCTCAACGCGGTGGTGGTTCAAATTCGGCCCACCGCCGATGCGTTCTGGCCATCGCCCTACGAGCCATGGTCCGAGTGGCTGACGGGCGAGCAAGGGCGCCATCCCGGCTACGATCCCCTCGCCTTCTTGATCCGCGAGGCGCACGCGCGGGATCTCGCGTTTCACGCGTGGTTCAACCCTTATCGGGTCAGCATGCAAAACGATCCGAGCAAGCTCGTGCCGAGCCACCCCGCCCGCCAGCATCCGGATTGGGTCTTTGCTTACGGCCCCAAACTTTACTACGACCCGGGGGTCCCCGCCGCGCGCGCGTTCGTCGAAAATGCCATTTTGCACGCGGTCGAGAACTACGACGTCGATGGCGTGCACTTCGACGACTATTTTTATCCCTACCCCATCGCGGGCCAAGCCCTCCCCGATCAGCGCACGTACGAGCAATACGGAGGCGGGTTCGCCAACATCGACGATTGGCGGCGCCACAACGTCGATCGCCTGGTGGAGGAGACGAACGCGCGCATCCACGCCAAAAAGCCATGGGTCGCATTTGGGATTAGCCCATTCGGCATCTGGCGCAACCGCGCCTCCGATCCGCGCGGCTCGGACACGGCGGGCTTCGAGTCCTACAGCGGTATTTATGCCGACTCGCTCAAATGGGTCGACCAAGGCTGGGTCGATTACATCAACCCGCAAGTGTATTGGAACATCGGCCTCGCCGTCGCCGATTATGCCAAGCTGGTGCCCTGGTGGGCCGAGCGGGTGCGCGGCACCGGGGTTCATCTCTATGTCGGGCAGGCGGCTTACAAGGTTGGCACCTCGGGCGCCTGGCTCGATCCGGCGGAGTTGAGCCGCCACTTGAGCTTCAACCGCAGTTACCCCGAGGTCCAAGGCGACGTTTACTTCAGCGCCAAAGACGTCGCCGCCGATCGCCTCGGCTCCATCACCCAGGTCGTCGCCGAGCATTACGCGCGGCCCGCCCTGCTCCCCGCCGAGACCCGCCGCGGCGGGCACGCGCCCCAGGCTCCCCATGCGCCGCTCATCCTCCGCGTCTCCCGCGCCGGCGAGGGCGCGGAGCTCACCGTGCGCGCGTTCGGCGGCGGCGCCACCTCGTTTGCCGTGTATCGATTCGACGGCGTCACCTTCCCGGGCGAGTGCGCGTTTGCCGACGCCGCGCACTTGCTGGGAACGGTGCGGGCGCAAGGGATCACCACCGCGGGCGCCAGCGCGACGTTCGTGGACCCGAGCGCACGGCCGGACGCCACGTACACGTATTATGCGACCGCCTTGGATCGGCTGCAGCACGAGAGCGCGCGCAGCCTCCCGCGCGTCCTTCGATGAAAGGCTCCCCATGCTCGCGCGCTATTCGATGATCCGCGGCGCCCCCAAGTCGGCCCTCCCGAAGGGGATCCGGCAAGATACCCGCAAGCACACACGCCATGTGCTCCGCCCTACCGCCGAAATGGTCGAACGGGTGCTCGCCCGCGCGGACGACGACGCCGCCTGGAGCGCGTTCGCCAAAAGCTACCGCGCCTTGCTCGACGAGCGCTTCGAAAAGAACCGCGCCGAGTTCGACGAGCTGGCCGAGCTCGCGCGCACCGAGGACGTCTATCTCGGGTGCAACTGCCCGACCGCCAAGAACCCCGACGTGCGCCGCTGCCATACCGCCCTCGCCCTCGCGTACATGAAGTCTCACTATCCCGATCTCGACGTCCGCAAACCGTGATACGCCATCCTGCGCGACCGTGATCGATGCGATCAGCGCACCGATCACCTTCGCCATGATCGAACCGATCATTCTTTCGAAAAGTCGCTCGCTTGGCGGGCGGAATACTCTTTGCGTAAGGGACCCGGGACTTTTGCGTCTTCAAATGCCCAACGAGGAGAGCCATGAGTAAAATCCGAATATACCTATTGGCGGCCATCGTGGCGGTGGCCATGCTGACGGCCTCGCGCCCCGTTCCTGCCGAGGTGACGGCTGCGGGGGTCACCGCGACCTTCGCCAAAGGCCAAGATTGGGGAACCGGCTATGGGGCCACGTACACCATCTCCAACAAGAGCACGGCCGCGATCACGTCGTGGACGGTGGAGTTCGATCTACCGTCCGGACATCGTATCAGCTCCCTGTGGGATGGTTCGTATACCGCCAGCGGGCAGCATGTGACGGTCAAGAATACGTGGAACGGCAACGTGGGCCCGGGAGGCACCGCCGCCTTTGGCTTCAATGTCGCGTACTCGGGCGGCTTCTCGGCCCCGACCAATTGCAAGATCAACGGCGACTCGTGTGACGGCGGCCCCTCGAACCCCGGCGCTCCGGGCACCCCAGGCGCCCCGAGCGTCACCGGGACCAGCGCCTCCTCCATTTCGCTCTCCTGGGGCGCATCGAGCGGCACGGTCACCGGCTACCGCGTATACGAAGGCACCACCGTGCGCGCCACGGTGACCGGCACCTCGGCCACCATCTCCGGCCTGGGCGCCTGCGAGTCGCACACCTATGTGGTGGCGGCCTACAACAATGTGGGCGAGTCGACCAAGAGCAGCGAAGTGTTCGCCAACACCACCGGCTGCCCCACGGGCGGCGGCCGCGGGGCGCCCTATCTGTACTTGGGTTGGGGCGAGCCGCCCAATGTGAACACCGTCATGAACGCCAGCGGCGTCAAATGGTTCACCATGGCCTTCGTGCTCTCGTCGGGCGGATGCAACGCCGCGTGGGACGGCCAGCGCCCGCTCCAAGGCGGCGTCGACGCCAATGTGATCGCGCAGATTCGCGCGGCCGGCGGCGATATCGTCCCCTCGTTCGGTGGCTGGAGCGGCAACAAGCTGGGTCCGAACTGCTCGACCCCGCAGGCTTTGGCCGGAGCTTACCAATCGGTCATCACCGCCTACCAGCTCAAGGCCATCGACATCGATATCGAGAACACCGACGAGTTCGAGAACACCACGGTGCAAGACCGCATCCTCAACGCCTTGAAGATCGTCAAGCAGAACAACCCTGGCATTCAGACCATCGTCACCATCCCCACCACCACCTCCGGTCCCAGCTACTACGGCAACCGGCTCATCGATCAGGCCAAGGCGCTGGCGGCCAACATCGACATCTTCACCATCATGCCGTTCGACTTCGGCAGCGCGAACATCGCCTCGGACACCATCAAGGCGGCCGACGGCCTGCGCGACAAGCTCAAGTCGACCTTTGGCTGGTCGGACTCCGTAGCCTATGCGCACGTCGGCATCTCCGGCATGAACGGGCTCTCGGATCAGCGCGAGCTCACCACCGTCCAAGCGTGGACCCAGATCCGCGATTGGGCCAAGGCGCGCGGCCTCGGCCGTCTGGCGTTCTGGTCGGTCAACCGCGATCGCGGCTGCGATGGCGGCGGCGTCGTATCCCACTGCAGCGGCATCGCCCAGCCCGACTGGGAGTTCACCAAGATCACGGCAGGCTTTTAGCCGTTGACCTTCGTATGGTAGCAACCTCCATGTGATTCCCTTCGTGGTCCTCGAGCGCGTGAACCTTCCGGGCGACACGTCCGGCAGTTTGGTGCTGTCCCAAAGGGGCGAACACTTCTCCATCCGCGCCGGCGGCGTGGAGCTGATGAACAGCCAAAATCACGTATCGGAGGACGAGCTCGGTCGCCTGACCTGCGCCCGTCTCGCTCCCCGCGCCACGAAGAAACCGACCTTGCTCGTGGGCGGCTTGGGCATGGGCTACACCTTGCGTGCAGCCCTCGATGCCCTGCCGCCCCACGCGCAGGTCGATGTCGCCGAGCTGGTGCCCGATGTGGTGCGCTGGAACCGCACGGTGCTCGGCGCGCTCGCCCAGCGTCCGCTCGACGATCCGCGCGTGCGGATCATCGAGGGGGACGTGGGGAACGTGATCCGAAAAAACAAAGCGCGCTACGACGCGATCCTCCTCGACGTGGACAACGGGCCGGATCGCATCTTCGAGGGGAACGCCACGCTTTACGGCGCCTCCGGGCTTTCGGCGGCGCGGGGTGCGCTCACCGAAGGCGGCGTGCTCGCCGTCTGGTCGTCGTTCGAGTCGCCGGCATTTACGAAGGCCCTGCGCAAGGCGGGGTTCGAGGTGGAGATCGAGACCCTCCGAACCACGCGCCGGGGCGGCGCCCGGCACTGCATTTGGTTCGGGCGCCGGCGCCGCGGGGCGCTCGAAGGTCAGGGCGTTTGAAACGTGAGCACGGAAGGCACGCGGCTCGGAGCGTGCGCCCGCAACATTCCTAGTCCAATCCCCGCCAGACCGGTCATCATTCCCGGTACCTCGATCTCACTGAGGGTGCCGCACACCCAGGCGCCCTGGTTGATGCGGGCCGATGCATGCGCCCAGGCAATACCTTCCGCGTGCAGATCTGGACGATCCAGCACGGCGGCCGCGTTCAGAAGAAGCTCGATATTTCCATAATCGCCGTGACATTGACATTGCGAGCTTCCAAAGCCATGATCGCGGACGAGGTCGATCGCTGCATCGATTTCGTGCATGGATCGCGCGTCGGTATGATGCCGGTGCATGAGTACCCTCGAGAGGCCGATGCCGCACCCACCGTAGCACCACGCGACCAGCGGCGGAGCGTTCTCGAGCACCGCGTACGGCTCGAGCTCGCGCAGCTCGCGCCACGCGTGGCGATCGGGGTCGAACGTATGTTGCTCGTAGCGCAGCGCTTCGAGGGCCGTCCGCCGAAACCGCGGCTCATCGAGGATGGCCGCGGCTTCGAACAACGTCCAGGCGATCCCCCCCACCCCGTGGGAGAAACCCGAAATCGGCACCCGCGCCTGCCTGTGCATGCCCTTGCCCAGCCAGCCGACGCCGTGAGGCGTCTCCGTCGTGTGCCACACCAGGTGCTCGGCGGCGCGAGCGATGGCGTGCCGGACGCGATCGGACGGCCTCAGAGCGTACAAGCTTCGCAACCCAGCAATCGCCCCCGAGGCTCCCGTGATGATATCGTATTCGTCGTCATCGGCGATGCGTCCGATCACCCGTTCCGCCAATCGCTCCGCCGTGGTCAGGAGATCGTCGCGATCCCAGAGCCGGGCGAGATGGCACAAGGCGAAGATGACACCACCATAGCCCGACATACCGAGATCGGTGCGGAGCGCGTCATACTCGATTTGCGAAAGCGCCGTATTCTGCGCGCTGCGCGCGAGCTCCGTATGCCGCTCGTCGCCCGTCAACGCGCCGAGATGGGCGAGAAAGAACGAAACCCCTAGAAGACCGCTGAAGAGATCCGGACGAAGGCGCCCGAGCGACCATTCGCGGTCTTGTGTGGCATTGACGCCCAGCCATTGGGCGGTGTCCCCCACACGAAACGCGAGCTGCCGGAGGCGGTGGCCCACCCGATCCGCGGCCGCGAGCAAATCGACCGGCTCGCCGCGGTCGCGCTCCTCCGGAGAATGACGAGGGCGCTGCACGATCCGGTGTTGCTGCGCCATGACGGTTCCCAACGCACCGTGCAAAAACCAAGTCTGCTGGGCCAAACCGTCTTCGCTCAGGCGATCGAGCTGGCTCCACACCCCATCGAGAGCGGACTCCATCGGAAAGCCGGGGATCTGCTGCTCGCGCGAGTCCATCAGGCAGGTGGAGTTCGTTCGGGCGGTGAAATAGGGAATGTCGCTGTTCCAAAGATCGTAGCGCTCCGATTCAATCACATGGCTCAAGGTGGGGATACGGGGCACTTCGCGCCACAAGCTATCGAAGTGCTGCTCCCGCTCGAGCCCGTCGCGAAGCACGTCGGGGTGAAAGGCCGTGCCGAGCACCGCGCCATAGAGCATGGTCGGCCTCACGATCACGCGAACGCGATCACCGCTGAAGGCGGCAATCGGCCCCGACGGATCCTTCAGCTCTTCGCGATGCGCCAGCAGCAATCGGTAGGATTCGGCAAAACCCGCCAAAATATCATCACGATAGAGACGCAAATCCAAAGCTTGATCGGCTTCGACCGGCCGGTGCTGAACGCCGCCGACGGATTTGTATTCGAGCGCGATGCGCATCGTCGGCTGCCCGATATCGATCAACCGCGGCACCGGAACGGGGCTGCTCACGTCCGGCGACTGACCGAGCCCGCTCACGTCGATCGCCTCTCCCTCGACGGTGAGCCACGAGGGTTGCGGTAAGAGCCCCGTCGCCAGGACCGAGCCTCGCGCTGCACGCTCCGCGAATTTTTCGGCGCCCGAAATGCGCGGATCGTCCAGCGGCATTTCGGGCATGAGGACCGATTCGAGATCGATCAAGAGGGGTTGATCGCCGGCCGCGATGATGTTCTCGGCGTGAAAATCCTGAGCGCGCAGGAGATGGAGCACCCCCAAGAGAAAGCCGTGCCTTCGGTAGAAATGATGCAAAGCCGCTGGCTCGGTACACGGAATGCGCGGTGCAAACTCCATCCAACCGTAGCTGCCCCGCTCGAGCACGGCCAGGGTTCGCAGCGGAAGGGACACACCACGCCGATTGATCCACGCCAAGAGATCTTGGAAGTGCGCCTCGACCGCCAATGAGCGCGGCTTGTAGACGACGCGCACGCCGGATGAAAAGCGCAAACACGCCACGGTCAGACCTCGGCAATGCCGATCGCCGAGGCCGGTCTCGACGGCCACCAGACTCCCGAGCGGGAGCTCGCCCCCGAAAGCGGCGGCGATCGCATTCCAATCGGAGAGGATTCGATCGATGAGCAACCGCCCCGCGTCTATCCATTGAAGGACGGCCGTCGCAATCTGACGAAAGAGGATGGGGTACTCCGAAAGCAAGCTACGGCGCGTCGCCTGCGTGGCGAGGCTCGCCAAAAATGCCTCCCACCCACGATCCTCGGGGATCTCGGGGCGTGCCCGGGCGAGCGAAAGGGCCATCGTCCTCGCGAGCATTCGATGTGTCAAACCGGTAAGGGGCTCGAAGAGTTGGTCGACCACCGCGGCCGAGTCGAACCGCGAGCCCCCCTCCTCGCGCGAGCGGGCTCGAACGTACGCCAGGAGCGCGTCGCGGCCTGTCTCGAGCAGCGGGATGGCCGCCACCGAAAGAAAGTTCTCGGGTGCTTGACCCTGGCCTGCATCATCGATTCGCAGCCATGGCGGCAGCGGAGCGGGGTTTTCGGCGAGAAAGCCACTTCGGACGACGAGCTCGGCCCACGGCGGTATCGGCACCGCAAGGGGCGGATCTCCAGTCCTCGGCGGCGACGCCATTGCGAGCAGCTCGGCCTCGGTCAATTGGGCGCTGCGGAGCCGGCTCGTCCAGAGCTCGTCGCTCGTGAAGGGCTCGCGGCGTCGCCACGCGGCAAGTCTAAGTCGCGCCGTGTCGTCGGGATGGGGTTCCGCCGATGGCCTGCGAGCGCGCCGTTCCCCCAATGTTTCCGCACGCCGGACGGCGTCCATCAGCCACTCGCGATCCGCATCGGTCATGCTTCGCTCTGCCATGCTTCGTTTCCTCTCGTCTTTCGATCGAACGCATATCCCATTTCGCCCATACGGCAGAACGCGCCGGCGCGAAATCGAACGCGCCGGCGCGTTTGCATTGTGCGTGTCAGCCCGAATTTCTGCTCGGCGCGCGCGCAAACCGGCAATTCATCGGACTAACACGGGCGCGCTCAGATGCAGCAGGCCCCACCCGAACAAACGCGGGTACCGACGCAGCTCGGGGCGGTGTTGGCCGCGTTGAGGCTCGCTGCAACGCTGAATGCGCGAGCGAGCTCCTGATCGATATTTCCCGAGGGATGCTCCTCGAGTCCTTCGGCAATACGCGCCTCGATGCTGCTCGACGAATGAGCCTTCTTCGAAAAAACCATGGCGGTTCTCCTTTTCCGGATTTGAGTGAAGCAAACGAATCTACTCCGCACCCGTCCGCCGCCCATGCGCGCGCCGTCGCGAATGACGCATGATTCTTGGGGTCGTTGAAGCTGAATCGCCGAACCTTCGAATGGTTCGACGCATCGGAGGCTCTGGGAGGATCGATTCGCAGGGCAAGTGATAGCGCTACCTGAGCCGAATATGAAGCCCAATTTGAAACACAATTTGAAGCCGTCAAATCATGCCATTAATCCGGTATAAAGGAACAATGTTTCGTCACGCGTAGTGCCAACATTCTCGCGCGATAACGCAAGACGGCATCGCGCCATCGAGCCACTCCTTCACGGGGAATAGACTTCGAGCTCCGACACCTGCCCAGCCGGCCACCCCGTATTGGCGGTGAACTGGAGCCGCACGTAGCGCTGTGAGGTCGCGCCGAACCCGATGGTCGCCACATTGCCGGTGGCGGGATCGAAGGTGACACCGCGCGAGGGCACGACGGTGGTGAAATTCGAACCATCGTTGCTGCCGAGGACGGACAAGGTCTGCGTTCGCGCGCCCCAATTGGGGTTCGGGAGCTTGAGCACGATCCTGGCGATGTTCTTGGACGCCCCGAGGTCCACGGTCAGGCTCTGCGGAAACGCGTTGTTGGCGCTCTCCCAGTAGCTGTTTGGGTTTCCATCGACCGCGTTGGTCGCCACATACACTTGGGTGTAGCTGCTGGCGCTGATCGGCCTATTCAACGCCAGATTCCCGCCACCACCGCCGCCGCTGTCGGGCGAGCCGCTGTCGGGTACCCCCGCGTCGGTGCCACCGCCCCCGCCAACCTCCCAACCGGGATTGTTACCCACCCGGTTGAAGAACGAGGCCGGCGCCCCACCCTGCCGCAGCGGCGCCGTTCCCGAGCCGGAGACCGACACCGAGTCGAAGGTCACCATGCCGCGCGTGGCCCCGTCGAGGATCTCGATGCCATACGTCCCCGCGTTGGTAATCTTGATGTTCCGCAACGTAACGTTCGTATACTTGGCATTGTCCGCGGCCGTGAGATACTCATCGGAAATGCGCTCGCCCGGCGGGGCGTACGCGTGCCCGAACCCCCGAAACTCGATGCCCGAGTAGAGCGGCTCCAGGATCTCGACATTCTCCACCAGGACGTCGTTCACGTCGCCTTCGCGCATGTAGAGCTTGAGGGCGCCGTGCTGCCAGGGGTTGGACGTACCCTCGAAGAACATCGGGCCGCCGGCTCGGTTGAGGGTGATGTTCTTGAAGACGGTGACGGGCGCGCTAAAAGGATAGCTGGAAAATTCGTTGTCGATCAGGATTCCGGGGTAGGTCAGCACGTCCTCGCAGATGTTGTCCTCGAAGTGGTTGTCGTAGCCGCCGTACGCGGCAAAACAATTGGCGCGCCAGGGCATCTGCACCGTGAGGTGGCGCAAGGTGTTCCCATGGCCAATACCCTGGTCCGGTGCATTTCGCGCCTCCGGCTTGATGAAGTCCGGACCGAACCGGTAGGTCATCTCCTTCACCCACTTGGTCCACTTGATGGACCAAACCACGGCCGCGTCGTCCCCGGTGTTTCGAAAATGAACGTTCTCGACCAGGGAGTTCGACGTGCCATTGTCGAGGTTGATCCCGTCGGCATAGGTGTCGCGAATGCGGCAGTTGCGAATGGTGAGGTTCTGCGTGGGCGCATCTTGGTACGGCGGATCGTTTCCGACCCAGATGGCGCCGACCTCGTGCTCGATCCAGAGGTTCTCGAGCAGCGAGCCATTCCCGAGCGGCCCGGCGAACGCCTTCTGCGGCCCGGCCAGCTCCTCGTTGCGCGCCTTGGCCTCGCCGAACACGGAAAAATCGCCATAAACGCACTTGGTGTTGGCCCCGACGCAGAAGAACATGGCCTTCGGCCCTTTGAGGGTCGTGTGCCACATGCCGGCGCCGCGGACTTCGGTGCCCGGGTTGTCCAAACCGACATTGCCGCCGGAGATGGTCTGCGCCAAGTAGGTCCCGGGCGGAAACCAGAGCTTCGAGGTCTGGCGAAGCGCGTTCAAAATATCGTTGCCATGGTCTTTTCCGTCGTTCGGCTGAATGCCGAACTCGGTGACCGAGCGAAAGCCCGCCGGCATGGCGAGCGGGGGCGCCACGTTCTCGAAGTCGACCAGGTCGATGATGTAGAACGCGGCGGAGTCCTGCCCGTCGCGCTGCAGCTTCACCTCGGCGCCCACCGGGATGTCGCCGGTGAGCAGCCGCACTTCGTCGAAGAAGGTATGGGGCTGGGGGCCGGGGATATCCACGTTCGGATCGCCGATGGCGCCTCCTTTGTACGACCAGGCGTAGCGCGAGGTGAGCTGCAGCGATTGAACGCGCGTCCCGTTCACGTACAGGCCGAGGGTCGCGTCGATGCCGCCGCCGTTGGGCGAATCGGGGATCGAGTAACGGACGACAATCGAGTTGGCGGCCGCCGTCGTGCGAAATGCCACGTAGTGGCCGGTCTGGGACAGGCGAACGGCTTTGCGCCCGATGGCCTCTGCCTCGATGTGGTTCGCATCCCACTTAATGCGACTTGGTCCGAGGATGGTGGCGTTGGTCACGCCATCCTCCGCTTGATGCTCGAGCCACGGCACCGCAGCCCCGCGCCCCGGAGGGTACGCCGCCTGCGAAGATGCGAATGGCGCGCCTCGATTCGAATCGGCATTTGCCGAAGAACCGGGGCTCGCGCCCTCCGAGCTGCATGCACCGCCTTCGAAGCCGAGTGCGACGACGCCGAGCACCATGAGCGCGCGGCAACCGATACGCCGGAGATCCGACCGTGTTTCGTGTCTCATCTGCGCCTCCCTGCGTGCGTTGTGAAACGGCTCACCGCGCCAAACGGCGGCGCCGGGACTCACTGTCTATTTTTTGCACGCAACAAGTCGTGATTTTGCATTAAATGATACGACTGTCATCCATAAAGGAGCGCAACCGCAGATTGCCACGCCGCGTCATCGGTGGGTCGTCTGCTAAAAAGGGCGGCCATGGCCACCAAAAAGTCGAGCGCCGCCGCCAAGAAGCCCGCCGCCACCGCGAAGCGCGCGCCCGCGCGAAGGAAAACGCCGCGCAAGCAGAAGGCGCAATCCGCTGGGCTGGAGCCGTTGGGGTGCGCGCTCGACGCAGGCGATCCCGCGGTGCAGGAGCTCGAGGCGGTCATCGCGCGCGAGGGAGGCCTCGTAGTGGGGCGCTACAAGGATCCGCTGGGCGGCTTTCCCATGGTGTTCGCGGTGGTGCCCATCGACACGATCGAGCCCACACCATTTCAGCGCGACTTGAGCGATACGCATCACAAGCGCCTCGCGGAGGTGATTCAAAAGACGGGTCGCTTTCTCGATCCCGTCATCACCATCACCGCGCCGCCCGAGCAAGGCGGATTCTGGACGCCCAACGGCCGCCATCGCCTCGAGGCCATGCGGCGCCTCGGCGCAAAAGCCATTACGGTGCTGGTGGTGCCCACCCGCGAGGTCGCGTGGCAGATCCTGGCGCTCAACACGGAGAAGGCGCACAACCTCAAAGAGCGCTCGCTCGAGGTCATTCGCATCTACCGCGGATTGCTCGACGAAGACGACGCGCGCGCCGAATCGGGGTTTGCCTTCTACCTCGAAGACCCCGCGCTGGTGACCTTGGGCGTGTGCTACGAGCGCAGCCCGCGCTTCGCCGGCGGCGCCTACTACCCCGTGCTACGAAGGGTTCAGCAGTTCTCGGACGAACCGATCCGCGAGGCCATCGACGTGCACGAGCACCTCGCCACCTTGACCTTGGAGGTCGAATCCAACGTGGCCGCCGCCATCGCCAAGCTGCGCGAAAAGGGGCTCGTCAGCCCCTACCTGCGCTCGTTCGTGGTCGCGCGCATCAACCCTCTGCGATGGATTCAAGGGGAGCTGCCGCCCGCCGAAAAGGTGCTCACCACCATGCGCGACCGCGCCGCCAAGTTCAACACCGAGAAGGTCCGGCAAGAGGATCTCGCGCGCGTGAGCGGCGGCGTCCCCGACGAGGAGTGACGCCGCCGCATTTCTTTCCGCCGATTCTTCCCTGCGATCAGGGCCCCGTGCAGGTGCCCCCGCCCACACCGAGGCTGGTCATATAGCTCGCCACGGTGGCGGGCTGGCTCGGGGTGGTGCTGTGCCAGAAATTGCGCCAGGTGACGAAGGCCTGGGGCATGTATCCGCCCGAGCAGACAGCGTTGTTCACGCCGGTCGCGCGATTGGCGATCGCCGCCGGCGAGCCCCAGTCGAGATCGAAATCCGGAATTCGGGAGTTGTGGCAAGACCGGCACGAGGGGCGGACGACATCGTAGTAGAAGCTCTTGTCGGCCGCCGTGGTCCCCGAGTTCCAAAGGAAGGGAATGTTCGCGATGCCATCGTGCTGCACCTCCCCGGGCGAGCTCACGCCGCCGGGCGCATACCAGGCTTCGATGAGCGCCTTTTGCGAGTCGGTGGCGTTGGTGTGGAGGTACACCCCCTCGTTCAACTTCCGGAAGTTCTGCTCTTGCGCCGGGCGCGCGAGCATGGCGGGGTACGCGAACGACTTGAGATCGAAGGGGATGAACCGCGCGGCCACGTCACCCGGCGTGGGCCCCGCGGTGATATCGGCGGGGAACGTACCGCCATGGCAAACCATGCACAGACCCGGCACGTATTTGTCGCCGCGGTTGTCGAGCTCCGCCTTGTTGACCCGCGCGTCCGTTTTGTCGAAGACATAGAACTTCGTGAACTTTGGTGCGCCCGGCAATACCGATGGATACGCCGAGTACTCCATGGCCACGGTGGCAATCACATCGGTCGACAAGCCGCCCAAGGCCAAGTCCGCGTTCTTGAAGTTGGTCACGTAGTAGGCAATGCTGCCGTCCGCGCGCCGCCGCATGTGCATGCTGCGCCCGAACTCCAGATCACCGGCGTTGAAGTAGAACGCGCTGGCGTCGTCGCCGGCGCCAAAGTCGTTGCGGTTCTTCCACGCGGTGAGGTCCGCGTCGGCGCCGATGGCCGTGTAGTACGTGCTCGCATAGGCGTCCTTCGCCGCGTCGTTGGCGCCGGGATTGCTCAAGTACGACAAGTACGTGGGATTGGGATCCTGCGGCAGATCCAGGCCGAGGGTCACCGGCGGCGAGGGCGGGGTGATGCAATCGTTGTACGGGGCGGCCAGCGAAAGGTTCGTCCCGGCCGCAACGGCGTTCCCCGTGCTGAATACCCGGTGCGAGTTGGGGATGGGGTTGTTCGAGCCGTCGAGCACATCGATGGTCGTGCCGGCCACGTTGGGCGGCAGACGCACGATGGCCGTCACATTTTCCGTCACCGCGCGGTCGCGCACGGCGGGAGGGCTGCCGGGGACGGTCAGACGAATGTTGAAGGGAACGGACAGCGTGGTCTGGTCGACCACCAGCTTGAGGCACGTGGCATTGGTCTTGGCGATATCCACGTTGATGGCCGAAAAGTGCTTTGCCTGTGTTTTGTAACGCGTGCCGACCAGGGTAGCTTTTCCGTCCTCCTCCCAGAGCCCTTTGTCTTCGTTGTAATACCAAAGCGGCATGCTCGCCGGCGCGCTCCCTATCTGGGAGGCGTGAACCTCGTACTCGAGATCCGCCGGCTTGCCGGGCATGATGTTGTACTTTTCGCCGGCGGGCCCGCGCAAATTCACCTCGATGGCGCCGTAGCTGGTGAGGGTCACGTCCTGGCCCGAGCTGTCGATGGCGCCATAGTCGCCGGGCATTCGGTCGAACTTGTCGAAGAGGTGATCGAAGCGCGAGGTGAACGCAAATGCCGGGGTCACCACGGGATGGCCCGATTCGTCCACGATCGAGCCGGCCTTGATGAGCAAGCTCACCGCCTTGAAGCCGCTCTGGCCGCCCGTTTCGTCGCGCGGGGGCATCACGGTGATCAGGTTGTCCTTGGTCGGGTCGAGGGGCGTCTTGTCGGCCTTGAGCAGCTTGTAGACGGCCCCCGTGCGCTCCTCGAGGAACACCTTGGAGATGAGCTGATAGCCGTCTTTGCGGATGGTCAGCACATAACGGTCCTTCTCGGGCACGGTCACGGCGAAGGCGCCATTGGCGTCGCTGACGACGCTCACCCCATTGACCTTGACCTCCGCCCCCGGAACTTTGGCCGCGCCATCGACCAATGTGCCGCTGAAGAGCGAAATGGCGGGTCCGACCGCCACCCGCACCCGGCCCACCGCATATTCGCCAATGCCATCGGACACCTGCACGAAGATCGATTGCGTGCCGAGCGACGCGGGCATCGTGCACTCCACCGAGGGCGCATCGGTGGGCGGACAGCTCCCGCCCGGCGCGATCCAGCGGTAATGCAGCGCGCCGCCATCGGGATCGCCGGCCTGCGCGGTGACCGTCACCTTCGACCCCGCCTCGACGTGGCGTACCCCCTTCCCTCCCTGCAGCGCGTTCACCTCGGAGACCTGCGGCCGCCGATTGCCGAACGACATGTCGTTCTTCAGCGGCGACGTCGCCAGGGCCACCGTTTTTTCCACGTTGCTCGATTCGCTGGTGGCCAGGATGCGGTAATTGGCCCCAGGCGGGAGCCCGCCGATGACGTATTCTCCGCGCGCATTGGCGCGGACCGGTCCCGCCACCAAGGCGCCCCCGGGTGTCGAGGCGCGCACGAACGTGTCGACCTCGGTCGCAAAGAGTTGATTCTCGTAGCGGACGTCGCTCTTGTCGCTCAGTGAAACGCGGCCGTACACGGGCACCCGATTGGGCGAGAACACCGCGTGCGGCGGATTCGAGATTTTACCGCTCTTGACCAAGAATTGGGCGTTGGAGCACCCGCTGGTGAACCCCGCTGCGGTGATGCACGTGGTGTACGTCCCCGAGGGAACGCCGGGCGCGATGAAGAAGCCTTTGACGTCCGTTCTGACGGGCGCCGTCATCAACGCATCGCTCACCCTTCGCAGTCGGACCGTCGCGTCGGGAAGCGCGATGGTCCCCTTTTCTCCTATCTGTGCATCGATGTAACCGTGCACCGCGCCTTGTCCCGGCGCGAAGTTGCTTTGCACTTCCCCCGTTTGGGGATCGTTCGACGAATGGTCGAGCCCGCACGCCACGACGCAAGCCGTCGCGAGCGCAACGATCGCCCACCGCGAACCGTTTCTTCTCGAGAACAAGATCGGTTTCATGCGCATCGACCTCCACCCGCGGACGGACCAGTAGCCGCCGTATGGGGCGCAACGTGGGTCGCGAACGAAGAGGACGCCTGTCACTTACTCGGACGACGAGGACGCTTGTCCGGCACACGGACGACACGACAATCCGTGTAAAATACTCGCCCACCTGGAGCCCGACATCGCCCGATGATTTCTCTTCCTCGCATTTCCCCGCGCAAAACCTTCTTCCTCCTCGCCTTTTGGGCATTCGCGCTGACCGCGGCCATCGCCTGGTACGTCCCGTGGATCGTGGTGGTGTTCGTCCCGGTGGGCGCCGTCTTTCTCCTGGGCGTCTACGATCTGCTGCAGAGCAAACACGCCGTGCGCCGGAATTTCCCGGTCATCGGGCACTTTCGATATCTGTTCGAGTCCATACGGCCCGAGCTCCAACAGTACTTCGTGGAGTCCAACTCCTCGGGCCGCCCTTTCAGCCGCGATCTGCGCTCGCTCGTCTACCAGCGCGCCAAGAACGTGACGGACACCGTCCCCTTCGGCACCGAAAAAGACGTTTATGCGATTGGCTACGAGTGGATCAACCACTCGCTCCTGGCCAAGCACCCCGCCGAGGAGCCGCCGCGCGTCCGAATCGGCGGCCCGGATTGCACCCGACCTTACGACGCATCGCTCCTGAACGTATCGGCCATGAGCTATGGCTCGCTCAGCAGCAACGCGGTGCGCGCGCTCAATCGCGGGGCCAAAGCGGGAGGCTTCGCGCACAATACCGGAGAAGGTGGCCTGACACCGCATCATTTGGCCGAGGGCGCCGACGTGATCTGGCAAATCGGCACCGGCTATTTCGGCTGCCGGGACGCCGCCGGCAAGTTCGATGGGGCGCGCTTCGCCGAGAAAGCGGCCATCGATGTGGTGAAGATGATTGAAATCAAATTGAGCCAGGGCGCCAAACCCGGTCACGGAGGCATCCTCCCCGCCCGAAAGCTCACCCCGGAGATCGCCGAAATTCGCGGGCTGCCCATGGGGCGCGACGTGATCTCGCCCCCCACGCACTCGAGCTTTCGAACGCCCATCGAGATGTGCCTCTTCATCGCCAAGCTGCGCGAGCTGGCGAAGGGAAAGCCGATCGGCTTCAAGCTCTGCGTGGGCAAGCGGCGCGAGTTCCTCGCCATCTGCAAGGCCATGCTGGAGACGGGCATCACCCCCGACTTCATCACCGTCGATGGCGGCGAAGGCGGCACCGGCGCAGCGCCGCTCGAGTTCTCCAATGTGGTGGGCACGCCTCTGGTCGAGGGCCTGGTGTTCGTGCACAATGCGCTCAACGGCGTGGGGTTGCGCGATCGCATTCGCGTCATCGCCAGCGGCCGTATCGTCACCGGGTTCGATATCGCGCACAAAATTGCCATTGGCGCCGACCTTTGCAACTCCGCGCGCGCCATGATGTTCGCCCTCGGGTGCATCCAGGCGCAGCAGTGCAACGCGAACACGTGCCCCACGGGCGTGGCCACGCAGGATCCCGAGCTCGTGCGCGGCTTGGTCGTGGCCGACAAAGCGGCGCGCGTCGCAAACTTTCAGCGCAACACCGTGCGCGCGTTCACCGAGATCCTGGGCGCCGCGGGCCTCGAGCGCCCCGAGGATCTGCGCCCGTGGCACGTGCTGCGTCGGATCAGCCCCACCGAATCGAAGCACTACGGCGAAATGTACGAATACTTGGCGCCGCGCGCGCTGCTCTCCGCCGATCTCCCCAAGTCGTATGCGCGCCCTTGGCACGCCGCGCAGGCGTCGAGCTTCGAATCCGCCGTGCGCGACTGACTCGGGTCAAAAGCTGCCCTCGAGGCCGATGCTCGGAAAGGCCACGGGGCCGATGCGATCCGGTTGGCAGACTCGTGATTTGCCGTCCGGGGTGGCGACGCACGAAACGCCGATATCTTCTCTGTTCAGCGTGACATTGAGCCCTTCGAGCACGAAGGAGATGCGCCCGGTTCTTCCGATCCGCCACGCCTTCTCGAGCCGGACGTCGAATCGATAGTAGCCCGGCAGGCGCCCGGTGGGTGCGTCCTCGGCGGGATCACCCTCCTTGTCGAAGCGGGGGGTGGGGCGGCCCGAATACAGCGTGAGGCGAAGCCCCGCGCGCCAATTCCTTCCGAGATCGTAGGCGCCCACGAGGTTGAGGACGTGCGTACGGTCGAACTCCGCCAGGGTGCTCTGCGGAATATCGATGGGGGTGTGCCCTGCGCTTCCAATGGCGAACCCCTCGCGGGTGGAGCGCGAGAGCGTATACGAGAGCCAGCCCGTCAGCTTGCGGGTGAGCGCGCGGCGAACGAGCAGCTCGAAGCCGAAGGCGCGGCCGCGAACGCGCCGGGAGACGCATGGATCCTCCCACGCATCGTAGGGGATCCGGCCGCACGAGGCGGTGGCGTCGCTCAAATTGCGGTACTCGTGCAAAAAGAAAGTGCCGGTAGCCGTAAAATCCCATGGCAAGGCGACTTCGAACCCTTGGCTCCCCTGAATGGATGTTTGCAATACGTCGCGGCGTTCGCTCAAGGAGAGGCCGGCCATGGGGACCAAGGTGCTCGGCGGTTGATGCGTCAGCCCGAAGGTCGTGATCGAGGTGATGCCCTGGGCGATGCCGATCCGGGCCGCGAGGCGCGGATCGATGGCCACCACCGCGCTCGCCGGCGCCCCGATGGGGTGCACGCGATCCAAGATTTGGACGACGGGTTGATCGGGCCGGCGCGAGGTAAAAACATCGGCGCGCACCCCCGGGACGATCTCCACGCGGCGCCATGGCCTCCAGGTGACGTCGGCGTACGCTCCGAGGGTGACATCGTTTCGCGGCGCATAGCGAAAGGTCGACGAGCTTCTCCCGGGCACCAGCGGATTGCCGGACACGTCGAGCAGATCGGTGTGGTCCCAGGCGACGTCGGCGCCGGCGCGCACGCGGGCATTCTCCGCGACGTTACCCTCGATCTCGGTGCGAAGCGCGACGGACCGGATCCGTCCATTGCCGACCTGCACGTATTCTTTGATCTCGTTGCCCTGAAGATCCGTGCCCGATTGATCGGCCCCCAGGGTCAAGGCCACGCGCACATTCCCGGCGCGGCCGAGGCGGTGGTCGTAGCGAAGGTCGAGCCGATGAAAGGTCGATTTGAAGACCTGCTCTTCTTTTTTTTCTCGGCTGGGGGGGCCCTGCCCTACGGAATACACTCCTCGGTCCTGCTCTCGAAGCATACCGAGGTAGTCCGAGCTCCCGAACACGAAGGCGCTGACGGTATCCACGTCCGTGAGCTTGTACGCGATACGAGCTTGGTAATCCCAATACGCGATCCGCGCATCCGATGCGAGCGAGGCGATGAGCCCGGGATAGCCGTATCGCCCGGCGACGAGCACGCTCCCGCGCCCTTCGGCAAAGGGCGCTTCGACGAGGGCGCCGCTGTCGAGCAGGCGCACGTTCCACTCGCCGTGAAACGCGGTGGCCGGAGCTCGGGTGCGCCCTGCGAGAACTCCGCCCGTGAAGCGGCCATAGGGAGCGGGAGGGGCCCCGGAGAAGAAATCGACGTGATCGATCAGCCCGGGATGGACCACCCCGGGGCCCAAGGCTACGTGGTAAAGCAGCGGGAGACGTACGCCGTCGAGGTAGTAGCCGGTATTGCCGGGCGGGGCACCGCGCACATAAAAGAAGGGGAGGCCGCTCACCACGGGCGTGACGCCGGGGAATG
The DNA here is from genome assembly GCA_037157815.1 of Sorangiineae bacterium MSr11954. NCBI lineage: Bacteria > Pseudomonadati > Myxococcota > Myxococcia > Myxococcales > Pendulisporaceae > Pendulispora > Pendulispora albinea. The sequence continues at coordinate 7,181,668 of CP089984.1, forward strand.
CCTCCAACATGCGGAAGCTATCGCCGAACGCACCTGGCATTTGCCGGACTTCGTCTCGGGTCACCGTGACCTTTCCCGGCTCGGGGAGCTCGCCGCGAACGTAAACCTCCGCTTCGCGCTCGATGACGGCGTTCGCGCGCGAAGGCGCTTTGGCGGCGCGCGGGTCGATGTCGGGCGTTCCGCGCGCGGGGTCGTGCGAATCCGGCGGCGGGTGAAACTCGATGCGCATGCGGGTGCGGGCCGCGACGTCGACATCGCCGCGCCGCGCGGGAGCGAACTTCCAGCCCTGCGCGTGGGTGAGCACGATCGTGGCGAAGGGCTCCTCGCCCGAGGCGAGGATCGCATTTTCGACGGTGCCGGATGAATCGATGGTCAGCTCGATGACGACCACCGACTCTCCGTGTGCGCCCTCGGGATAAGGCAGAGGCTCGGCGTGCAGGAGCTGCGGCGGAACGATGGGCGCGGAGGGCGGCGCTGGCCTCGGGGGCGGTGCTGCGCGCGTTTGAGCCATGGCGGGCGCGACGCTGCCGAGCACGACGAAGAGCGTAAGCAGGCGCGCAAAGAGCGGGCGACGACGCAGGCGCGCAAAGAACGGGGTACGACGCATTCGATGGAATCGATTCACGCAAGTCAACTTTCGTTAAACGTCTTTGATTTTCTAAGCTCTCTTCGTTCTTCTTCGCGCTCCGGTGCGCGGCGCCCGGCGCTCGGCATTCAACGTTCGAGCAGGATTTCCCGCTCTGGAAGCGCTGGGTCGTTCGGCCGGAGGCGAATTTCGAACCGCGCGCGGACTTGGGGTCCATCGAGCCGAACGTACGGGTCCCCGCCATTCTGCTTTACCGTCTCGCGAATTTCTTCGCGGGTGGGTAAGTTGCGGAACGCGATACGTCCGATGGCGGTCGCTTCCAGCTCGGGGCTGTCGCTCGGCGGAAGAAACGCGGGCTCGCCGACCCGAAGTTGGGCGCCGGGCGCGCGAACGTAGAGGCTCCGAATGGCAGGATCGTTCAGCGCATACGTGCGGGACTCCGGGGCATCGTCGAAATTGAGCTCCACGTAACCCGCGCGATCGGAGTCGAGCTCCTTGAAGTCGAAGTGGACGACGGAGACGGGCCGGCTCGGCCCCCCGTCACCGGCGTCCTTCGTCGGGCCAACTTCGAAGATCGTCCTGTCGAGCCGATACGAATAATACTGGGTACAAGAGACGGGGTGATGCTCGTCGCCCGAAAAGGAATTGCCGACGCACGGCGGGTCGATCATCGCCGGGTGGCCGGTGCAGGAAGCGAGGGAAGCGAAGCAGAAAATCACGCCACCCGATGCGACCGAGAGCGCCAAGAGCCGATGCCATACAGGATAACGAGCTTGCGGTACGAGCGACGTAAGTCGAAGCATGATCCGAGGGACACCCGAGCGAGCGTTTTCGATCAAAAAAACGACGGCGCGCGCATCGAATATTTCTGGGACGGCGGTGCATCGCCGGCTCGCCCGACCGTGACCCGAAACGGCGCGGCTCGCGCACGGTCGTGCCAGCCGTACACGGTGAACACATCCCCTGGTCGCCGCGAGCATGCGCGCTCCCGGAGCCACCCGAGACCGCCAAGAGTGCACGTTTTCGCGAGCGGGTTGCCACCTCTCCTACACGGGATGGTTCGTGGGGTGTCCATATACATTCTGCGCAGCGCCGGCGCGCGAACGCGGGGAGCGGAAATCGATTGCACTTCAAACCATTGCAATCCACTCCATCGTGTCGTGCACGATGCATCGAGCGGCACCGTGCCGAGCGCATCTCGTTCGAGCTTCCATGGCATGGTTTCGCATTCGAATGGCGAGCTTAAATAGATTTGGACGAGCGAAGACGATGGCGGTATCCCATATCCAATCGCGCCCCCGCAGTCGTCGATTGCTGGGCTTCACGGATCACCCGCGAGCCCGCCGGGCTCCGCTGGCCACGGTGCTCGATTGCTGGGCTGCGCGCGCTCGTGAGGTGGAAATGCGAGTTACATTGAAAACGGACGGAGGGATGCCCCCTGCCCCCGATGTTTTGGCCTCGATTGCGCTCGATACGGAGAGGATCGCCCCCCATCTGTCGGTGCGGCTCCAAGAGCTGGTCCGCGCGGCGGCTTTCTTTCACCTCCCTGGAGTGCTGGGGAGACGGAAAAAACGTGCCCGTACGCTTCCATCGCGAACCCATACCATTACAGTGGAGAAGGACGGGCACGCACACCAGGTCGTTACCATGGAAACCAAAGTACCGACCGCGCTTCAAGCGCTCGTCGCGTTCATCGAAGCTCATGGCACGCGTGGTTGACGTGGAAAGTTCGTCGAAGAAGCTCGCGATAGGCCGCGATGTCCGGCGCCTCGCCGTCATCCAAGTCGAAGCTCGAAGTCGGGCCATTCCCGCCTCCCAGCCTTCCCAATCGCCGCGGACGCCATCGATGCAGGCGGCGCCTTTGGCGACCATGTGCTCGGGGATCGCCTCGCGCGACGAGATCGGGGGGCATCATCGAGCGCATCGCCATGGAGTGCTTGCGCAGCTCGAGGAGGACCGACGAGGATGTCCGCATATCGGTGAGCATTCCGCCGGGGAGGCACACTGTGAGGGTTACGCCCGCGCGCGGGCCGCCGCGCTCTACCCCCAGAGGTCGCGGGTCAGCGCAAGGAGCTGCTGTCGAGCGATGGCATCGGAGAGGGAAAGGTGCCGCCAATGCTGGAGACGATGAGCGCGCCGCCGCCGCCGCGCGGATCGTGGTAGGCGAGAAATCGCCGGAGGAGCTCGACGGGGTAAACACGTTGAGCCACCACATCGCGGCCACCGTGGGCTCGTCCATGTCGGTGGAGGGGCCGAACCAATAGCGGCTGGCATTGCAAATGAACGCATAAGTGCCTCGGCCCCTGGGCGGCCTTGGCGAAGAGGTGCTCGGCCGCGCCGTCCGACGCGAGATCGAGCGGGATACGCGCCGTTCGAACACCATATTGCGCATCGAGCGCGGCGCCCAGGCGCTCGAGACGATCCGCGGCGGGCGGCGAGGATCACGTGGGCGCCGCGCTTGACCAATGGCGTGGGGATTACATATCGGATGATGCCTTCTCCAAGTTCGAGCCGGCGCCCGAGCAACCAATTTACGCACCAGTTTACAATGGTCGACGAGCTCGGCGAAATCAAGATTAACGGAGCGGCGGAGGGTGTACCAAGAATGGTACATGCACCGTACCGTGGTACACGGCCGAGAGCCTATTTGGTACACTTCGGGCCATGCTGGCCCGCGCCGCGCATCGCGAGCAAAATGAGCAACGAGAAAACACCATTGCCGCACAAATCCAACTTGCATGATTGAACGATTCGCAACACCTATGGTCTTGCTTTTCGTATGCGGTGGAACGGGATTCATTGGTACGTCACTCGTCCGCCACGCGGTCGCACGTGGTATGCAGGTGCACGTTTTGGTTCGCTCGGAGCGCTCGGCCCGCAAGGTCATCGCCAATGGCGCCGTGCCTGTATGGGGCGATCTCGCGCGGCCGGACTCTTGGAGAGACATCGCAGGTTACGCGCGTTGGATTGTGCATCTTGCGCAGCCCGAAACGTTCTTGGGGCGCGTCACGCGGGCGCGCGCCGAGGTCTATCGCGAGGAAAGGCTGGCGCTCGACAGTCATTTGCTCGAGGCCGCGCGCGGCGTAGAGCGCATGATCTACGTGGCGGGTACGAGCTATTACGGCGACCTCGGTGGGAGCTCCGAACGAGGACTGCACGACGAGGACGCGCGCCCCACACCAAGAGGCTCCGGCCCCTACTTCGCGCCGGCCGTCGATCGCGTCACGGACGAAATATCCGGTGGACTGCGCGCCATCGTGGCATTTCCTGGATATGTCTATGGAGACGGCTCTTGGTTTCGTGAGTACGTGACGGCGCCGCTCGAGCAAGGAAAGCCCATTCACATGGTCAGCGGCCCGCCGCGCTATGCGTCGGTGGTGCACGTCGACGATTGCGCACGTGCGCTGCTGCATCTTCTGGCGCGCGGCGAGGTGGGCCAGCGCTATTTCGTCGTCGACGACGAACCCCTCCCCTGGCTCGCCTTTTATGGGCGCGCGGCCGAAGCCTTCGAGCGCCGTCTGCAGGTGTGCCGGGTGCCCGCCGCCCTGATGCGCGTGCTCATTGGAGACGTGCTCACCGAATCGCTCTTGGTGAACGCTGCGCTCTCGAATGGGCGCCTGCGCGCTACCGGCTTCGTCCCACGCTATCCTTCGTCGCGCGAAGGGCTGCTCGAGGTGGCCCGCGCGACGCGCGTCGGGCGCCAAGAGGCATCTTCATGATGCCGAGTCTTGGGAGCGTATGCCCGCGGGCAGCCCTTCGACACCACGCCGAAATGACGCAGCTCACCCTCCGGATGCGGGGCGCGCCCTCTTTGGCGCCGACGTCGCCTACCAGGGCGAGTCCTTCGGCGACGCGGTCACCGAGGTGAACGACTTCGTCAACGAGTTTGCCGCCTCGGTTCTTCGCCCGCCGGCGTGGATCCCCACCCCGCGCAATGTCCGCTTTCGCCGCTCGATGCGCATCCTCGACGGCCTCGTTCAGCGGATCATCGACGAGCGCCGCACGAGCGGCATCTTGGGGGACGACCATCCGCGTCCGCGCGAGGCGGCCACCATCGGCGAGCGCCCCGCGATCGAGGACCTACCCCGCCTCACGTACACCAAGCAGGTCCTCGAGGAGACCTTGAGGCTCTACCCGCCCGCCTGGCCCTTCGAGCGCGAGGCCATCGCCCCCGACACCATCGCCGGCTATCCCATCGAGGCGGGGGTGATCACCGAGATCTCCCCCTATGTCATGCACCGCCACCCGGCGTACTGGTCATCCCCCGAGACGTTCGATCCCGAGCGATTCTCCCGACCAGGCCGGAAGCCGCCCTTGTTTCGCCTATCTCCGCTTCGGCGGGGGCCCGCGCCAGTGCATCGGCGGCCACTTCGCCATGATGGAGGCCCAGCTCGTCACCGCCATGATCGTGCGCCAGCATCGGCTCGCGCCCTCCCCGGCTCACACCATCGAACGGGATCCCAAGGTCTCGCTGCGCCCCCAAACATGGCATTTGGATGGCCCGATTCTGCGTCGATAAATGACGCAGCTCCGACAATCCAATCCATTCCGCTGACAATCCAATTCCGCCCTGACGACAATCGAATCCATCGTCCGCCAATCTTCGTATTGGATGCTCTTTCTTTTTGTGCGCACCAGCCGATAGTCTGGCCGGATGCGATATGGGCTAGCATTGGGCGCGCTGGTGGGTGGAACATTGGTGGTGCATGCCGCGCATGCGGGCTCGTTCCCCGTGACCAGCACGAACGACTCCGGCGCCGGCACGTTGCGCGACGCCATCACGCGCGCGAACGCCTCGCCGGGGCCGCATACGATCCCGATAGCCGTCACGGGGACCATCAGCCTGGCATCGGAGCTGCCCAACATTGCGCAGGCGATGACGATCACCGGGCCAGGGGCGGCCAAGTTGACGGTGCAACGAGGCTCCGGCACCCGATACGCCCTCTTGACCATCGCCAACGCCGCCGTCGAAATCCAGGGGCTGACGATCGCCCGAGGCGAGGGTGGAACGATTGGCGGCGTGGGCGGCATCGACGTTCGAGGCGGCTCCCTGAGCCTCTCCGACTGCGTCCTCCTGGAGAACTCGGGGGACACCGCCTCCGCCATCTATGCGAGCGGCGAGCTATCCATCACGCGCAGCGTCATTCGGAACAATGCAGGCAGGTACAGCGCGGTCTACGCGACGGGGACCACCACCATCACCGACACGACCATCGCGGACAACACCGTCACGGCCATCGTGTTCCCGCCCGACGGGCGCGTGCTCACCATCGAGCGCAGTACGATTTCGGGGAACCGCAGTGACCGCGGCGTGGGCGGATTGCAGCTCCAGGGGGGTACCGCGGTCATCCGCAACTCGACCTTCTCGGGCAACACGGGCCGACAGGCCGGCGACTTCTGGACATACAGCGACGGCGTGACCTTTCGGCTCCTCAATGTCACCGCCATCGGCAGCTCGTCGCCCTCGATCTGGACCAGCAACGCGGGGACGGTCTATCTGCGCAACACGCTCCTCGGCGGCACCGGCGCGCGCTGCTCGCTCGGCCGCGGGGGCATCGTCACCGAAGGAAACAACCTCTCCAGCGACGCAACATGCGCGCTGAACGCCCCCAGCGACAAGCCGAACACCGCACCCCAGGCGGCCCCGCTCGCCGACAACGGCGGTTTCACGAAGACGCACGCGCTCCTCGCCGGCAGCCCCGCCATCAACTCCGGAAACAACACAGCGCTGCTCACCACCGACCAACGCGGAAAACCACGCATCGCCGCCGGCACCATCGACATCGGCGCCTACGAGGTGGAGGACGAGATCGACGCCGGCGCAGATGGGGGCGATGCCGGCACCGACGCAGATGCGGGCGACGCAAGTCCGCCCGATTCGGGTCTCCCTCGCGACGCAGGCAGCCGTCCACGCGATGCCGGCACCAACGCAGGCGGAGATGCCGGCGATGATCCCCATCCCGCTAGCCCCAGCTCCGACGGGTGCGACTGCGTTGCAGCCGGCACAAGCTACGGCACGGGCCCCGCAACTGCCGCTTCGAGCCTGGCATTTGCGCTCCTCTTCGCACGCCGCCGCCGCCGCTCCTAATCCGGAAACGTCGACCACCGCCCCACGTCCCCTCGACGCGACTTGTACCGCTACGCCGTAGGCGCCCAGAGTCGTCCACGCGATGCGCAGCGACAAACCCGCACCGCACGTCCCTCGGCGCGGCCTGTGCGTATACGCCGTAGGCACCCAGCCGCACACGCGATGCGCAGCGACGACCCATGCCGCACGTCCTCTCGGCGTGGCTCGTACCGCTACGCCGCAGGCGCCAGGGTCGCACACGCGATGCGCAGCGACAAACCTGTGCTGCCCGTTCCCCCGGCGCGGCTTGTACCGCTACGCCGCAGGCGCCCAGCCGCACACGCGATGCGCAGCGACGACCCCCACGCCGCACGTCCCTCGGCGCGGCCTGTGCAGATACGCCGTAGGCGCTGGGTCGTACACGCGATGTGCAGCGACAACCCCGCGTCGAACGTTCCCGCAGCGCAGCTTGTACCGCTACGCCGCAGGCGCCCAGCCGCACACGCGATGCGCAGCGACAAAAAAGAAAAGGCTCGAATCTGAAAGATTCGAGCCCTCATAAGAAATCCCGGCGGCGTCCTACTCTCCCACACGGCTTCCCGTGCAGTACCATCGGCTCCGAGGAGCTTAACTTCCGAGTTCGGGATGGGATCGGGTGTGGCCTCCTCGAGATCACCACCGGAAACTGTGGGTTTCCACGTTTCCGACCGTGTCTTGTTGGTCAGTGAAAAGATCGTCTTTTCGAAACGGTTGCTAAAGCGCGAGCTTCGCAAACCCAATCCTGGGTGCGAGCTTCACGCGACCGGCTCGCGCATGCGCGGCGGTCGGTGCAAACGATGTTTGCCTTAGAGACATGGTTAAGCCTCACGACCTATTAGTACTGGTCAACTCCGCCCTTTACAGGACTTCCATCCCCAGCCTATCGACCTCGTGGTCTACGAGGGGTCTTTAGAGGCCTTGCGGCCTGGGATACCTTGTCTTGAGGCCGGCTTCCCGCTTAGATGCTTTCAGCGGTTATCCGTTCCGCACATAGCTACCCAGCTATGCCACTGGCGTGACAACTGGCTCACTAGAGGTGCGTCCAACCAGGTCCTCTCGTACTATGGTCAGCTCCTCTCAAGTATCCTTCGCCCACGGCAGATAGGGACCAAACTGTCTCACGACGTTTTAAACCCAGCTCGCGTACCGCTTTAATCGGCGAACAGCCGAACCCTTGGGACCTGCTCCAGCCCCAGGATGCGATGGGCCGACATCGAGGTGCCAAACCACTCCGCCGATGTGAACTCTCAGGAGTGATCAGCCTGTTATCCCCAGAGTACCTTTTATCCGATAAGCGATGGCCCTTCCATTCGGGACCACCGGATCACTAACGCCTGCTTTCGCACCTGCTCGACCTGTCGGTCTCGCAGTTAAGCTCCCTTGTGCGTTTGCACTCTACGCCTGGTTTCCAATCAGGCTGAGGGAACCTTCGCACGCCTCCGTTACGATTTAGGAGGCGACCGCCCCAGTCAAACTGCCCACCAGGCAGTGTCCCCCGCCCAGGTCATGGGCGCAGGTTAGAATCCCAGAACATCCAGGGTGGTATTTCAACGGTGACTCCATCGAACCCAGAGGCCCGACTTCAAAGTCTCCCACCTATCCTACGCAGAATGTCCCGAAACTCACTGCCAAGTTGCAGTA